>JAWBZL010000005.1:0-56563 GCA_038866255.1 Archaeoglobaceae archaeon
GATCAGCAAAGTTCTTCCACAAACAAATTTGCTCTTTCTAATTACAGTGTCCTTTGCATGGGTAAAACTAAGCCTTTGATCGCCGAAGCCAACCGCATGATCCTTAATTCCATAGTCTGGCAAAGAGATCTCAATTTCAACCTTTGCTCCCGCTCTTATAAGCTTTTTTGCCTCTTCCGGAATTTCAGAAATGCTTTTGCTTGCTTTAACTCCAATGACGCAGTCCGCCCTCTTCGAGATCTCCTGATCTTTTGTGATCTCAAAAGTAGTCCTATGCTTTGCAGTTATATTCGAATGCCCAAAAGCCAGAATTTCAAAAATCATTAAAATAAAATAAAAATTTACTTTCTGTAAAGTGTAATCTCAATTGCGGAGACGTTTGCAGTCCCCTGCTCACTACTAACCTGCTCGGTTGAGATCTTTATATCCTTCACATCTACATCGGGCAAGAAGCGCTTTCTGACGATCTCTGCCACATCCACAGCTCTGCTTATTGCTCTACCGCGAGCCTTTATGGAAACTTCTGCTGCACCGCTGTTGAACTGCGTCAATACTGCAAGCACGTAATTCATAACCGGTTTGTTCCCAACAAACACCGAATTCTCTGCCATTTCTATCCCTCCTTTTTGTTTTTCCGCTACAAGTATGGAGAGTTATATTAATCTTTCGTTTTAGAGGTAAGCTCATTTTAAGAACTCGGGAAAGTGTTTCAGAACTGAAAAAGAAAAAACATCAGTCATGTGTGTAAATTGCCAAAACTTCTTTATCAGCTTTTTCGATTTTGCAAAATCCAAATCTTTCAAACTGGACAACTTTTCCAACTTCTCTCTCAACGTCCTTCTCAACAAATCCTTCCCAATTTTGATCTCCAAGAACTCTACAACTAATTGCAAAACTCTTTGGTAACCAGTGAATTATGTTTCTACCCTTCTTTGCTCCAGCGAGCTCATAACCAACAAATTTTGCTTTTTTGTCGAGGATTATGTTGCAGAAATCCTTCAATCTCACGACTTCCCCTCTTAATTTCTCAAAGTCTTCTGCAGAAACATAAACAAATTTTTCACCTTTCAAAATTCTCTTTTCACCACTTTTTGGATTCTTGGGAATTTCTACGAGCTTCTCTTCTGGCAAGCCTTCAATTTCAACCTCTACTGGGTTTGCAACGAAGAAGAACCTGTTTGCCTTCGCATCTATGAGTTTGCGATTCTCCGCAAAGAGGTTTTTCATGCTAACGTTCACTTCACTTTCACTCAAACCAAGAGTTATGAAGAACTTTCTTATTGCCTCAGCTTCAATTCCGCGCCTTCTCAATGCTCTAACTGTTGGTAATCTTGGATCATCCCATCCATTGAACTTTCCCGCTCCAATCTCCCTCTTTATCAGAGAAGTCGAGAGTTTTCCAAACTCAACTATGTTCACTCTGCCCCAGTGCATGGTAACTGGGTATTCCCAGCCAAGATAGTCGTAAATGTATCTCTGCCTAAGCTCTGAATCCCTGAGATCTTTCCCCCGCAAAATATGCGTGGTTTTGCAAAGATTATCTTCAATTGCCGATTCAAAGTCGAGTGTTGGATAAACAAAGTGCGCATCACCAACAAGGGGATGAGGCGTGTAGATAATCCTAAACGCAACCCAATCGCGAACAGCTGGATCCTTATGGGACATATCTGTTTTTATTCTAATCACAACATCTCCTTCATTGTAACGACCTTCAAGCATCTTCTCCCAAGTTTCGAGGTTTTTTTCAACTTCGCCTTCTCTATGAGGACATGCAACACCATTATCGCGGAACTTTTTAAATTCTTCGCGCTTGCAAAAGCACGCATAAGCTTTGCCGAGTTCAATTAGCTTTTTTGCATAATCGTAGTAAATGGGGATTCTTTTTGAAGCATATATCACTTCATCTGGCTTATATCCAAGCCATTCGATGTCTTCGAGATACCATTCATAGGCTTCAATCATTGGTCTTTTTGTTTTTGGATCGGTATCGTCAAATCTGATTATATATTTACCATTATAAATTTTACAATACTCGCCATTGATCACTATACCCCTTGCAGAGCCGAGTGTTGGTGGGCCATTTGGATTTGGGGCGAATCTCATTATAACTTCTCCTCTTTTGGCTTTGGGAAGTGGTGGAAGAGTGTGCTCTTTTTCTACTTCTCTTCTCTCAAAAGAAAACTGGCTAATAAGCTCATTTTTTTCGTCTTCACTGAGACTCTCGAATTCTTTAATACACTCCCTCACAAGCTGAACCAATTCTCCGATTTGATGTTTTAATTCTGGTTTCTCGGCTATAACCTTACCAATCACAGCCTTTTCATCGGGTTTTCCATACTTCGCGGCATTTATCGCAATATGTTTCATCACCAACTCTTTCACAATCCTCTCGTGAGGAGACATCATAAAAATCTTCTTTTTCGTTGAGTAAAAAACAAAAGTCAAAAATTGTGCTCAGTTTAACAACTCAGATGCGAGAAGCCAAATAAATTGCTTCGTAAACTGCCCGACACCTATTACAGAAAACTTTGACAGTGGATTTAACTTTAAAAGCTCCCTCGAGTAAAAGACCTCTTTTTACGAGTAGATCTGTTTAATCTCTCCATCTTCGAGTTCACCGCATTTGCTTCTCTCGCTATTAGCTCCTGAAAAAGATCGTCGAGTTCAAAATCGATTTTCTGATCCTTTATCCACTCTTCAACTTTCCATCTTCTTTTTTCATTATGTCCCAAGCAGAAATCTTCGCGGATTGAACCCTTTAACTGGCTCGAGCTCCTGCATAAAAATTATTTCTTGAGATCGATTCCGTAACGCATCGCATTTTCGTCTGCGATTTTCTGAATCTCTGCAATAACCTTTTTACCATTTGGATTCGTGAACAAATGCCTAAACCTGCGCTGGAGCTTCAGGTATTCTTCGACTGGCTTCCTGTCTTTGACTTTCCTTACCGTAATGAGTTTTCCGTTTTCAAATTCAACAATCGGATACAATGCAGTCTCTATTGCGAGATTCCCCACTCTTATTACGTCTTTTCCATCGATTCCCCAGCCAGTAACGCAGGGGCAGTGAATCTGAATGTACTTTGCCCCTTCAATCGTCGCAGCCTTCTTAACCTTCCTTCTGATATCTGCTGGCAAAACCGCGCTTGAAGTTGCAACATAAGGTGAGCCATGCGCTAACGCGATGGCAACCATGTCCTTCTTTCTGCCTATTTTTCCAAACAAAACTTTGCCCGGAGGAGTAGTTGTTGTAGCCTCTCCAAGTGGTGTAAGTGCACTCTGCTGATGGCCTGTGTTTTGATAAGCTTCGTTGTCAAGACAAATGTAGATCACATCGTGATTTCTGTCAAACATTCCATGTAAAGTTAAACCGATATCCGCGGTTGCGCCATCTCCAGCGAGAACGATAACTTTTCCTTCTTTTTCTCTTTGCATTGCTTTCAATGCCTCCACAACTCCGCTTGCAACCGCAGCTGCGTTGTCGAACAAAGAATGAATATATGGCACACCCCATGCATTCCTTCCATATTGCGAGCTTATTATCTCAAGGCAACCCGTTGGGTTAACTACAAAGCACTTTCCTTCAAGAGCTTCGAGCACATTTCTTACCGCGATCGTCAAACCGCAACCCGGACACGCACCATGGCCGCGACCAAAGAACCTCATGGTATCACCTCCTCGAACTCCTTGTAACCCTTAAACCCCCCCTTCTCCTTGCCGAGAATCGCGTCTCTGATCAATTTCTCAAGAAAATCCTTTGGAATATCTCTACCACCGAGTCCAAGGATCATCGGTATTATTTCTGCTGAAAAACCGTAAAGTGCGGATTTCAATTCAATCGAAAGATTGCCCTCATGTCCAAAACTGATGGAACGATCTATAACAACTATTTTTTCTGCATTGGCAAAAACCTTTCTTAGATCTTCAACGGGAAACGGTCTAAATGTGCGAAGTTTTACGAGTCCAACGTTAAGCCCTTCTTTCCTTAAGTCTTCGACCACTTTTCTCAGCAACCCGACGAGCGATCCCATTGCGATTACGAAGTTCCTTGCATCGGGATGGAGAACTTCTAAATGACTTCCCCAGTCCCGCTTCGAAACCTCAGCCCACTCCTTGAAAACTCTCTCCATAACACCCATGGCCCTCTCCATTGCCTTCTGCATCGCAACCCTGAACTCCATATAGATATGGGGCGGAGCATAGCAACCGAAAGCAACCGGTTTTTTCGTAGTCAAATAGACTTCTGGTTTATATGGTGGTAAAAAGCCGTCAACAAGTTCCTGATCGAGTAGATCAACTGGTTCATAAGCATGGGTGAGCTTAAAGCCGTCGAGGCAGAGCATGAAGGGTAGCATTACTTTCTTGTTTTCCGCAATCTTGTAAGCCTGAGGAACCATGTCGTGCGCTTCTTGGTTACTTTCAACGTAAACCTGAATTATCCCCGCATCCCGAAGAGCCATGCTATCTTGTAGGTCGTTCCAGATGCTTAAAGGCGCTGAGAGAGCGCGATTTGGGTTTGCTATAACGATTGGTAATCTCATCCCAGCTGCGTTGTAAAGAACTTCGCTCATCAAAATCAATCCCTGGCTACACGTTGCTGTGAACGTTCTCGCACCCGCTGCAGAGGCGCCGACAAGAATGCTTGCAGCTGCGAACTCGGATTCTGCGGTTATGTATCTGCAGTTCTCAAGCTCACCATTTGCATACATTTCCGCGAGATTCTCAACAATCTCGGTCTGTGGGGTTATTGGATAAGCGCAAATAACATTCGGTCTGCAGAGCTTTACTGCGTGCGCTACCGAGTAAAAACCGCGAACTACTTTCTTCATTATTCCACCTCAGCATACTTCAATTTTAAAAAGCTCCTTTAGCTCCATTCTGATAGCCTCAAACTTGCAAACAGAAGCACAAACTCCGCAACCCTTGCAGTAATTGTAGTCAACGACTGCAAACTTCTTGCCATTGATCTCCTTAACTTCTATGCATCCGTCTGGGCAGAATTGTTCACAAACCTTGCATGCTGTGCACTTTTCTTTGTCAACAACTGCCCATTCCGTTCCCCAGTCACCAGTTTTGAAGTTTTCTGACTGCAGAGGCTCAGAAATTGCGCCAAGGTTTAGCTTCATCTGCACACCTCCCTCATGTATTTGTAAGCCTCCTCTATCGCAACCTTGTTCTTCTCGGCAAGAGATCCTTCGAAAACTTCATCGACTGTCTCTTTCAGCGTTTCAAGTTTGAAAAGATTCGTAGCCCCAGCAAATGCACCTACCATGGTGGTGTTGGTTATTGGTCTCCCAAGGATTTTCATTGCTATCTTTGTTGCATTTATTGTCACAACCTTAGCTTCTGTTTTTGCAATCGCTTTAAGATCTTCAACACCCTTTGGATAATTCGCGATGAGCATACCGTTTTTCTTTAATCCTGAAGCAACGTTTACAGACTCAAAAACGCTCGGATCGAGAACCACGACGTAGTCGGGATAATAAACTTCATCCCTGACAGCAATTGGCTCGTCGGAAATTCTCAGAAATGATGCAACAGGAGTCCCCCTTTTCTCCGCACCAAATGTGGGAAATGAGAGTGTGTAATAACCTTCTTTGAACCCTGCGATTGCCAAGAAGTCTGCGGCTGTTACAACTCCCTGTCCCCCACGTCCATGGAATCGCACCTCGATCAGCATGGGGAAAAGAAGAGAAGAGAATTAAAAAAATTTACGAAGAAATTACAGCAGCTCGAAGTGCACAATAGTGACGAATTCTGAATCACCTATATCGCCATATATTTTTCTGAGCGCCTGAAGAAGTTCATCTCTACAATTAAATCCATCCGCTTTTGCATCATCATCAGTGAGCTCTGAAGCCCTTTTCACAACGACTTTTTTCACTTTTGCAAATGCAAATGGCTTGCTATCCACGGTTAGCTCCACTGTTTTTCCCACAGGATAGCTTCGAATTCCTCTTCTTATCGTCGTTTTTTTAGCTCCGGACAAAATAAGAGGGATAAATTCCGCATCAAAGTTAATTCGCTCCATCATTCGAGAATTACAGCGGCGTTTGGATTCTTTAGTCTTAGGTCAATCGCCTCCATTGCAATAAATGCAATTCCATCACCTTCAGGACCGAGTTCTTTGAGTTCGATTTCTTGGCCGATGACGATGTCCAATGCACTTGACGTGTTTGCGAACACAATGACTTTTTCTTCAACTTCTGGTGTTACAATTATCCCTCCCGTAAATATTTCCTTAAGAACCTCAATTACCATCTTTCCCCCTTTTTCATAAACTTTCAGTAGCTTTGAGAACCTTTCAGGGCTAAGAATTACTGCAAAAGGTCCAGATGAGGATTTTGCAACTTCTCGCATTGCCTTCAAAAGCTCATCAATACATTCCTCGCTTTTTTCCCAGCTACCAAGCCTCATCTTCTTTCCAGCCATAAAACCGCTAATTATTTGCCTCTCTTCAGCTCTTACAAACATCTCCCCAGCTTTAACAGCGATTGCTGGATCATAACTACCATCAGTTAGCTCTCTTAGTCCCAAAACGAACTTTTGCGTTATTAATGGTATTGCCCTAAATTCTTGGTGGACAACTTTTACCTCTCCTTCTCCCCCTATTACATCAACCCTGTAGGACTGAGCTGAAACCTTTGTTTTTGGCAGCAGATTCATCAATTTCCTACACTTCGCAACTCCGTTCATGAAAGCATTGCTCAAAACAGCGAAATAATTTTGATCCCCTCCATCAAGCGCGGTTTTGATTCCTGTTTTCTCTCCAACCTCTCTAAATCCCTCTTTGAGCTCATTAACCTGTTCAGAATCAAGACTCAGCAGCAAAGCTGTAAACTCTCCAACATGCGTTTTCTCTTCCTTCGCAACATCCAGAAATATCTTTTTGCAGTTTTCATCTGGGCTAAACTTGGCCATCTGCTCGTAGAGACTTATTGCATCGAGTTCTGCTGCAATTGCAAGACGAATCGCCTCCATCAATTCTTCCCTGCTGTAAGGTTTCTCTCTAACAACCAAAGTTGGATTAACAGCGAGCATAACATGTTTTGTTTTTTTACCGTATAAAATTTTTTCTCAGATTGTCAAAAAATAAAAATTACTTCTTTCTCTCCAAAAAGTCTCCTATAAAAGTCCCGACTATAAAAAAGAGCGCGAAGATTACTACAGTTATTACCATTGCTATCGTTGCCCCAATTGTTGCTACAATCACCGAAATTTTTGGAACGAGGATTCCAACAATTAAGCCCAATATCACGCCCAGAATAACACCGATCAACGTTGCCTTCTTGAGAATTGCTACTCTATCCTCCTTCCCCGGTCTTTTATAACCGTAAACAATCCCGAGGAATAGGATAACCAGCGCCATTAATAAATCCCAAGCCATGAAAGGCAGTATTAGAAGGATTTATTAACTTTACTCATTTCAAAGCTGAAAATTCTAAAGAAGTCTCGAAATGAAATCGCAAACTCTTTCTGCAAGAACGTCAAATTTACCAGAGTAAAAGTGATCCGTATCGAAAACTACAAAATCCTTCGGTTTACTGGCTCTCGAATAAAGTTCAAAACTTTTTGCAAGTGGTATGAATTCATCTCTTTTCGCAATTATGAAGAGCTTTGGTTTCTTAACATCTACAAAGGTTATGGAGTCAATTGAGGGTAAAGGGGAAATGTAAATTGCTAACTCGCAGAGATCTGCAACGTTTGACGCAACAACGCTCCCAAAAGAATAGCCGAGAATTGCAACTCGAGTATGTCTTTCCCTTAAAAACTCTATGCAGCGTTTTGCGTCGTTGATCTCTCTTAAACCTCCTTTATAATCAACATAATCGAATCTCAAACTCGAAATTCCTATGGCTGCGAGTTTCTCCGAAATTCTTTCAAGTCTGGCATCAAATCTATTCCCACCCATCATTGGGTGCGGAGGACATAAGAGGGTTGCTTTTTCCCCTCTATAATCGTAAGTAGCCCTTATCGAACCTATTTTAACCTCCATACCTCATCTTTATATTTTCAATTGCCTCCCTTGCTGATTCCGCAATCTTGGCATCCTTCAGCATAGATTCCAAGATGCTTATATCCTCCTTTTCTCCTACAATTCCGAGCATCATTGCTGCATCCTCCCTAATTCTCTCATCCTCATGTTCCAGAAGTCTAATGATCTCCTCTTTTGCCCTCTTATTTATTTTACCCTCTTTTTTATGTATTTCCTCAAGCAGCGCCATTGCTCCAAGTCGAACCAAAAAGCTTCGATGGGCAATTAACTCAGCAATTGTCTCCACTTCACTTGTAATAGATTTAAGGTCGTCGATTTCACCTTTTTCGAGCTTATAAACAATGTATTCATAGTAATCTTTCTCAACTTCAGCCCTAATCCATCTTTCAGCGTCCAGTTCATCTATGGGCCCCCTGAATATCATTTTCCCGATAAAAATTGTTGGAACACTCTCAACACTCGCTTTTTTCGCAACCTCAGGATATAGCGAGATGTCGATTATGTGATGTTTTGCGCCCATTTTCAAGGCAACCCTGTTTAATGCCTCAACTACACTCCTGCAGTTTGGACAGAAGTTGGAGACAAAAGTAATAACTTCAACATCGAGCGATTTTGGTCTCTCAATTTCCGAGATCATCCTAATCGTGTTAAGAAAAGCTTCGAGCTCTAAATGCTTGGGAATTGTGTGAAAGAAAATTTGCGTGTTTTTGAAACCGATCGCAGGCAGGGAAGTCGTTTTCTCAACATCTGAAACAAACTCATATTCAATAGAATTGCTTAGCGTAGCGATTTTTTTAATAAACTCGAGCATTGCATTGCTGGAATAAACTACAATTGTGACTTTTTTTGGAAGGTTCCCAATTATTCTTTTCACAATTCTCTCCGGAAGCACTGGAAAAAATAGGGCATAAATTTTTTAAGCTTTTTGTAAAAGAACCATGATGATTAGCAGTCCCGAGATTTGGACTGAATTCTTCGAAAAGTATTATCAGGAGGAGATAAACAAACTTGCCTATCGAGTAAAAGAAGGGGGAGATAAAAGAGCTATTTATGTTAACTTTATTCGTGATCTCTCAGTCTTTCACGAGGGAAGACTTGGAGAAGAACTTGCAGAAAATCCTGACATCGTTTTGAATCATGCTGAACAAGGACTTACAAGGGTTAGCAACATCTATGGCGTCTCACTCGAAGGCTGCAAACCGAGAATTTACTCTCTACCTGTTACAAGAAAAATCTTGATCAGAAATTTACGAAGTGCCCATATTTCGAAGTTTTTGGCAATTGAGGGAATAGTCAGGAAAGTCACAGAAGTTCGACCAAGAGTTGTCTCAGCTGCCTTTCTTTGCTCTGAATGTAAGAGCATAACCTATGTCCCGCAAGAAGATTCAATGCTAAGATATCCATTCCAGTGCAGATGTGGAGGTAAAAAATTCCTTTTTAACCCGGAAAGAAGTATTTCCGTAGACAGCCAAAGAGCAAAAGTTCAGGAATACCCCGAAAATCTCCGTGGTGGAGAACAACCGCAAAGTATTGATGTAATCCTTGAGGGGGATCTCTCTGGAGTAATAAATCCAGGTGACAGGATAATACTAAACGGGATTGTTAGAGCAAAACCACGTGGTTTTCAGCAGAGAAAACTCACACACATGGATCTCTACATGGAGGCAAACTCAATTGAGATCGTTCAGCAGGAATACGAGGAGTTCGAGATAACTGAGAAAGACAAGGAAAAAATACTCGCGCTCGCAAAAAGCGATGACATCTATGAAAGAATCGTCAAAACAATAGCCCCCTCAATTTATGGTCACGAAGACATAAAACTTGCGATAGCGTTACAGCTGTTTGGCGGAGTTCCGAAGAAGCTCCCCGACGGCACGGAAATAAGAGGAGACATTCACATACTCCTCGTTGGTGATCCAGGAGTTGCAAAGTCTCAACTTTTAAAATACGTTCACAGAATTGCACCAAGAAGTGTTTACACAACCGGAAAAGGCACAACTTCTGCCGGATTAACCGCTACTGCGGTTCGAGATGAGATCGATGGCAGGTGGACTCTTGAGGCTGGTGCGCTTGTTTTGGCAGATAAAGGCATTGCACTTGTGGATGAAATAGACAAGATGCGCAAAGAAGATCGTTCTGCACTTCACGAAGCATTGGAACAGCAAACTATAAGCGTTGCAAAAGCCGGGATTAATGCCATTTTGAAAGCCCGGTGCGCACTTCTCGCGGCTGCAAATCCAAAGTATGGCAGATTTGATCGCTATTCTCCGATAGCAGAGCAAATAGAGCTTTCACCAACTTTACTTTCGAGATTTGATCTAATCTTTGTTCTCACAGATGATCCGGAAACTGAAAGAGACAAAAGGCTTGCAGAGCACATCCTGAACATGCATCAGATCGGAGAAATTCTGGAGAAATTCAAATCGCCTAAGGAAGAAATAAAAGCCAGTATAGCAAAAATAGAGCCAGCCATAGATCCGGAGCTGTTCAGAAAATACATAGCCTATGCAAAGAATATTTTTCCTGTCCTCAGCGAGGAGGCGAAGCAGAGAATTGAAGAATACTATGTTTCTTTGAGATCCAAAGCAAAAGAGAACTCACCAGTGCCAATAACTGCAAGGCAGCTTGAAAGCATCGTTCGTCTTGCAGAGGCATCTGCGAGAATAAGGCTCAGCGAAACGATTTCCGTTGAGGACGTGGAAAGAGTTACGAGGATTATGGAGACAAGCCTTGCCCAGATTGCTGTAGATCCTGAAACCGGTGAACTTGACATAGACTTCGCATTTGCTGGAACATCGAAAAGACAGAGGGACAGAATATGGGCTTTGAAGAAGATAATAGAAGAAATTGAGGACATGAATGAAAATGGAGCACCAGAAGAGGAGATTATAAGAAGGGCTGAAATTGATGGAATTGAAGAAGGAAAGGCAAAAGAAATTCTTTCGAAACTTAAAATAAATGGGGAGGTTTTTTGTCCGAAATACGGCTTTTACAGGCTAGTAAGGAAGAAGTAAGAAGTTAGTCTCAGCATTAATTGTTTTGGGTAAATTTTTTAACCGAATTAAAAGCTAAGGAGTATGCTTCCACAAAGATACATACCTCACGAGATTGAAGCAGAAATCTTTGCCTTATGGAAAGAAAAAAAGATTTACGAAAAGATAAAAAAGAGAAAGGGTAAAAAATTTTACTTTGTAGATGGCCCCCCATATACAACTGGTAGAATTCACCTCGGAACTGCCTGGAATAAGATAATTAAGGACACTATTTTGCGATACTTGAGAATGAGAGGTCTCTCTCCCACCGACACTCCTGGTTGGGACATGCATGGTTTACCAATAGAGGTAAAGGTGGAACAGGAGCTTGGTTTTAAAACAAAGAGAGAGATCGAGAGGTTTGGAGTTGAGAATTTTGTCAAGAAATGCATGGAGTATGCGCTTAGAAACAAGGATGCAATGAGCGAGCAGTTCAAGGCTCTTGCAGTCTGGATGGACTGGGAGAATCCATACATGACAATAAAAGCAGAATACATGAATTCTGCGTGGTTCACAATTAGAAAAGCATACGAAAGAGGTCTTCTTGAGAGAAAGAAGATGGTTGTAAACTGGTGTCCAAGATGCGAAACTGCATTGGCTGATGCGGAGGTTGAATATTCGGAGAGAGAGGATCCATCGATTTATGTTAAGTTCAAATTAAAAAAAGGTGGCTACATACTTGTTTGGACTACAACTCCTTGGACAATCCCTGCAAACATGGCTGTAGCTGTAAATCCAAGGTTTGAGTATGTAAAAGTAAACGCATACAGAAACGGGTTTGGCGAGGAAGTTATATTGGCAAAAGATCTGCTAAATTCACTCTCAAAGGGATACGAAAAATGGGAAGTTTTGGAGACCTTTCTGGGTGAAGAACTTGAGGGTATTGAATACGAACATCCCCTTTCTGAGGAAATTCCATTACAAAGAGATTTCGAGCACAGAATAGTTTTGGCTGACTTCGTATCTGCAGAGAACACTGGTTGCGTCCACATCGCACCCGCACATGGCCTTGAGGATTTTGAGCTTGGAAATCGCTACGGCCTTGAAATCTTTAATCCAGTTGATGATAGGGGTTTCTTTACAGAATTGGCTGGAAAATATGCGGGAATGAGCGTTAAAGAAGCTAATGAAGTTATAATTGAAGACTTGCATAGAAAAGAGTTGCTTGTAGCTGAGGAAAAAATATTCCACCGCTATGGGCATTGCTGGAGATGCAAGACCCCAATTATCTTCAGAGCGACGGAGCAATGGTTCATAAAAATAACAGAGCTAAAGGACAAAATGCTTGAAGAAATTGAGAAAGTTAACTGGATTCCAGAGTGGGCTGGAAGTGCAAGATTTCGAGACTGGATACTCAATGCAAAAGACTGGTGCATAAGCAGACAGCGCTATTGGGGAATTCCACTTCCAATCTGGATTTGTGAAAAGTGCGGGGAAATAAAGATTCTCGAAAGTATAGATGAGCTCAAATGGAGTGAAGATCTCGATCTCCACAGGCCAAGAATTGATTCAGTAACTTTTCTCTGCCACTGCAATGGAATTATGCGTCGAGTGGAGGATGTTTTTGATGTATGGTTCGACAGTGGAGTGGCGAGCTGGGGAAGCATTGGCTATCCGCTAAAGCAAGATAATTTCCATCTCTGGCCAGCGGACTTTATAACAGAAGGGCACGATCAGACAAGGGGTTGGTTTTATTCGCAGCTCGGCGCTTCAATGATTTGCTTTGATAAAGCGCCTTATAAGGCTGTGCTTATGCATGGATTTACACTTGATGAGCAGGGAAGAAAGATGAGCAAAAGTCTTGGAAATGTCATCGAGCCTGAAGAGGTCGTTGAACAAATAGGAGTTGACTGTTTTAGACTCTACGTGCTCAGCTCAGCAGTCTGGGAGGACTTGAAGTTTAGCTGGGATGAAGCGAGAAATGTTTTCAGAAATCTAAACATCTTCTGGAACTCAGTAAGATTTGCTCATACATACATGAGCATAGATAACTTCAGGGCTGGAGGAGAGGTTGAGCTAACACCGGAAGACAGATGGATTCTTTCAAGACTTGAAAAGTTCAACGAGGAAGCCATTAACGCAATGGAGAAATACCATTTGCACAGGGTTGTGAAAAGCTTTTTTGATTTCATAATCGAGGACTTCAGCAGATGGTATATTCCAATGATAAGAGCAAGGGTATGGGAGGAGAAAGAGTCGAGGGCGAAGATCGCAGCATATGAAACGATGTTTAAAGTAATAGATAAATCGATCCGCATCATCGCACCCTTTGCACCATTAATTGCCGAATGGATGTATCAGCACTTCGTAAAATGCTTTAGGGATGGAGAAGAGAGTGTTTTTATGGAAAACTATCCGCTGCCCGATGAAAAGTTCATAGATGAAGAGCTTGAGGAGAAAATGAGAGTTGTAAGGGCCATAGTTGAGGCGGCAAATTCTGCAAGGAGCAAAGCCGGAATAAAGCTCAGATGGCCTTTGAAAGAAATGATAATCGAAACAAATGCTGAAGTAGAAGATTTAAAGGAAATAATTGCCAAACAGAGCAATGTAAAGGAGGTTAAGTTTGGAACTCTACCCAAAGAGGTTATCATAAAGCCTGACTATAAGAAAATCGGTCCTTTGCTGAAAGGAAAGGCAAAAGAGTTTGTAAAACTGCTTTCAGAACTTAAAGAGGTTCCAGAGGAAATCGAGTTCGAGGGTATAAAAATTGGAAAAGATTGTGTAATAGTGGAGGAAAAGATTCCGAAAAACTATGAGTTTGCAGATTTTTCAATGGGCAGGGTTTACATAAAAACTGAGCTCGATGAATCTCTGCTTAGAGAGGCTTATGCAAGAGAATTCGTGCGTAGAATACAGCAGATGCGAAAAGAGCTAAATTTGAACGTTGAAGAATTTATAGAAACATTTATCGAAGCTAACCAAGAAATTGTTGATGGCTGGGTTGATTATATAAAGAATGAGACTCGCTCCAAGGAGCTTAAATTTGGAAAAGCCGAAGGATATGTTAAGGAATGGGAGATTGAAGATATCAGAGTTAAAATAGGGATAAGGAGATGGAGCTCGGGGATTGGTTGAGGATTTACGAACAAATACTCTTCGACTTTGGTTTCTCTAAACAAAAGGATGAAGAGGCTGCAAAACTCATTTACGAGCTTGGAAAAGAAAAAATTCTTGATTGCAGTGTTCTTGAGTGTATAAAAGGAAAGGAAGTTGCTGTAGTGGGAGGGGCATATAAAAATGAGGAAATAAAAGAAGATTTTGTAATAACTGCTGGAAAAGCAGTTGAAAAGGTTTCTTTTAAACCCCAAGTTCACGTTACTGACATGGAAGAAAGTCTGGAAAGGCTTTTAGAGCTTGAAAAAACAGGGTGTATTCTCGTTCTGCATGCACACGGAGATAACATTCCCAGAATCAGGGAAGTTATACCAAAACTGCGAAATTTTGTAGCAACAACGCAGAGTGTTCCATTTGACAGAGTTTACAACTTTGGAGGCTTTACAGATGGAGACAGGGCAGCGATTATTGCAAAGAAATTTGGAGCAAAAAAGATCTCCCTTTACGGCTTTGATTTCAATAAAGGGGATAAAATGAAACTTAAAAAGCTAAAATGGGCTAAAAAAATACTTGAAATTGAAGGAATTATCCATGCATCCCGCCAAGATTCAGCTTCGGGGATTTAACGATGAAGATTTGAAAAAAATCTGTGAAAAAGTCTTAAATGGAGAAATAATTAAAACAAAAGATGGCATTGACTTATTTTTCCAAAACGTAGAAGATGCGAGGCTTTTAATTTCAAAAATAAGGAAAATGCACAAAATAGAGATAAAATTCAGCGCAGAGAACCTTGGCTTTAAAAAAGGAAGAAAGAGGCATCTTTTCGTTTATTCGATAAGGAAAAACTGCTGAGACCAAAATTTTATATTCTATGTAAAGTTGAAATATGGACTTTTTGCTGAATCCAAATAAATTTTTCGCAGAAAGAGGAGAGATGAGTTTTAAAATACCGCTGCTGGTCGTTACTGTTTGCGCTTTGGTTGGAGCACTTAGCACTTACATTTCAATGCCTTACCTGCTCCCATTTATCGAAAATTCACTGGTTAAATCTTTGCAGCTGCCAAAAGAAACTATTAAAATTGTTTCGCAAACCATTCTGTTTAGTGCAGTAATTTTTTCATTCATTGGCGCTTTTTTGGGCTGGGTGTTATTTACTGCAATACTTTTTGGCCTTTCAGCTATTTTCAGGGGCAAGGGCAGTTTTACAACTCTCATGAAGTTCATGGCGTTTAGCCTTATCCCCCCTATAATTCTGAGCCCAGTAAACACGTATCTGCTCATCGAATTTTTCAGAACTCTGAGCAACGAAGCCCTAATTTCTATTGTACTCTTTGGTTTCGCCTCTACACTTTGGCAGTTTGTTTACTGGGTTTATGCTGTGAAAAATGCGCGAAAGCTGAGCCTGAAAAATTCTGTGTTAATTTGTTCAGTAATTCTTGTTATTTCCTTCGCAATGTCTGTTAATTCGACACTCAGCCAAGTTGCCTCGTTTCGGTAAAAATTTTTTATTCTAACTTCAAAACTTTTCCAGCCTTTACTTTGCTTTCAAGCACTTCCTCCCCCCTTAAATAAACCTGACTGGGAAAAACTGCGTTGAAACCTTCAAAAGGAGTCCATTCGCACTTTGAGTGGAGATCTTCGGTTCTAATTTTTCTTGAGATTTTCAAATTAAAGACTGCAAAGTTTGCAAATTTTCCAATTTCGATCTCTCCGTAGTCTCTGAAACCAAATAACCTTGCTGGATTGACTGCGATTTTCTCGATCAGCTCAGCAAACGTAATCAACCCATTTTTTGCAAGTTCAACAAAAATGGGATACATTGTTTCAACACCCGGGAAACCGGAATAACCGAGCTTTTTCTCTTCGAGAGTATGTGGTGCGTGGTCTGAGGCAAGAATACAAGTTTTTGAAAAATTCTTCAGAAGATATTCGGCATCTTTTTTCAATCTTAGAGGAGGATTTACATTTATGAGGTCCCTTAGCTTTGCAAAATCCTCAATACTCAGCAAAAGATGATGTGGAGTCACTTCAAAACTGCATCCAGAATTTATTACAATTTCCATCGCTTCTGGAGTTGAAAGATGGCAGAAGTGGAATTTTCCAATTTTAATGCACTCTTTAACTGCAGTTATCTCCGCTTTTCTGTCTCTGAACAAAAAATTTGGACTCCCTTCTGCAACAAATCTTGGATCCTCTGCATGAACAGCGATTTTCCAGAGATTTGCAATTTTTGAAAGATTTTCATAGCTTATCTCGAGTTCCTTGTTGCTGTGCTGAATAAAAACCTCCCCTATGGCTGGCAAATAGTATTTTTCTGATATTTTTCCAATTATCTCACCAATTCTCGGTAAATTTTTGTTCGTTAATGCCAGATTTAGTGCATAGTCAACGTAACTGCTATTTTTTGCAATTTCCATTCTTCTAAAGTAAATTTCCTCATTCTCAACTATTGGTTTCGTATTTGGCTGGTCAACAACGAGACAAACTCCCCCATGCAATGCTGCAAGCGAACCAGTCTCAATTGTCTCCTTATGCCTCTCCTCAAAATCACGGAAATGGACGTGAACATCAATTCCTGCGGGCAAAATGATTCCTTTTAACTTCTTTCCTCTTATGAGCTTTCCTATCCTTTTTATTCTTCCATTTTCAACCTCTATCCCAGCCTCCAAAAATTTGCCATTGTAAAAGATTTTGCCTTCAAGCATTTTTTAACAGCTCTCTAAAGCGTGAAACAGCTGATTTAACCCTCTCTTTATCCTTTCCGGAAAATTTTACAATTACATATCCATGTTTTGGATATGAGCCTATCTGAATGTCTGGAAACTCTCCAACAACTTTGTTCAGCTCGTTTAGAATCTTCACTTCATATCCATCAACTCTGACTTGATCTTCGAAGTAGTCAAGCTTCTCAAATCTCTGCAGTATCTTTTCAAACGTGTTCTCCATCTCTGCCGGAACTCCGGGCATGACTGCGATGTTTTCAACAATATAAGCGGGAGCTGCACCAACATCGTTCCATATAAGCTCACTTCCCTCAGGTATAGAGGAGAGTTTTTTAATCGCATCCTCATTATCACTCAACTGTCTTAGATAGCTGTAAACCTTCTCGTTAACAACGAGTTTTCTGTTTGTCGCCTTTGATATACCCTCATTGGTCACATCATCGTGCGTCGCTCCAAGCCCGCCAGTTACTAAAACAAAGTCGTAAAACCTTGAAGCTTTTAACACTTCCTCTGCGATTTCTGAGGCATTGTCGGGAAGGACTATTATTCTTTTAACCTCATGTCCCCGCTCCACGAGTTTTTTTGCCATGTAGCTTGCGTTTGTATTCACAGTGTCTCCATTAAGGAGCTCATTGCCAATGCTTATTATTGCAAACCTCATATTCTCCTCCTCAGCTGCTGGAACATTCTCCCCTGCAAACCGTGGAACATTGAGAAACCCTCAGCAAACTTCTGATCCAGAGCTTTTGTGTTAAAGGATACGAGTTCTTCGGAATAAAGTGCAAATTCCGAATGTCTCGCTACGGGCATTGCAAGACCTTTATAGAGCTTCAGTTTTACCCATCCTGTCACCCTTTCCTGTGTTTTATCTATGAACGCATTCAAAGCTTCGAAAAGGGGTTCATTCGTAAGCCCATAGTAAACGAGTTCTGCCCACTCCTCCTCGACTATTTTCTTAAACTTTAGCTCCCTTCTGCTAAGAACGAGTTTTTCAAGATCTCTATGTGCAGTTATTAACAAAGTAGCCGCGGGATGTTCATAGTTCTCTCTCGCCTTCAAACCCAGGACACGGTCCTCTATCATGTCTGTTCTTCCAATTCCATGTTTACCGCCGAGTTCGTTTAGAAAAGAGATCAAATCAAAGCCATCAAATCTTCTATCATTCACAGCAACTGGTATTCCTTTTTCAAAACTTATTTTAACGATCTCCGGTTCATTTGGAGCAATTTCTGGTGATTTTGTCCATTCATATATTTCCTCGGGAGGCACGAAACTTGGATCCTCAAGTTTTCCCCCCTCAATGCTCCTGCTCCAGAGATTTTCATCAACGCTAAAGGGTTTCTCTTTCGTTGCAGGAACCTCTATTCCGTGCTGCTTTGCATATTCGATCTCCCATTCTCTTGTAAGATTGAGATCCCTGACTGGCGCGATAACCTTAAAAAGATGCTGCCTGAAAACATTTTCAAATCTTAGCTGATCGTTTCCCTTTCCCGTGCATCCATGTGCAATCGCATCTGCGTTCTCCTTCTTAGCAACTTCAACGACTTTCTCCGCAATAATCGGTCTCGCCATTGCTGTGCCAAGAACGTATCCTTCGTAGTCCGCATTAGCTTTAACAAGCCTGTAAATGGCCTCAACGAATTCTTTTCTTGCTGAAACTGTGTAATGCCTATCCGCGTATTTTTTTCCACGTTCTTCAGCTCTTTTAAGCTCTTTTTCAGGCAATCCAATGTCAACAGTTACAGTGATGACTTCATCGAACCCATACTTTTCTCTAAGCAGAAAAATGCACACAGTCGTGTCCAATCCACCAGAGTAAGCAAGGACAGCTTTCATGAAACACATTCACATTGGAAATATAAAATCTGTGATGCAAGGAGGAGCCAAAATTTAGAGATGCACAGCAGCCGGAAAATTTATCTTTCAGGGAACAGAGATTGAAGATGAGACAACTTCCACCCTCGATGAGGGGTAGAAAAAGATATATTGCGTTTCGAATTATAGCTGAGAAAAGTGTGGATGAAAAAATGCTCTGGGATGCGATGACAAAAAATCTGATCATAATATTTGGCGAGGATTTCGCAGCTGGGGCTGGTTTGAAGCTCGAGAAATTCAACGGCAAAGAAGGGATAGTAAGATGCAATCTTGAAGCACTCGAGAAGGTTATGATAGCTCTAACGCTGATAGATAAAGTTGGAGATGAGAACGTGGCTTTGTTAACCTTAGCAGTTAGTGGGACGATAAAGAGTTGCAGGAAAAAACTGGGGGTGGTGATGTGAATCTCCCACAAATGGGATATGACAGGGCTATAACGGTATTCAGCCCTGATGGTAGGCTGTTCCAAGTTGAGTATGCGAGGGAGGCGGTAAAAAGAGGTGCAACTGCAATTGGAATAAAGGTAAAGGAAGGAGTAATTCTTGTAGCTGACAAGCGTGTTGGGAGCAAATTGCTGGAAGCAGACACAATAGAGAAGATTTACAAAATTGATGACCACATTTGTGCTGCAACCTCTGGGCTGGTGGCGGATGCAAGGGTTCTCATAGAAAGGGCAAGGATTGAGGCTCAAATAAACAGACTCACGTATGAGGAACCAATAACAGTAAAGGAGCTCGCAAAGAGAATTTGCGACTTCAAACAGCAATTCACACAGTTCGGTGGTGTTAGACCTTTTGGGGTCTCTCTGCTAATAGCTGGTGTTGATTCCGTTCCCAAGCTTTACGAAACTGACCCAAGTGGCGCATTGCTCGAATACAAGGCAACAGCTATCGGTATGGGGCGAAATGTGGTCATGGAATTCTTTGAAAAAGAATACAGCGATAACATGAGCTTTGAGGATGCACTCGTTCTTGCACTGGTTGCGATGGGGAAGAGCATCGAGAGTGAAATAAATCCAGAAAACATAGAGGTTGGCTACGTAAAAACAGATGAAAAACTTTACAAGGAAATGGGCATCGAAGAGCTTAAAAAGTTCGTTGAAAAGGCGAACGAGAGGATAAGAATAGAGATGAAGAAATAATATGGTTTCTCTTGAAAAAGCTGTGGTTGCAAGACTTCGAAAAGGTGGCAGCGACTTCGAAATTCTCGTGGATCCATATCTTGCAAGGGATCTGAAAGAAGGCAAGGAAGTTGATTTTGAGGATCTTCTTGCAGTAGATGAAATTTTCAAAAATGCAAGAAAGGGGGAAAGAGCCTCAAATGAAGAACTGCAGAAAATTTTCGGAACAACAAACGTTAAGGAAATAGCAAAAACAATAATTATAGAAGGAGAAGTGCAAATTACCGCAGAACAGAGAAAGGAAATGCTTGAAGCCAAAAAGAGGCAAATAATAACATTCATAAGCAAAAATGCGATAGACCCAAGAACAAATGCTCCCCATCCTCCAGCAAGAATAGAGAGAGCACTTGAAGAGGCGAGGGTACATGTGGATATTTTCAAATCTGTTGAGGCACAGATAAAGGACATTGTTAAGGCTCTTAAGCCAATTTTGCCTCTTAAATTTGAAGAAATGGAGATCGCGATAAAAATTCCAGCAGAATATGCAGGAAAAGCAATTTCTGCTCTTTATAACTTTGGTGGAGTAACAAAAGAGGAGTGGCAGAAGGATGGAAGTTGGATATGTGTCATGAAGATTCCTTCAGGAATGTATGGAGATCTGATGGACTTGCTCGGCAGAGTAAGTAAGGGAGAGGCTCTTACAAAGATTCTGAGGAGGATAGGATGAGAAAAATTGTGCTGCCAGGAGATCTTTTATCAAATAATCCAAAAATTGCAGGTTATGGAACTTACATTGAAGGAAATAATGTTTATGCCAAAATTCTTGGGCTTTTTGAGCAAACTGATAACTCGGTTAGAGTTATTCCGCTAAAAGGAAAATACACGCCATCAGTAGGGGACACAGTAATCGCAATCGTAAGAGAAGTTGCATCGAATGGCTGGAATTTAGATATAAACTCCCCTTATCAGGCTTTCCTGCCTGTTGCAGAAAATCCAGAAGTGAAGCCTGGGAAAAAGATAAGCGATGTCCTCGACATGGGGGATGCGATTATAGCGAAGGTGGTGAACATAGATCCAAAGATGAGAGTTACGGTTACGATGAAAGACAAGATGTGCAGGGCAATAAGGTTTGGAAGAATTGTTGCAATCAACCCGGCAAGAGTTCCGAGGGTTATAGGGAAAAAGGGGAGTATGATAAAGCTGATAAAAAATGAGCTCGAGGTTCAGATTGTAGTGGGGCAAAACGGGCTAATATGGCTCAACGGAGATAGGAAAAAAGTATCCATTGCGGAAGAGGTGATTTATTTGATTGAAGAAGAAGCGCATACGGAAGGCCTAACAGATAGGGTTGCGGAATTCATAAGGAGGAGAAAAGATGTCCAGGCCGGATAAGTTTATAATCGACGGTAAAAGGCTTGATGGAAGACTTCCAGATCAACTTAGACCGATTAGAATTGAAGTCGATTTTTTGAAGAGAGCTGATGGCTCTTGTTATATGGAAATGGGTAAAAATAGAGTTGTTGCAGCAGTTTATGGGCCAAGAGAGGCACATCCGAGGCATATTCAGGATCCGAGTAAGGCTGTTGTGAGATACCGCTACAACATGGCCCCTTTTAGTGTTGAAGAACGCAAACGCCCTGGGCCGGATAGAAGAAGTGTTGAAATTTCAAAGGTTAGCAAAGAGGCGTTTGAGGCTGTTATAATGAAAGAACTCTTTCCAAGGAGTGTTATAGACATATTTGTCGAAGTTTTGCAGGCTGATGCGGGAAGTAGAACTGCTTGCATTAACGCTGCAAGCGTGGCGCTTGTTGATGCAGGGATTCCTGTGAAAGGAATTCTTACCTCTGTCGCGGTTGCAAAAGTTGACGGAACGCTTGTTCTCGACCCAATGAAAGAGGAGGACAACTTTGGCGAGGCAGACATGCCGTTTGCCTTCCTTATAAGGGGTGGTAAAATTGAGTCAATAGCATTGCTGCAAATGGATGGCAGATTAACGAAAGATGAAATAAAGGAGGCATTAAAACTCGCTAAAAAAGGGGCTATGGAGATATACAACATGCAGAGAGAAGCAATAATGAGGAAATTCATAGAGGAGGAGGAAGATTATGCCTGAAGATATTTTGTCAGACATAAAAAGAGATTATGTTCTTTCAAAGCTTAGAGATGGTGAGAGGATAGATGGAAGAAAAATAGATGAGTTCAGAAAAATAGAAATAAAGACAGGAGTCATAGAGAAGGCTGAAGGTTCTGCTTTGGTAAAGCTTGGAAATACACAGGTCGTTGTTGGTGTAAAAATTCAGCCAGGTGAACCTTTTCCAGACACACCAGATAGGGGGGTAATAATTGTGAATGCTGAACTCGTTCCACTTGCATCACCAACTTTTGAGCCCGGACCGCCGGATGAGACTTCTGTCGAACTTGCGAGAGTTGTTGATCGTGGGATAAGGGAGAGCGAGGCAGTTGATCTTTCAAAGCTTTGCATTGAAGCTGGAAAGAAGGTTTGGATTATCTTTGTGGATGTCCATGCGCTTGATGATGACGGCAATCTGCTCGATGCATCCTCGATTGCAGCCATCTCAGCTTTGCTAAATGCAAAAGTTCCCGCAAAGAGATTTGGTATTGGAGAAGATTACCAGCTGCCAGTTCAGGACTTACCAGTAAGTGTTACATCGCTTATTGTGGGAGACAGATTTCTTGTCGACCCCTCGAGAGATGAGATGAGCGTTGGGGAGAACACGTTCACAGTTAGCGTTGATAAGAACAACAACGTTGTAGCCATGCAGAAAAGCGGTGGATACCTTTTGACCGAGTCTTTACTTGAAGATGTTGTTGACACAAGCATAAGGGTCAGCAAAAATATTAGAGAGGAAATTTTGAAAGTTGTGGGTTAATTAATCAAAAACTCCTCCAAGCGATGGTCGAGGTGGAGATGAGAAATCTTCTTTGCTTTCAATATCGATTTTTTAAAGAAGGAAAAATTAAAAATTTCCGGGAGTGAGAATTTTTTAATGAAACCTCATTGCACCTTTGTGGTGAAATATGTTCTCCCTGCATTAAGAGCTAAAGTTGCAAAGGAACTTATGGCCAGAGGCTACAAAATGAGAGAAGTTGCAAGGATGCTTGGTTTAACTCAAGCTGCAGTTTCGCAGTACATGAGCAGTAAAAGAGGACAGAAAGGTCTTGAGATTATAGAGAGCACGGAAGAAGTTAAAAAAATCGTTCTTGAACTTGTAGATTTAATAGTTCAGGAAAAAGCAACAATAGAGGATGAATCGGATTACCTCTGCAGGATTTGCGAGGTGTTAAGAGCGGAGAAAACCAAATGCTAATAAACAAAAGCTCCACTTCATTTTATGAATGTCCTCGTCGTTGACGCTGGGGGGAGGGGGAACGCAATAGCGCATTGCTTTTCCAAAAGTAAGAAAGTTAAGAACGTTTTTGTTGCACCTGGAAATGCTGGAAGTGAGTTCTTTGAGAAGTGCAGAATTGCAAAAGTTGACGGAAAAACGGTAGCATCTATAAGAAACATTGAAGAAATCGTCTTTTTTGCGAAAAAACTCAACGTGGATCTCGCATTCATAGGTCCTGAAGAACCTCTGAGTTTAGGAATTGTTGAAAGACTTGAAGAGGAAGGGATTTCAGCAATTGGGCCAAAAAAAGAGCTAACATGGCTTGAAGCAAGCAAATGCAGGGCGAAAGATTTTCTTAAAGACATCGGGGTTCCAGTGCCCAATTACAAAAATTTTGATTCAGCTGAAGAGGCGAAGGAATTTATAAAGAACAATTTTTCTTCTGGAATTGTTGTCAAAGCTGACGGTCTTGCAGCAGGTAAAGGTGTTTATGTTTGCGACTCCGTTGAAGAAGCCCTTAGGGCTGTGGAAGAGATAATGGTGGAGAAAAAATTTGGAGCTGCAGGAGAGAGAATTGTGGTTGAGGAAAAGCTTAAGGGAATTGAAATAGCATTTACCGCTCTTTGTGATGGAAAAAAAGCCGTTCCTTTTGGGCATGCAAAGGATTACAAAAGAGCTTTTGATGATGACGACTTCGACGGACTTCGGGATTTTTACATAGGCCTGCGAAAAAAGTTTTATCGAAGGGAGGAGATTGAAAAACTTTTTAAGGAAGGCAAACTTCTAAATCCGAACACCGGTGGCATGGGTGCGATCAGCCCTCATCCAGAAATGACAAAGGAAATTGAAGAGAAGATAATTAAAAAAGTTGTTGAACCAATAGTCAAGCGTTCCGGCTTTAAAGGTGTTTTATACCCAGTTATAATGCTCACAGATGGTGAGCCGAGAGTTTTGGAGATTAACGTTCGAGAATGCGATCCTGGAGCGCAGGCAAAGCTTCCAAGGCTTAAGAGTGATTTGCTCGAGCTTTCAATGGCAGTAATCGATGGGAATCTTGATGAGGTGGAAGTAAACTTTTCAAGTGATTTTTGCTGCGCTGTCTGCGCTGTAAGCGGGGCTTTGAGGGGGAGAGAGGGGCTTAAACCCGGTTATCCTTCGGAGCATTACACAAGCCAACCAATAAAAGGAATTGAAAAGGCAAGAGAAATTGCTGAAGTGTATGCAAACGGAATTGCGAAAGTTGATGGTTTTGTCACAACTGGTGGAAGAGTTTTGACCGTCGTTGGAAAGGGCAGGAATATTGCAGAAGCAAGAGAAGCAGCTTATCGAGCTCTTAAAGAGATTAATTTTCCTGGAATGCGTTTTAGAAGAGGAATAGGATTAGAGTATGTTTCTTAGCGTTTTTATGTCTCCAAGATATAGAGTCCCTTCTTCGACTGCGTAAATTTCAATTTTTTTTGCCCTTCTCAGTATAGGGGATAAAAACTCTTCCTGCAAAACATCACTCCCCGAAACCAGCTGCGAAAAAGCAGGCAAAACAAATTTTGTTTTATCAGCTACAAGGAAACATGGGAAAGAGTAATTCGCCCCCCGAACACGAAGCTTTATTGCAGGATGCTCGTGCCCCATGATTATTTTCTCGGCCTCGCAATCCTTATGCCCATGAACAACAACGTATTCTCCCACTTTTTCATAGTCTTTGAGTTCAATCGAGTATTCTGAAAGAATTGAAGCGAGAAAGTTATCGTGGTTCCCCTTGACAACCGAGAGTTCAACGTCAAGTGAATTCAAAAAACTCCTCACATCATCCCATTCGTAGGGTAAATTCTCACCAAATTCATGTTTTAAATCTCCAGCTATAATAAGTCTCTCCACATCGTATTTTTCCACAAGCTCTCTCGTTCTCTTTATTATGTCTATTATCTGCATCCTTGGAATTGCTATTCCCGCATTTTGCATCGCATTCTCGATGCCGAGATGAAGATCTGCTATCACTGCTGTGTTTTCAATCACTATTGCTCTTTCCGGGGTTAATCTAAGCACGAATTTTGATCTACAGAAAAATTTAAATTTCTTTCGTGTAATTGTAAATAAATGGCATATCTATTACTTCTTGGACAACCGGGTGTGGGAAAATGTAAGTTGTTAAAAGAAATCGCAAACAACTTCAAAAATGTTGTATGGATAACCACGACTTATACCATTGAAAGAGTTAGAAATGGGTTAAAGAAAGATGCGTGGATTATTGATGCGTTCAGCTGGGGAATGAAAAAGCCTTTAAGCGAGAGGGATGTGGTAGTAATTAACCCAACAAATCTAAATGAGATAAGCCTTGCGTTCTCGAAGGTGCTGGAGAACGTAAGAGAAGATTACCTTCTGATTCTTAACTCTATTTCTGGACTCGCGGTTTATCAGCCTCTAAGTAAAATAATAAATCTCCTCAGAGTTCTGCTCGTGAAAGTCGAGAACGACAATTCGAGGGCAATTTTTACACTTGTAAGTGGTGCGCAGGAGAAGCAATTTGAAATGGGTATAATGATGCTCTTTCCAAGTATAGTTGAGCTTGAAGAGCAGAGAATAAGAGTTCTGAAGTCTTGCTATAATAAATTTGAGAGAGGAGTTTATAGCATTGATAGCTCGAAAGAAATATTAACAGGAATGTTAAGCTAAGCACATGGAAGTTTTCTTTGTCGATTCTCGTGCAAGGGTAACTGAACCAGATAAATGGTTCCAACCACAACTAAGTCTTGTAAGCAAGCTAAAAAAGCTCGTAGATGAAAGTGGAATTCTTGACATCATCTCAACCGGAGACAGGGTTGCAATAAAAACTCATTTTGGCGAAAGAGGAACAACAAAGACTTTGCGTAGCGTTTTTCTCAGAGCTGTTGTTGAAAAAGTGCTTGAAGTCGGTGCAAAACCATTTGTAACCGAAACAACTGGTTTAGGATTAACGAGATTAAGAAGCTCAGCTATTGGAAGGCTTGAAATTGCCGAAGAAAATGGATATACGCAGCAAACATTAAAAGCACCGATAATAATCGCTGACGGTTTACTCGGATTTGATTTTGTTGAAGTCCCAGTTAAAGGTAAACACCTTAACAAAGTTTATGTGGCAAAAGCAATTGCAGAGAGCGATGCTGTGATTTTTTGCACACATTTCAAGCTTCACATGCAATCAGGCATCGGGGGAAGTATTAAGAACGTTGGCGTTGGTTGCGTTGCGAAACCTTCGAAGTTTGATATCCATATAAACGGTTTTCCTGAGATAATTGATGAAAAGTGCACGAAGTGCAACAAGTGTGTTGAAGTTTGCCCAAAAAATGCAATTGTGGACTACAAAATCGTTAAAGAGAAGTGCTTGAAATGCATAGGCTGCTATGAGGTTTGCGATGCAGATGCGGTGAAAATTAACTGGCTTCTCGGGAAAGATGTAAGTGACAGAATAGTTGAGTGTGCTAAAGGTGTTATGAAGGCAAATGGCAATTTTGCATTCCTCAATTTTCTGCTTGACGTTACACCCCATTGCGATTGTCATCCTTACAGTGATAACGCCTTAATTTCAGATCTCGGCATCTTAGCTTCGAAGGATATGGTTTCAATTGATAAAGCGAGCTTTGATCTCTACATGAATTCCTGCCATTTGAGCGATCTACTTGCGCAGGAAAGATTTTGGAAATGGACAGAGCCGGAAAGCATGTTAAGGTATGCTGAGGAGCTTGAATTGGGAGAACAAAAATATAAAATAGTTAATATTACTTGAATAATTTTATTATCTCATCTATCAAAGCATAGGAGCTTTTTATCTTGCTCACATCTCCAAAATAGGTTAGATTCCAGAGAACTACATGCTCAACTCCAATTTTTTCAAATCTCTCGAGCGTTTTGATAACTTCATCTTTTGTTCCTGCAACAAATGCAAGCCTTGAAACCTCATCCGGAACTTTTTTCAGAGCCTCCATTATCTGCTCCTTAGAATACTTTGTTGGTATGTAATGAATGAGTCCATAGAACTTCCCAAAGGGATGCTTGTAGCCAAGCATTTCGTAGAATTCTGATGGCATAAGGAGTGCGTGGATTTTCATAATAGGTGTTCTCAGCAGTCTTTCCACTTCTTCTTTCTTCTCATCAACCACGACACTTAGAAACAGCCCCTTTTTTATCTCTTCAGAACTTCTCTTCTCTTCCTTCAAAAACTTTTCCAGTTTTTCTAATCTTTTACCATAAACTTCCGGCGGAAGTGTTGAAGGTAGCCAGCCATTTGCGTATTTTGCTGTTAACCTAAGCATTTTATCTCCATGAGCTCCAAGCCATATTGGCAACTCCCCAACCGGTTTCAAGTCAAAAACAGCATCCTCTAATTTAAAAAATCTCCCCTGGAAGTTTATTTTCTCTCCATACTCTGCTGAAAGCATTATTTTTATAAGCTTCAAAGCCTCCTCAAGCTTAGCTACGGGGTTTTCAAAGTTTAATCCATAGGGTAAAATGTTTTCCGCCTCCCCAGCTCCAATTCCAAGAATAAATCTCCCTTCTGTTGCATGATTCGCAGTTACAGCTTGTTGAAGCATAACAGCAGGATGCCTTCGAATTATTTCGGTAACAGATACACCAAATTTTATTTTCTGCGTTGCGGGAGCTGTGTAGCAGATTTCGCAGAACGCATCATAGAACATGTGACAAGACGGATAGCGCATCGCAAAAACGGTTTCTTTCCAGATATCATGCGGATACCAGCCCATTAAATGGTCTGCAAACCAAAGAGCATCGTATCCCTTCTCTTCAAGTCTCTTTGCTGTTTTCTGTGCCTCATTTATTGGGGGAAAAGTTGGAGCAACGGTTCCGAACTCCATGTGCTAAAAATCATTTCGGGGTATATGAATTTATTGAGTTCTTCTCTGCGTATTGAAACTCAATATCCAATTTCTCTCAGCTTCTCTCTTAGAAATTCCGCAGATTTTCTTAGCTTTGAAAGATCTTCATCGCTCAGCTCAAATTCAACAACTTCAGCCCCTTTTCTGCTGAGTTTTGCGGGAACACCAATCGAAACATCTTTTATACCATATTCGCCATCGAGCACGAGACTTGTTGGCATAATTTCTTCTGTATCCTCAACAATTGCTCTCACCATTCTGTAAATCGAAACAGCTGGACCAAATATTGTTGCACCTTTTCTCTTTATTACCTCCGCAGCAATTTCCCGGGTTTTCTTTTCAGCTAAATCCCAATCAATAGTTTTCTCAAACTTCGCAAGACTTTTTGCAATGAACATCGTATCTCCATGTTCACCGATTATCCAAGCCTTTTCAAACTTTGCAGACATATCCTGCAGAACTTTTGCGAGTCTTGCAGAATCGAGCACATTTCCCATTCCAAAGACGTCTTTTCTGCTTTTGCCACTCTCCTTCCATGCTACATAGGTCATAAGATCCATTGGGTTTGTAACGATCAGGATCTTACTTTCTGGCGAACTGCTCGCGATGTTTTTTGCCACCTCTTTTAAGATTCCAGCATTTTTAACAGCCAAGTCAAGTCTCGTCATTCCCGGTTTTCTTGCAAAGCCTGCACTAACAATAACGACATCACTCCCTTTTAGCAACGCATAATCCTTTCCTCCAGTGATTTTTGGGAACTTTCCCATTGCTGAAGCAGCATGGGATAAATCCATCGCCTCTCCAATTGCCAAATCTTCTGCAATGTCCACCAAGGCTATTTCATTAACATCAAGATTCAGAAGACATGTGAATGCTGTAACACTACCAACTCTTCCCGCGCCCACAAATCCGAGCTTCATAAAAAGAATTTTTTGACTTCTCTTTAAGCTTTACTCATTTTAACATTACATGAAAATCCTCCTGCACATCCCGGATGTAAAAAGTAGCTGTTGCAACAGCCAGAACTTCCCCTTTTTCATCTCTCAACTCCCCAAAACCTACTGCGACCTTTGAACCAATGTAAAGTGGTTTTGCAGTAGCGGTAATTTTCCCCTTAAGCACGGGCTTGAGATAGTGCACGTTAAGCTGGGATGTGATTGCAAGTCTTTTCTTCGCAACCAATTCCTTATTTATGTTCAGCCCAATAGCAGAGTCAAGAAGGCTCGCTATTACCCCACCATGAGCCATTCCGAGTGCCTGTAAATGCTTTTCCTCTATTTCTACGCTTACAGAGATGTTCTCTCCGGCTAATATTTTCATTCCAACGAGCCTATACCAAGGGGCACTTCCCACTCGGGCTATGAGGGATTCAAGTGAGTCCATAAATTAGTGTCGCCAAAGAGCTTAAAATGTTTCCAATTTAGAAGAGGGGGACTCTGGAAAAGTCCTCAATTTCGAGCGCTTTTTTCCAAAAAAGCTTGCATTCGCAATCCAACTCAAGCAAAGATTTATCCTGGGTCAAAGAGAACAATCTAAGTGCATTTGCAACTTCCCTGTCACATTTTCCGCAGTTATGAGGTCCCCTCGCTTTTCCACCTGCTACGGGATCACAGATTATCTCCAAAGGACTTTCAATCTTTTTTATTGCCTCAACTGCACTCCAGAGCCATGGAGGGCGGTAAAGGTTTTTTTCCCAGAGTTTTTCAACAAAAGTGCCCTTCTGAATGTTTGTTAGATTAATTGAAACCACATCAACAATGCCTGAAACTTTTTCTGCGGAAATGATAACATCAAGGATTGCCTCCCTTTCAGATAAAAAAGGAGGCTTTAGCAGAAGATAGCACTTTACTCTAAAACCCATCTCCTTTATTTTTTTTGCAGCAGATAAAAAATCCGAGAACATGAAGCCCTTATTTATGCAGTTGAGTCTTATAAAATCGCTTGCACTCTCAAGTCCAATACCAACTTCAAGTTCGATATTTTTGAAGTCTTTTAACTTCTCCTCGGTTATGAATTCTGGCCGAGATTCAACGATGAGTTTTTCAACCCCATGTTTTTCGATTTTTTCAACCAAATATCGCCTTATCTCAGCGGGAATTTCATTCTCATCAAAAAAACTGCCAGAAGTGAAAATCTTAAGCAACTTAGTGTCAATTCTTTCAAATATTTTGTCTATCTGCTCCTTTAAGATTTCATTGGATACATTTCTCGATTCGAGCCAATAACTGCACATTGTGCACTTCCGCCATCTACAACCTTTCGTAATCAAAATCGCTGTTAAACAGCTCTCCTTTTTACCTTTGAATCTTTCATTCTCTCTCCAAAGCTTAAGCATAGAACATCTTCAATCTAAATCTGTCTCCAAGATAAAGACCGGCGGCAAGTCCAGTTAGATGGGAAATGTATGCAACGCCGCTGTAAACAATATGAGATGCGCTAAGCAAGAGCATGCTGAAATCGTAAATTGCAAAGATTAGCAGCGCAATGCGAATGTTTATCGGAAAAGGAATTGGGAAAATTATAATTCTTATCCCCGGAGCAATGACTGCAAGACAACCCATGATGCCAAATATTGCCCCAGAAGCTCCAAGGGCAGGGATAAAGCTGTTCATTGCATAGGCATAGGCTATGTAGCCAAAGTTTCCCGCAAGACCAGAGGCGAAGAAAACTTTCAAATACCCCTTTTCCCCAGCAATTCTTTCAAGTTCCCCACCGAAGAAAAGAAGGACAAAGCAATTTACAAAAAAGTGCCAGAACTCGATGTGTAAGAAAATGCTTGTAATCAGTTGCCATGGCATTTTGAGAACGCTCTCAGGATCTAAGGCGAATAGGAATACCATTTGTCTCGGAGACAAAATTGCGAGGAAAAAGAAAATTAAGCATATCAGGAGAACAGTGTTATTTGCTCCATAAACAAAAATTCTCCTTCTTTGAGGCAAATCGATGTCCACAAAAAAAGAAGATGTGAGGATTAAAAAAGTTTCTAAAGTTTATATTTTGTCTGGAATTTCTTGACAATTCCCGCAAGTCTTTGGGCTTCCATTATGTTACCCAGAATCTTATATTTACCCATCATGAAAGCTGCAACTGCATCTTCTTTACCTCTGAGAATATTTGCCCAAAGATCCGGGTTTGCAACGATCGTGAAAGTTGGGGCGCTCGCTTTTCCTTCTTTAAATTCGCACTTTCCGTCCGATTTGTATTCAACGTAAAACTCCTCTCCAGCTAAGGAATACTGCACAATACCCTTCCAGCCACCCATAGCTTTTTGAATTTCGGCATCGGTGTTTTGAATTTCACACATCTTCTTAATCATATCCTTCGCTTCGCTCATCTGAATCACCTATTTTGATAATTTTATCCATGAATATAAGCGTTTTGATTTATATGTAAAAGGAAACCGCTTTAAAATATCAAAAACAAAACTATTAATTATTGCTCTCCTCCTTGCTGCTCTTCTTCAAGAACTATTTCCTTCACTTCCGGAGTTGAGCTCAGCTTTTTTGCGAACACATCTTTTATGATCACAATGTCCCCGACAGCGCGAACAACTCTGTAAGGAATAACAACCCCTCTTGCATGTGAATCGATTAGAGCTTTGTTGTACTCAACTACAATTATTCCTGAAATTGCACTTGCATCTGTATCGATCAAAACGTCTTCAATTTTACCCACGTATCTGCCCTCATCTGTGAACACTTTCATCCCAAAAAGTGTTGTGATTTCTCCACTCATAGGCATAGAAAAATGACGGGAATCCAATATATTAAGCTTTTGATTCGAACAATGCAGCGGGAAATCTTTAATTCAAAGATATCCTTACTCAGAGCCACTCAGGAATTCTTTGTTTTGCCAGAAGATCGCCAAATGTCTCTCTCTCCCTAATAAGCCAAGCTTTATTTGAACTAATTAAAACTTCAGCACATCTTGGTCTTCCATTGTATTGACTGCTCATCGCAAATCCATAAGCTCCAGCGTCAAGGATTGCAATCAAATCACCTTTTTCAACCCTTGGAAGTTTTCTATCTCTTGCAAGCACATCGCCGCTTTCACATATTGGTCCAACAATTGTGTAAACCTCTTCTTCTCCTCCATCTTTGTTTGCAACAAGAACTCGATGAAACGCGTTATACATTGCTGGGCGGATAAGTAAATTAAAACCCGCATCAACTGCGACGAATTTTTTGTAACCCTCCTTAACAGCGTTCACTCTTGTAAGCAAAATCGTTGTATTCCCAACAATGCTCCTTCCTGGCTCGAGCCAAAGTTTTGGCTCCGATTTTAGGCTTGAACAAATTTCCTCAAAAACTGGAAGCACTGCATTTGCAAGATCTTTCGGTTCTATTACTCCTTTTCCTTCATAATCTATTCCAAGTCCTCCACCCATATCGATGAACTCAATCTCTACACCGATTTTTTCAATCTGATTCGTAAGTTCTCCAATTCTCCTCAACGCCTCAACAAAAGGCGAAACCTCAACTATTTGACTTCCGATGTGAAAATGAATGCCCAAGGGCTTAACATTTTTAAGTTTCAGAGCAATTTCATATGCTTTCAGAGCTTTTTCCATTGGAATCCCAAATTTCGATTCTCTAAGCCCGGTAGCGATTTTTGGGTGTGTTTTTGGGTCTATCTCTGGATTTATGCGAAAAGCAATCTCAACTTCTTTTCCTTCTTTGGCTGCAATTGTATTTATTGTGTGAAGTTCATCAAGGCTATCAACGCTGAACTTAACTCCTGAAAGAACACCAAACTCGATTTCCTCATCGCTTTTTGAGTTTCCATTGAAAAGAATCTTCTCTCTTTTAAACCCAGCAATTAGAGATAAATAAAGCTCTCCCGCACTAAAAACATCAGCTCCAAATCTCTTGCTCGATATCAACTTCATTATCGCCACGTTGTTGTTCGCCTTAACCGCGTAAAGAATCTCTGCATTTGAAAAACTAAGCTTGTATTTTTCAATGTTTTTTTCAAGTTGCGCTTTAGAAGTTACATAAACTGGAGTTCCAAATCTCTCCGCTATCTCAACTGCGGAAACTCCATCAATGTAAAGAATGCCGTTTTTTCTGAAAAGCATATTAGGAGAGTTCAACCCTGAGCTTTTCTGGATCGTAACTCCAATCTGAAGGAAGAATCCCTTCCTCTTTGTAGTAGCTCGCAAGTCTCCAGATTTTCGCCTCAATTAGCTGAAGTCCTCTTCTATTGTGAAGATCCTTTTTGTGAATCTCGAGGTGTCTTCTCAGCTTTAAAGCCTTTTTTATAAGAGATTTCAGATCCTCTGGATATCTCAATTTTATGCCGTTTTCTTTCAGGATGTCGAGTATCTTTTTACCCGTTACTTGCCTTACTGAGGGAATACCGTATCTATCTCTAAGCACCAAACCAATTTGAGAGGGCTCATAGCCCTCGTTATAGAGCTCAATGACCTTTTTTTCGATTTCTTCAGCACTAATCTCTACCCATTCAGGTGGGGAAGTTCTGTAAACCTTTTTAGATCCCGATTTACCCCTTCTGCTCTTGTGCATCCTTGCCATTTTTACACCCCATTACCCAAGATCTCCCCGAGATTTAAAGATTGTGGAGCGAAGGCAATTTTGATAAAATTTGCCGCGAGTTAGACAAGTTTTAGGAAGATTTAAATACTAAAATAGAAAAAAATGATTATGTTCAAAAGTGTAATTGTAGGCGGGATTGTAGGGATATTAATTGTGGTTCTTTTGCTTGGCTGTGCACAACCTCCACCAAAACCAGAGGAGCCAATAGTGATCTGTGCACTCTTCGATCCAAGAATTCCGGTTTTAAAGGCCGATACAGAGGCGATAAGGGTTGCTGTTGAAGAGATAAATGCAGCTGGTGGAATTCTTGGAAAGAAAGTAGAGTTCATACACGAAGACACGCAGAGAAAGGTAGACATTGCGGTTTCAGCTTATAGAAGTGCAGTAGCTGAGAAGAAGTGCAAATTTGTTTTCCTTGAAGGAGTCTCTGAAGAGGCATTGGCAATTATCGATGAGGGTGCAAAGTTGTATCCAAGTTATCCGCACATCGTTATGTCTTCACAAGCAGCCGTTGGAACTACGCTGAAAGTTATGCAAGATTACAACAAGTATAAGTTCTACTTCAGAAATCTCCCTCCAGATCCCGATCTGAACTATAATACGCCAAAGACTCATTTTGCAATCGCGAAAGCAATAGGGGCTAAAAAAGTGGCTTTGTTGCTTGAAGAAGCCGCATGGACTGAATGCGCAAGAAAGGGCTGCTCATACGATACGCCATACGGAAAGTTAGGCTCAAAAGCGATGAAAGACTGGGTACAGGAAGAGTTTGGACTTGAAGTTGTTTACGTTGCAAACATCGCGGTTGGAGAAAAGAACTTCCTACCAATGCTTGAAGAATCCGCGAGGAAAGGTGCTGAATACATTTTCGTGCTCTCCAGCTGGTATACGGATACAATAACAATGAGCAAACAATGGGCAGAATCGGGAGCGAAGAATATTCCACTCGGCTTCTACGGTGGGCCAAATCAGTGGGGTGTTTTCTACAACCTCACGGGCGGAAAAGCTCTGGGAACGATGTCAATATTCTATGACACACCAGACGTTCCGCCAGTGACTGAAAAAACCAAGGAAGTTGTGAAGAAGCTTAACACAATGGGACTTGCTGCAGATATGAGTGTTCACTACTATTATTCCGAGGTTTACAGAATAAAGGAGGCAATCGAAAAAGTTGGAAGTCTTGATATGGAGAAGATAATAAAAGCGATAGAAGAAATGGAGTTCAAGCACTCAGCTCTACCAGGCAAATATGCATACTTTGGTTACAAGAATCCAAACTTCCACTCCTACACAGGTGGCTACGTGCTTGTTGCACAATTCCAGTGCAACGGCAAGCCAGTATGGATAACGCCATCAGAGTTACTAAAAGAGGCTGGATTCAATGAAGATGTGCAGAAAGCTTCAACAATAACTTTATACAAATCTCCGGAGGAGCTAAGGAAGACCTGTCCAAGCTAAGGGTGTAAAGATGTTGGATATTTTGGTTTATATTTTTTTATATACATTTATTTTTGGCTCCCTTTTCTTGGGCACTGCGCTTGGTTTCACGATCATAACTGGTGTCCTCAGGGTTTTTCACCTCGGCTATGGGGCAACTTTTCTGATCGTAGCCTACGGGACATGGATGTTCTGGAGAGATCTTGGAATTAATTTTCATGTATCAATTTTTCTGAGCTTCCTTCTAATAGCTCTGTTCACAATTGGTGTATACAAACTTGTGATTTCGAAGTTTTTAGAGGCAGAGGATTACTTACTCGCGGCGTTGTTGTCGGTGTTTATAATCGTTGAAGAGCTTGTGAACCACGTTTATCCGGAAATAGTTGGTGTTTATCTCCCCACTTCCATCGCCTCCATTTTAGGAGTGGAAAGAGAGACAACTTTGAGCATAGGTGGTGTAAGTGTTTCCATTCAGCTACTCCTGGTTTCGATTGTATCAATAGCAATTACCGTTATCTATCTTCAGATGCTTGTGAGAACAAAGATTGGCTTAATTATGAGGGCAATAAGCCAGAATGTATTCGCATCAAAGCTCATGGGTGTGAACTTTGACAGGATGTTTATACTTGCCCTTTTCTTGGCCTCAATTCCTCCCGGGATAATAATTCTCCTCCTTTCCCCAGTCTGGGCGCTGAATCCATTCATAGGTTGGCCTTTGTTTACATATGCAATTCTTGCCACCGTTCTCGGAGGGCTTGGAAACCTAAAAGGAACGATAATGGCATCCTTTATCCTTGGTTTCATCTTCGCGGTAACTGGATTTGTTATAAACCCAAGAATGATGCTTTTAGCATCTCTCATTGTTGTAATTCTGGTCCTTGTTTTCAAACCACGTGGTCTTGCGAGGGCTGAGACGATATGGTGAAGCTCGAATCAAGAAGGGGTAGAGTAATAATTCATCTCCATCGAAGAAAATACGAGTGGACAATTGAGCCAAGATATTGGCGAAATCCAATCATTGGGATGATTATATGGCTTCTTATTCCAATAATAGTCATAGGAATTTCGCAGTTTCTTTCCATTAGTGCTTTAAGCCTAATTTCAACACTGATATTTGCGAATGTGATCTGCATGATTGCAATTCCTTTAACCGTTCAAATCATAGGAACAGGAAGAGTAAACTTTGGTCCACACTTCTTTGCAGCCATTGGCGGTTACACAAGTGCTTTGCTGAGCAAAAACTTTGCTTTTCCACCTTTTGCAACACTTCCCGCATCATTTGCCTTCGGAGCACTTATCGCACTTGGTTTGAGTCCGATAACGATAATCTCAAGGGGATTATACTTTGTTCTCATAACACTCTTACTGCCTTTCATACTACTCGAAGTTGCCTACTGGCAATCAGAAACTTTTGGAGCTGAAACTGGAATTCCAGGCGTTCCCATGTTGATCGCAACTGGCAACGTTTTTCTTGACAACATCTTATACTTCTATCTTTCTCTTCTCATAGTGCTAATATTACTCTTCTTTGCGGACAGAGTCTTGAGATCCAGATATGGGTTCCTGATGGGTGTTATAAACGAAGATGAAGAAGTTGCGGAAAGCTATGGAATAAACACAGCAAAGATGAAGATACCAATCTTCACTTTAACGAGTGGGGCGATGGCAATTGCAGGTTGGTTCTTGGCCCATTACTATGGCTCCTTTACAGGTCCAGCTTGGTTGCAAGCATCTTTCCTGATTATAATCCTTTTAACAACAACTCTGGGTGGCAAGGGTGCAATATATGGTGTAGCTATAAGTGCCTACGTTATAGCGATGCTCAGAGAAGTGACAAGAGTCGCTTTTGGGGAATTATCCATTGTTGTGCTTTTCCTGATACTGTTAATACTGCTCTATTTACTACCAGAAGGATTCTGGGGGATTTACAGGAAGAAGAGGTATAGAGAATACTTCCCTTCGATAAAGATAAGGAGAGGATGATTATGCTGGACTTGAAAAGCCTGAAAAAGAGATTTGGAGGGATTGTCGCGGTTGACGACGTTACACTAAGAATTGAAAAGGGAGAAATAGTGGGCTTAATTGGTCCCAACGGTGCTGGAAAGAGCACTCTTATAAACCTCATCTCTGGTTATTATTATCCAAACGAGGGCAGAGTTTTATTCACTGGCAACGACATCACAAGATTAAAGCCCTTTCAAAGGGCAAAGATGGGTATAGCGAGAACTTTTCAAAATCCAAGGCTCGTTGGAAACATGACAGCGCTGATGAATGTTCTCTATGCAATTCTTGGTAGAAATGGAGGGGAATCTTTAACACTTCACGAAGCTACTGCTGAGGCAATGTATTACCTTGATATCTTTGGATTGCTGAAGAGGAGGGATTTTCTTGCAAAAGATTTGCCCATATATGAGATGAGACTTTTAGAACTTGCAAGAGCCCTTGCATTAAAACCCAAACTCCTTTTGATTGATGAAGCCATGGCAGGTCTTAATCCGGCAGAAGCGGAAAGGGTTTCGGTATTAATATCAAGAATCAGAGAGGAATTCGATCTAACCATTTTATGGGTTGAGCACGTGCTAAGAATTCTCATGAGATCAGTTGAGAGGGTTGTTGCTATGCACTATGGGAAAATAATAGCTGATGGAACACCAGAGGAGGTCTCTAAGGATAAAAAAGTTGTTGAGGCCTATATTGGTGAGGAGGTATGATGGAAGTAAGGGATGTTGAAGTTTGGTATGGGAAAATAATGGCCGTCAGTGACATAAGTTTTGAGGTAAAAAAAGGGGAAATAGTTGGCCTTATTGGCCCAAATGGTGCGGGGAAAACAAGTATACTCAAAACAATCATTGGTGTAATCAAACCGAGGAAAGGTGAAATACTTTTTGAAAAGGAGAACTTAATTGGACTGAACACTTACGAAATAATAAAAAAAGGTGTGGCCATCGCTCCAGAAGGCAGACAGCTTTTTCCTTTTTTAACAGTTGAAGAGAATCTCCTAATGGGCGCAATAAATGGTGAAGCTTGGAAAAAGAAGGTTGAGACTCTGAAATTCGTTTACTCGCTTTTTCCCATACTAAATGAGAGAAAAGCACAGCTTGCCGGGACTCTCAGCGGAGGTGAGCAGCAAATGTTAACCATTGGCAGAGCATTGATGTCGAAGCCAAAACTTCTCCTCGTGGATGAGCCAAGTTTAGGACTCGCCCCAAAAGTGGCGGTTGAAATCTACAGACTTCTGGAGAGGCTCAAAAAGGAAGGTATAACCGTGCTTTTATCAGATCAGAACGCTAAGAAAGTCTTTGAAGTCTCGGACAGGGTTTATGTTATTGAGAATGGCAGAATTGTGATGAAGGGCAAAAGTTCTGAGTTAAAGAATGATGAAAGAATAAGGAGAGTGTATTTGGGGATATGACGGACTATTTCGAGTTTATCGGCTCTTTAATGGGGAGCAATGGCAGAGGAGAAGCTTTAAAGGGCTTAAAAGTTGTTGAGGTAACACATTTTATCTTTGGCCCAAACATTGGCAGAGTTCTTGCACAGTTCGGGGCGGAAGTTGTTAAAGTTGAAACTCCTGGAGAAGGAGATAGATATAGGACTGCCGCAATTTTTGGCAGATTCTATAAAAGAGCAAATCTTCTCTATGCAATTCTCAATGCTAACAAATACATAATCGCAGCAGATGCGAGAAACGAGAAGGCAAAGAAGATAATATTTGAGCTTGTAAAAAGGGCGGACATTTTTGTTGAAAATCTAAGCGCTGGACTTGTGGATGCGATAGGGATAGGTTATGAAACGGTTAAAAAAGTCAATCCAAAGATAATCTATGTGAGCTGTTCTGGTTATGGCCAGTATGGGCCACTTAGCAGAATGCCGAGCTTCGACATTGCAGCTCAGGGAGTTTCGAGTGTTGCGATGAAAACAGGCTGGGAAGATGTTGATGAATTCTACAAGCTCCCGGATTATTTTGGAGATTACCTTCCATCAATGCTTGCTGTTTTTGCAATTCTTTCAGCTCTTTACTATCGCGAAAAGACAGGCAAGGGGCAATACATCGACATCTCACAAGCAGAGGGTTTAATGCGATTCATGTATGATTTTACCTATTACAGCATAACAAAAGAGGAAATTGGTAAAACTGGCAACATAGATCCAGCTTCAATTCCTTCCGGGATCTTCAAAACAAAGGACGAAAAGTTCGTTGCCATATCGATATTAACGAGCTCGCAATTCAACTCTCTTCGTTCTGCAGTTCCCGAACTTACTCGGAGTTTTGAAAAAAGTAAGGCCAAAGAACTAAATGGAATCCTTGCCAGATGGGTTGCAGATAAAAAACTTGAAGAAGTTCTTGAATTGGCAAAAAAACATGGCTTTCCAGCCTCGCCTGTGCTGGATGACAAGGATATTTTAAATGATCCGTGGAGATTGGAAAGAGGCAGTATTTTAAAGGTTAGAGATCGCCTTCTTGGAGAGATCCCAATTCCTGGGGCGGTTATTGCGATGAGCGCAACGCCTGGAAAGATAAAGTGGCTTGGAAGAGCTGTGGGTTATCATAATAGGCTCGTTCTTAAGAAGTGGCTTGGAATGAGTGACAGAGAAATTGAGGAACTTGAAAAAGAAGGCGTTATAGGCTACTGGGACGAAATGCCAGGAACAGCACCGCCTGTAACCTGGACTGAGGAAAATGATGAAGTTTTCAGAGGTGAGAAGGATGAGGAGGGATGAAATTCTGATGAAACTTTTCAGCGAGGATTCAAAACCTTTCGCTCTCGAAGATGTGAACGTTGTTGAGATCGCGGATGCTAACTTCTCCGCAGCCATAGCAGGTTCTTTGCTCGCGGAGATGGGGGCAAGGGTTCTAAAAATTGAATTCGATGATGAGGCGAAGAAAATAACTCCTTGGGGTGTAGAGATTGGAGGAGTGGGAATACCTTATCTCGTGGAGAGCAGAAACAAGGAAATCATAAAGTTTAGCGATGAAGCAAAAGAGAAAATCTTTTCAGCTGACATAATTTTGGATGGCACAAAACCAGGTTATTTAGATTCTCTTGAAATTGGATACAGGCAGATTTCTGAAAAAAATCCCAGAGCCATTTATGTGGCAATTTCTCCTTTTGGTCATTACACCTCAAAGGCAAAAGAGTTCAGAAATGTTCCGGATTCTGATTTAACAGCTCAAGCTTATAATGGTTATCCAACACTCATAGGAAACCCATACCTCAAGGGGGAACATTCTTATCCGCTGAGAGCGGGCATCTGGGCAGCATGGGCTATGGCTGGTGTCAATGCTGCGATTGGGGCCATGATTGCACTTTTAGAAAGACAAAAAAGTGGTAAAGGGCAGTTTGTTGACATTGCAACTAACGATGCGATTGCAGTTGTGACAACATTTCCCGCTGTTATGGGTTTTCTATTTGATAAGCCAAGAGGTAGATTTGGGACTATTGATTATCTCGTTTATCCATTTGGCTATCACAGAGTCAAGGATGGTTACATAGCACTTGCAACTCCAACGGATGCTGATTTTAGGGCATTGCTGAAAATATTAAGACGCTGGGATCTTGAACCGGACTGGAAATTAACATTGGATAGAATTTCAGACGACTTAGAAAGGATAAAGCAACTTGATGAGGAGCTAAACAAAAGTCTGAGGAATTTCACATTAATGGAGCTCATTCGCAAAGCTTCAAAGCTAAGGAAATCCAGATTGCCAATCGTTGGGAGATTTCTTGGTAGACCAGTAATAGTGAAAATAAATACGCTTCGCGAGGTTCTCGAGGATGAGCACTGGAAGATAAGAAAGACCCTTTTGAAAATCAGATTGAATGGAAAAGAGATAATAATTCCAAACTCGATAATAAAAGCCTCAGAAACTCCCGGGAGAGTTAAAAAATTGCTGAACAAAGAGATTGAAACAGTTTAGGCAATTTTTAAACTTATTTAAAATCCTGAAGTCTCATCAACGGATATCTGAGCTTCTCATCCCATTCAAGAATTGCCTCGACTTTTTCACCTTCAAATTCAACAAGAACCCTTGCTTTGAGCATTTCCGGGCTAAGAGAAGTGTAACCAAGCTCCGAGAGTTTTAGCTTTTTTCTGTCTATTCTAACTTCTGCTTCAATAACGTAAGGCTGCAGCTTAACGCAGCTCTCCATAGCTTTCTCAAGAATTTCCGCATTTTTTTCAGAAACCGGAGCACCTATGAATTGATGAAACAGTGCTCCAAGTTTTATTCCTGCTTCAAATGCAGCAAGAACCTTCCGCATACTATCACCGGATAGAGTGTATAAAGGGCTGCAAAGAGGAGCAAAACAAGACAGAAAATGGGGAAAAATATTGTCAGAACTACTGAAATTCCAAGTATTGCCAAATACTGACTTTTGAGTCTCGGGTATTTGAGATCTGTGATCATGAGAATTGAAGATATAATTGAAAGGATTGCCAAAAGCTCAAAAGCCACTTCAAATCTGATCACCGAGGTAATCAAAATTGCATTCACCGATGTTGGAATGCCAAAAAAATGCTCAGCGTTCAAAACATTGAATCTCGCCAGTCTTAGTAAAGAGAACGCTAAATTCAGGGCAGCAAAGGCAAAGAGAGCTTCGTTAAATATGAACATAATAAAAGCAGGGAAAATAGCAAAGGAGACAACATCAGCAAGTGAATCGAGTTCTTTTCCAAGCTTCCCCTTTTCTGTTTTCGACGCAACAAATCCATCAAGTCCATCGGCAATCAAGGCTAAATAAAAGAATGTAAAGCTTTTTTCAAAATCATAAATCGCATAAACTAAGGCTGAGAAACCGAAGAGGGCATTTAGTATGCTTAAAGAGTCTGCAAGACTAACTTCACGAAATATCTTCATTCTTCACCGCCACAGTTTCGCCGGCTTTTATCTTTTCCCCTTTTTTTCTTATAAATCTGTAGCCTTCAGGAATTTCAAGAATTACTCTCGAACCAAATCGAATCAGTCCTATTTTTGCCCCTTTTTCAACTCTCTCACCTTCGCGAAGGTAGCAAACAATACGCCTTGCAAAAATACCCGCAACCTGCACGACTTTGAATATACCATCTTCAGCTTTTATTGTTATTTCATTCATTCTCACTCCTTTCTGCTTTTTGTAGGCCGGAATTAGCTTGCCTTCATGGAAAATTATTCTTAAAACCTCCCCCCTAACCGGAGCCCTGTTCACATGGCAGTCAAATGGAGACATGAATATCTCGAGTTTGTTTCCATGAACAACGTCGATTTTACCATCTGCAGGTGAAACGACTCCGTCTTCGATCTTTCTTTCTGGATCCCTAAAAAAGTAGGCTGTGAAAATTGCAAAAAAGATAAAAAACAGCGAGATTGGTAGATAAACTGGAATGAGCACAATCGCGATCAGCGCTGAAATTGCAAGCATTGGATACGCGCTTTTTTCAATCACCTCTCACACCTCTTACAATCTCACCCTTCAATGAATAAATCAGTTCTGCAAGTTCGGGCAGTATTCGAAATGTAGCATAGGCAATTGCAATCAATGCAGCTGTTGCCAAGATCTTTGAAATAACATGATGAGCTATATAAAAGCTGTCATCACCAAATATTGAGTAGGCAAGGCTTACAAGAACAAAAACATTTCTCAAAAGATTCAGAAAGTAAATTGTTGGAACTGAGATTGCAAAAGCCTTAAGCTTTCTCTTTAATTTGGCTTTTATCCCAAGGGTTGCACCAGCGAATAGCGAAATGCTCTCGATTGCCGTGCAGGCAAGTATTATTTCTACATAGCTATTGTTGAGTTCTAAAATGCGTCCTGCAGAGACTATTTTGAATCCAAGCAATCTTCCGAGGATGGAGGTCAGAAAAGCTGTAGTTTCAATTATCCAGCTGTTCAGGGATTCAAAGAATACAAAAGGGAAGTAAATTGCACAGGAGATTGCAGAGAAAAAGGTTACACTAATAAAAATTTCTGAGTTCGATTTAAAAATTGCTAATGCAAGAAGGAGAAAAAAAACGCCGCCAAGAATGAAGAGAATTGTATTGAAATAGTCTGCTACCTGTAAAAACTCGAAAGATTTTGCAATTGCTGCTATACTAAAAAATAGCCATGCAAGAAAACCGATTGCACTTCTTTTTGTAATAACATAAACCAACATTGGAGCCAAGCTTGCAAATGCAATTGTTTCTGAAAGCATTGCTCATTTTTTTGCGAGAAGATTTTTAAGCTTTGCCAAAAATTTTAAAAATCCAGTTCTCAAATGGATTGAGATGGAAGACATTAAATTGGTCGAATTGATGCTGACTGCGGAAATATTCAACAGGTTTGAAAATCTCAGCGAAAGCGACATTCCAAAGGAAATCAGAAAAGCGCTATACAGCAGAGGGAGTATAAAGAGACCACTTATAATCAGAGAAGACATGGCATTGAAATTCGCTGGAAACGCGACAACAAAATTGCCTTTTATTGACTTTAATCAGCTCACAAAACAGTTTAAGATCACATCCTTTGAGGTTGCAGCAAAATGGTTTGCATCGAAAAGCGTTGAAAGAATTAGAAAAAATCCCGTTCTTGCTTATTACTACGAGAACTTCGATTCGCTTGGAGTCTCCTATGAGGAAGCAAAAAAGCTAAATCCGCCAGTTCATGGGGATAAAGAATGGCTGTCAAATATAATTGCAGAGTTTGAAAAGAACGAAGAACTTCGTGAAATGCTTGGACTTGTGAGGATTTTTGCTCCGGAAGACATAAACGTTGACTTCGACTCAATTGCGCTTAGCGAGGAGCAGATGGAAGAGATTAGAAAAATCGAAGTTGCTTTAAGTGAAACGGAGTATCTCAGAAAAATAGGTCTTATTGACATTGGAAAAATCCTTTTCATAGGTCCACCAGGCACAGGGAAGACTACGACTGCAAGAGCTCTGAGCAAAAGGCTTTATCTACCTCTGCTCGAGGTAAAGCTTTCAATGATTACAAGCCAGTATCTTGGAGAGACATCTAAGAACATCGAGAAAGTTTTTGAAGTAGCCAAAAAGCTGAGCCCATGTGTTCTTTTCATTGACGAATTCGATTACGTTGCAAAAATGCGAACGAGCGATGAACATGCTGCAATAAAGAGGGCTGTAAATACTCTCCTAAAAGCAATAGACGACATAAACATGGTCAACGATAGAGTTCTTCTGATTGCAGCAACAAACCACCCCTCCATTCTCGATCCAGCTGTGTGGAGGAGATTTGACAAAGTTTTGGAGTTTCCTGAACCAGAAGATAGAATTAGGAGGAGAATTTTCGAAATCTTTTTACAAAGACTTGAAGGTTCTTTTGATTTCGAGGAGCTTGTAAAGGAGACAAATGGATTTACGGGAGCAGACATTAAGCTCGTTGTGAGGGAGGCAGTGCTAAAGGCTTTGCTCGAGGGAAGAAAAAGAGTCACTCAGCAAGACTTGCTGAACGCGATTGCAGAGATAAAGAGCAGATTTAGGATGAGAGAATGATCATAAAACTCCTTGGCACTGGTGATTCCCCGGGAACTCCTGTATTGAATTGTCACTGTAAAACCTGTGATGATGCGAGAGAAAAAAAGTGGGAGAGGAAAAGATTTTCTGTTCTCGTGAAAAATGGAGGGAAAGTGATTTTGATTGACACCTCTCCGGATTTAAGAAAGCAGCTACTTGAAAGTGGTATTGAAAAAGTTGATGCGGTAATCTGGACCCACCCCCATTTCGACCACTTTGGAGGTTTTGGCGAGTTCTACAGGGTGCAGGGAAACATTGAAGTTTACACAACTCCAAGAATTCATGAAAGCATTGGAAAATTCATGCAATTTCTCAGTTACAAGCGGAGAGAAGTTGAATTTTTTGAAAAATTTTCTATTTCAGATATGGAATTCACATTAATCCCCGTGAATCATCCTCCAGTTGAGGCTGTGGGCGTTAAAATTGAGTGGGACAACTTCAGGGTTGTTCTAACTGGAGATACAAATTCGGCGATTGAAGAAAAGAGCCTTGCAGAAATGGAAAATCCAGATTTGCTCATAGCAAACACGATCGCTCCAAATGGGAAGTTTAAAAAGCACATGAATGCAAAAGAAGCGATGAGTCTTGCAGAAAGATTGAAGGCAAAAAAACTCGTTCTCTCTCATTTAGGACACTTTTTCCCACCACACAAAATTGCTCTCAAGTATTTCCCGGTAGGAGAAGATTATCAGACCTTCTACTTTAGGGAAGGAACGCTTGATGAATTCAGTGGGGATTGATGTTGGAGGAGCAAATCTGAAGATTGCTGCAGGAAGTGTTGCTGAGATAATTTATTTTCCAATGTGGAAAAAAGCTGCAGAGCTAAAAGATAAGCTTTCAGAGATAGCAAAAAGGTATGGAGCCGAAAGAGCGGGAGTTGTGATTACAGCGGAGCTTGCGGACATATTCAAAAACAAGGCTGAAGGTGTTAGTTTTGTTGCAAATGTTTGCAAAGATATCTTCAAGGAAGTTTATTTTCTCGACTTAAATGGCAATCTTTCAAGAGAAATTAAAAATCCTCTTGACTTTTCTGCAAGTAACTGGGTCGCTTCAATCTCTTTTCTGATTAAAGAAGGTTACAGGGACTTTTTGTTTGTTGACATTGGCTCAACGACTACTGATTTGATCCCAGTAAAGGATAGAAACCTTGCAGCACTAACAGATTTTGAAAGGTTGAAAAAAAGGGAGCTCATCTATTTTGGAATCCTCAGAACACCAGTATTTTACATTCTGAGAAGTTTTAACAATGCAAGACTCTGTCCCGAGTATTTTGCAATCACGGGAGATGTTTTTAGGGTTACTGGAGACATAAGCGAAGCTGATTACAATTGTGAAACACCAGATGGCAAAGGAAAGGGCGTGGAGGATTGCATGCGAAGAATTTCAAGAACACTTTGCTGCGATCTCGAAGAGTTAGGAATAGAAAAAGTCAAAGAAATTGCTTTTAAGACTAAAAAGGCAATGACAAGAATTCTTTCGAGAGAGATAAAAAGAAAAATTGCTGATTACGAGCTAAAAACAGTTCTTGCCTGTGGTATCGGAGAATTTCTTGTAGAGCAAAGCTATAGCTGTGTTAGACTTTCGAAGATTTATGGAGAGTTTTCAAAGCTATTCCCAGCTTTTTCGATGCTAAAACTTGTCGAAAATCTCTAAATAATAAAGAACTTCGCAGGAGTGCTCAACATAGCACGCTTTGTTAAACGCCTCCCTCAAGTTTTTTCCAGCGGAGTAGATTCCATGTCCCCTTGCAATCGCAGCACCACTTCTTTTTACCTCTTCCGCAATTCTTTCAGCATAGGCAGTGGTTCCGAACTGTTCGTCAACAATTTTTAGTTCTTTAAAGTAAATTTTTCCCTCAAGATCCAATGGAGTAATTTTTGGCATTCTAAGACTTAGGACAACGTTAAAAACACCATGGCAGTGAATTACAGCGTTGCAGTCGCATAACTCGTAAATCTTTGCATGCACAGCCTTGTCTCGAGAGGCTTCCTTGCTTGCAATATCAACAAAGTCTTCACTCTTCAGCGAATAAAGGCTCGCTCCGGACTTTGTTATGATTATTTTTTCTCCATCTCTAAAGCTTAGATTTCCGCTTGCTCCATCGATTAGTCCTGCCTGAAAAAGGAGTTTTCCGAGTTCGATTGCTTCGTTGATCATGAACGCAAATCAACGAAATCTTTAAAAAACCTTCTTTTCAATATTGCTTAGTGCCCATGTGGGCTTTTTTGGGTGGAGATATGGAGATGAAAGTATATAAAGGAACGACAACAGTTGGCTTGGTTTGCAGGAATGGAGTAGTGCTGGCTACCGAGAAAAGGGCGACGATGGGTAACTTCATTGCCAGCAGAACAGCGAAGAAAATCTATCAGGTTGCCGACAGAATTGCGATCACAACTGCTGGAAGCGTTGGTGATGCCCAGTTTCTTGCAAGACTGATCAAAGTTGAGGCAAATCTTTACGAAATAAGGAGGGAGAGAAAGCCATCTGTAAGAGCGATAGCAACTCTTACTTCAAATCTGCTCAATTCTTATCGCTTCTACCCATACATAGTGCAACTTCTCATTGGGGGAATTGATGAGGAAGGAAAAAAGATTTTCTCAATTGATCCAATAGGAGGGGCAATAGAAGAGAAGGACATAGTATCCACTGGAAGTGGAAGTTTAACGGCATATGGGGTTCTTGAAGATAGGTTCTCGCCTGACATGGACATCAACGATGCAGTTGAACTTGCAATTAGAGCAGTTTTCTCCGCAATGAAGCGCGACTCCGCTTCTGGTGATGGGATAGATGTTGTTAGGATAACAGAAAAAGAGTTCTACCAGCTGAAACCCGAGGAAATCGATGCTATAATTGCGAAGTTTAAGCGGTAAAGATGGATGTCGACGAAATAAAGGCAAAGATAAAACAACTGGTTCCCAAGAATGTAAGGATTAAAAACGTTGAATTTGAGGGACCATTACTTGTTGTCTACATCGAGAACCCGCAGGAGATAGCGGGGGTGGATATTGTAAAAAAGCTCGCAAAAGAGCTTAGAAAGAGAATTGTAATTCGACCGGATCCAAAGATTTTGAAGCCAAAAGCTGAGACGAGAGAGATAATAAAGAAAATTGTTTCTGAAGAAGCAAAAATCTCGAGCATAGAGTTTGATGATGAGACTGGAGAAGTGATAATTGAAGCCGAGAAGCCGGGAGTTGTTATAGGTAAGCAGGGAGCTACGTTCAGAGAAATAATGAAGGAAGTTGGCTGGAGTCCAAGGGTTGTTAGAACGCCACCAATAAGTTCTAAAATCATTGAAAGTGTTCGAAATTACCTTACAAGTGTAAAAGAAGAAAGAAAAGAGAAGCTAAAGCGAATCGGGGAAAGAATACATCGCAGAGTTATTGAAGGTGGAAACTGGGTTAGGGTTTCATTCCTTGGAGGGTGTAGAGAAGTTGGTAGAAGCTGTTATTTGCTTCAAACAAGACATAGCAGAGTTTTGGTGGATTGTGGAGTCAATGTGAGTAATATTTCTGAAACTCCCTACATTTACATCCCCGAAGTTCAACCCCTTGATGCGCTGGATGCGGTGGTTATAACTCACGCTCATCTTGACCACTGTGGGCTTGTGCCATTGCTTTACAAATATGGCTACGATGGGCCAATTTACACAACACCTCCTACAAGAGATCTGATGGTCTTGCTCCAGCTTGATTTTATAGAGGTTGCTGAACGCGAAAAAGAGGCAATTTACAACTCTGCAATGGTCAGAGAAGCGCTTAAACGTACAATAACGCTTGATTACGGCGAAGTTACAGACATAACACCCGATCTAAGGCTCACTTTTTACAACGCCGGACATATTCTTGGTTCAGCAATTGCACATTTCCATGTGGGTGAGGGATTATACAACATTGCCTTCACGGGAGATTTTAAGTTCGAAAGGACAAGACTTTTCGATAAGGCTACAATAAACTTCCCGAGACTTGAGGCATTAATAATGGAATCAACCTATGGAGGGGCAAATGATCTCCAGCCTTTGAGAGCTGAAGCGGAGCAAAAGCTTGTTGAGATAATGAATGATACAATCCAGAAAGGAGGAAAAGTTTTAATCCCAACTTTTGCTGTTGGAAGAAGCCAAGAGGTCATGATTGTGCTCGAGGAAGCGATAAGAGAGAAAAAACTTTTAGAAGTTCCGATATACATTGATGGAATGGTATACGAAGCAACTGCGATCCATACAGCTTATCCGGAGTATCTAAATGCAAACCTTAGAGATCTAATATTCTACAATGGCATAAATCCATTTATAAGCGAGAGTTTCGTTCGAGTGGATACGGCAAACAAGAGGGAAGAAATTCTAAATGACCCCTCACCATGCGTTATAATATCTCCTTCGGGAATGCTGAACGGTGGCCCTGTGATGGAATACTTCAAAAACCTTGCGGGAGATGAGAAAAATACGATTATCTTTGTTGGTTATCAAGCCGAGGGTACAATTGGCAGAAAAGTCCAGAAAGGCTGGAAAGAGATTCCTTTCCCAACCAATGGTAGAAGAGAAGTGGTCGAAGTTAGAATGCGTGTCGAAACCGTAGATGGATTCTCAGGCCATTCAGACAGAAAGCAGCTCATCAACTACATAAAGTATCTGACTCCAAAGCCTTCAAAGATAATCACAGTGCATGGAGATGAGAACAAGTGCATAGATCTCGCCTCCACAATCTACAAGACTTACAAAATAGAAACAAGAGCTCCGATGAATCTTGAAACAATTCGCTTCTATTAAGCCTCGAGCAAGATTTTGAGAGCAGTTAACTTTGTCTCGAAAGGCATTTCATCGCTCAAAATAACTCCCTCAAATTCCACATTGGAAATAAGCTCCTTAGCTTGTTCTCTGCTTGCAATGATTTCCTGAATCGAGCCAGTTCTTGAAATGCAGAAAAATGCGAGCTTGATTTTGGCTTTTTTAGCCAATTCAATTGCCAATTCCCCTTCCCAGGAGCCGAGTGAGACTAAAACAATCAGTTTTTCGAATTTATTGGACTCCAGAAAAATTTCAACCTCTTTTAGGTCATTTAAAAAGCAAACTTCGATTTTCGAGTTTTGCGATGCTCTCTCAATTAGCAAATTGTTTCCAGAACCAATTACCAAAAGTGATTTTCTCATGCTTAGAGTTCAGGAATTTTTCTTGGCAATCCACTTCGAGCTCCTATGTGCTGAATGCAAATCGATGCAACGTAATTGCCCATTTTTGCACAAGTTTCCAGATCTTTTCCCCTTAGAAATCCGTAGATGAAACCCGTATTGAAAGCATCACCAGCGCCCGTTGTGTCGACAACCTTCACATTGAATGCCTTCACTTGCAATTCTTTGTTCAGCGTTTTAACCCAACAACCTTCCGAACCAAGCTTAACGACAACAAAATCAATTCCCAAAGACAAGCACTCCTCAGCAGCACTTTTGTAATCAATTTCGAACATTCTCTCTATCTCCGTTTTGTTTGGTAAGAAAATAGTCGTTCTTTTCAAAATTTTAATCATTTCTTTTGCACCTCTTTCTGCATAAGGCATTCCCGGATCGAAACTAACGATTTCGAATTCCTCAACTATCCTCTGCTGCGAATTAAAGGAGTCAAGACCATTCTTGCAGATAAAAGATGTGAGATGAATGAGCTTGTATTTTTTCACGAAATCTAAATCTATTTCCTCGTAGCGAATTGTATCATTAACCCCCGGATCCACGAGAATCGCTCTATTCCCTGCGTCGTCAACGAGAATTGTTGCAGTCCCACTTCTACCTTCGCCTCTTATAATTGCCTTAGAGTTAACATTTTCTTTTATCAAATCTGAGAGCAAAATTTCCCCTTCAGCATCGTTTCCGAGTTTCCCTATGTATGCAGTTTCGAGTCCAAGCCTTGAGAGTCCTACAATCGTGTTTGCAGCACTGCCACCAGGAATGAGCTGCAGATCTTTCACAAATCCCTCTTCATCAGCCCTCGGAATTTTGTCAACTCTGTAGATTTTGTCAAGATTTAAAGCCCCAAAACCAATTACACTACTCAAGGCTGATCGCCTCGTTCGGGCAAACGTCAACACAGCTCCCGCATTCGGTGCAAATATCCACGTCAACGCTTGCATAATCGTTAAGCTCAATCGCTCCAACTGGGCATTCATCAACACAAGTCCCGCATCCATCGCACTTCAGTTTGTCAACTACCGCAGGCATGTTCGCTGTGGGTTCTCGAGATTTATAAACTTCTTTCAGTTTTGAAGGTTAAATTTAAATTTGAGAAATTCTAATTCAACCATGGATTATGCAAAATTTGGAATACCAAAACTCGATAGCTATCTGGGTGGGGGCTTGGATAGAAATACAATAAGCCTTATTATTGGTAGAAGTGGCATAGGAAAGACAATCCTTGCAGCTCAATGGGCGGCTGAGGCTGTAAAAAATGGTGAGACTGTTGTGTATATTTCAACAACGATGAACAAGTATAACTGCAAAAACTACCTCGGGCAGTTTAACTTCATGAAAGACGTTTATGATAAAATTCATTGGAGATTTATTAGAGTCGAGCCAAAGTATTTGCTGCCAATGACAAAAGAGAAAGTCAGAGAAGGGCTTGAAGCGACATATGGGATGAGTGGTGAGTTCATTGATAGAGTAGTTTTTGATTCATGCACAGATCTTGAAAAAACACTTGCAGATCCTGTGCTTTACAGAAGGGCAATACGTTACATGGCAGATCTCGCTTACAAGTATGAAGTTACCTCGATCTGGGTTGAAGAGGCACCAATGGTTGGCTCTTGGAGCGATACAAAGAACTTTGTTGAGACAGTTATATTCATGGACATTCTACGAGTGCCCGATGGGTACGTTAGGGCGATGAGAATTCTGAAAAAGTACCGCTCCGCTCATCCGCTTGAATGGTTCCCATATGAGATAACGAATGACGGAATAGTTATAAAGGATGGATGGTTTGTAAGAAAGGACTATGATTACAAGTTCAAGCGTAACAGAGAAGATTAAGGAGGCAATAGATAGGGGGGCAGAAATAATACTTGTAAAAGTTGATGCGAAGAATTACGTAAAGGTTAGTCTGGAAATCATAAAGTTCTTCTCCAACTTCGCAGAAGGTGTTTATGTAACGCTGAACAAGCCATATTTCAGCCTAAAGAGGATGTTGTCCAAAGAGGGAATAGAAATAAACAAAATTTACTTTATAGACAGCATAACGATGCAAGTTGGTGGAGAGATTATAGATGAGGATAGATGTCTCTACTTGAACTCTCCCGATCCCGTTCAACTGCAGGTTGCGATTGAAAGGGCGATGGATCTCATAACTTCCAACAATCGCTTTATCTATATTGACTCTCTTTCCACAATCTCGCTTTACAAATCTTTCGAAACTCTAATAAAATTTTTGAGACACATAACTGGAAAGATAAGAATTCGAGGTTTTGTTGGCACGATATTTGCACTTGAAAAGGAAATGGATGAAACCTACTACTCACAGATAACGCTGATGTGCGATGAGGTGATTGAATTCTGATTCCCACGGGTATCGAGTTCTTAGATAAGCAAATTGGCGGCCTTCATGAAGGACTTGTTATACTCTACGAGGACAGCGGTGCTGGTGGGAAGGAGTTTGCACTTACGATGCTAATAAATAATGCCAATAATTTCCCACTGAACTATGTTGCGATTTCCAAGACAGCTGAGGAGGTGAGAAGAGAAATAAAGCTTTCTTTTCCGGAAATGGGAAAAGAAGTGCAGATTAATATTTTCAGTCTTTCCGAGTATTATTTTAAGGACTCAGTAGTTCCGATGAGGTGGATATCGGAAAAGAGTGCGCTTGAAATCCTAAAAGAGGGCAAGAATATCCTGACAAAACTCGCAGAGCTATTTGATACGCTAAAGGGGATCGTTTTCCTCGACTCGATAACAGATTTGGCAAGAGTTTCCAGAAAACTTGGAATAGAAGTCCTCATAGATATGCTAAAAGGATTAAGAAGTTTGTGTTTACGAAAAGGAGTACTTCTTATGTGTTTACTAACCTCAAATGTTCTGGAAAGAGGACTTGAAAGCGAAATCTTCGAGATTGCTGATGGGATAATTGTTTTTGAATGGGTGGCTGAAAAAGATACGATTACAAAGTGGATGTTCTTTAGAAAGATGCTTGGAATAATGCCGATTCTGGAGAAGGAAAGAATTTTGAAGTATAGCACAAAAGTAGATCCTGCGCAAGGTTTTACTATCTCACGAATTATAAGAGTTTTATGAGATTATCAACCGGCGTGGCTGGACTTGATGCAATTCTTGGTGGCGGGATTCCAAAGGGTTATGTAATCGCTGTAATCGGAAGTTATGGAACGGGTAAAACAATACTTGGACTTCACTTCATCTACGAGGGTCTAAAAAAAGGAGAGAGCTGTGTTATCATAAGTTTTGATGAGGATGAGGACAGCATTCTAAGAAATGCAAAAAGTGTTGGAATGAAACTGGATGAGTTTAAAAACCTGCAAATCGTAAGATTTGAAGCATTAGAAGTTAAAAAAAGCTTTGAAAGAATTGAAAGTGAACTTCCTGGACTAATAAAGAGCTCTGGTGCGAGCAGAATGCTGATAGATTCCATAAGTGTTCTCGAAACTCTTTTTACTGATCCAGAAAGATACCGAGTGCTCTCTTCTATGAGGCGAATTCTAAAATCTGCTGGAATAACTGCAATTGTCACAAGCGAAGCAGACAAATTTCTCCCAACAGCATCAAAATACGGAATTCTTGAATATATCTGCGATGGCCTTATCTGCCTGAAGATGATTAGAAAAAGCGAGCTCGAAGAGCCAACGCTTGGCTTGGAAGTTGTGAAAATGCGGGGGATAAAGCATTCAAGAAAGCCAAAGCCTTACATGATCACGGAAAACGGTATTGTTGTATATGAGGAAGCCGAGATTCTCTGATTGAATCTTGCTATAACCCAAAGAGGAAAAATATTAAACATTTGGCATCATTTCTTTTTATGCTTGAGAAACTGAAGTTCAGAGATGGACTTATTCCAGTGATTGCACAGGAAGTCCATAGCAAGGAAGTCTTAATGCTCGCCTATGCAAATGAGGAGGCCATTTTAAAAACTATAGAGACAGGTTATGCGCATTACTGGAGTAGAAGTAGGAACAAGCTCTGGATGAAAGGAGAGAGTAGCGGAAACAGGCAGAGAGTAATTGAGATAAGGGTTGATTGTGATTGTGATTCTCTATTATATATTGTTGAGCAAAAGGGAAATGCTTGTCACACGGGAAACAAAAGCTGCTTCTTTAGGAGGTTGGGGAATGAGGATTGTGGTTGATACAAGCATTTTAATTACAGGCGGGCTCTCAAAAATACTCAGGGAGGAGAACGTTGAGGAAGTCATAATACCGGAAGCAGTGATTGCAGAACTGGAGGCGCAGGCAAATTTTGGCAGAATAAGTGGATTTAAGGGTCTTGCAGAGATTGAAAAGATCGTTCAGATTGCTAAAGAAAAGAAAATAAAGATAGATTTCGCTGGAAGAAGGCCAAAACTGGAAGAGATAAGGCTTGCAAAAAGTGGGGAGATAGATAACATCATAAGGGAGATAGCAAAGGAGAGAATGGGAATTCTTTTGACCTCGGATAAAGTTCAGAGCTTGGTTGCAAAGGCGAAGGGAATTGAAACCATCTACATTAAGCCAAGAGTCATAAGACCTGAGGAGACGAGAATAATGTCCTTTTTCACTCCTGACACTGCGAGTGTTCATTTGCGAGAAGGTATTGTGCCTTATGCGAAAAGGGGGAAAATAGGAAACCTGAAACTCGTAAAGCTCAGCGATAAACCCTTAAGCTATGAAGAACTTTCCGAGATTGCTGATGAGATAATTGAAGCCGCAAGACAGGACGAGGAGAGCAGTATCGAGATAGAGCGCAAGGGTGCAATGGTCGTTCAGCTCAGGGATGTGAGAATTGCAATTGCAGAAAGACCTTTTTCGGATAAAATGGAAATAACTGCAGTTAGACCGATTGCAAAGGTTAGCATAGATGAATATGGTGTTAGCGAGGAGTTAAAAAGGAGAATTGTTGAAAAACAACGCGGAATCTTGATTGCCGGCCCTCCGGGGGCTGGGAAGTCAACTTTTGCAGCAAGTGTTGCGAACTACTTGCTCGAACATGGATACATTGTGAAAACAATGGAAAGTCCAAGAGATTTGATGGTTAGAGATGAGATAACGCAGTATTCCCCGCTTGAAGGGGATATGAGCTTAACAGCAGATATTCTGCTGCTCGTTCGTCCTGATTATACGGTATACGATGAGCTTCGCAGGACTTCCGACTTCCAAGTTTTTGCGGACATGCGTATGGCTGGTGTTGGGATGATTGGAGTTACACATGCAACGAGAGCGATTGATGCTGTGCAGAGAATGATCGGTAGAGTTGAACTTGGAATAATTCCCCAAGTTGTGGATACAGTGATATTCATTGAAGCTGGTAAAATTGCAAAGGTTTACGAGCTTGAATTCACAGTTAAAGTTCCTTCAGGTATGTTCGAGGCAGATCTCGCAAGGCCTGTGATAGAGGTTAAGGACTTCGAAACAAAAAAAGCGGAATTCGAGATATACACATTTGGTGAACAGGTTGTTGTCATGCCTGTTGAGAGCGATGAAAAAATCAAGAAAGCAGTTGAAGATAAGCTCTCTCAGTTCCTTGATGACTTCGAGATTATAGTTTCGGGAAGAAAGGCAATAGTAAAGGTTCCAGAAAACAAAATTCCTAAGCTGATCGGAAAAAAGGGAAAAAGAATAAAGAAGATTGAGGAGGAATTGAAAGTTTCAATGGAAGTCGTTCCAAAGGCTGAGGTTGCGGAGGTTAAAGTTGAGGAAACGGACAAAAATTACGTCCTCTACGCAGAAGGTCTGGAAGGAAAAACCGTTGAAGTTTACGCTGATAGCGAATATCTTTTCTCAGCTCTCGTCAGTGCAAGAGGGATAATAAAAGTTAGAAAAGATAAAGAAGCTGGGAGAAGTCTGAGAATCGCTCTCGCAAGAGGTTCTAAACTGAAACTTAGGGTGATAGGTTGAGATATTTTTTTGCCCTCATCTTTCTTTTTGCAAATCTTCTCTCTGTTTCGGTAATTCAAAGCTATGAGTCAGCTGGCATGGTTGTTTTTGAAAATCCTTCTGATGTTTCGAATTCTCTGCTTTACTTTGCCCTCATCATTGTCTTTACACTCTTTGTTCTTCTCATAGCAAAATTTAAGCATCTTCTTTCTGCAGTAATATATCTCCTTACCTTCATCTCCATATTTTATGTCCTCCTCCCTTTTCTGGAATTCTTCGCAATATTCTTTGCGCTTTTGCTGACATTTTTACTCATAAAGAAGCCACACTGGATTCTTGTAAACATTTCTGCTTTTCTTCTTACAGTTGGGATTGCGACAATGTTCGGGATAAGCTTGGAGCCGTTGCCTGTGATTGTTTTACTTGCAATTCTGGCAATTTATGATGCTATCTCAGTATACAAAACAAAGCATATGGTAACCTTGGCAGAGTCTGTAACAAAAATAAATGCCCCAATGCTCTTCATAATACCAAGAAAGAATGAAAAGATGCTCATGGGGGTTGGAGATGTAGTAGTTCCTGGAATTTTGGCCGTTTCAGCTCAGAAATTCACATCTTCACCAGAAATTGCTTTTATAAAACTGCATGCTTTGCTCACAATTCTTGGTGGTATTGCGGGGTTATTTTTATTGCTATACTTGGTTGAGAAAAAGAAGGGAGCTCATGCGGGATTGCCTTTTATCAACGGAGGGGCTATACTGGGATTTATACTTGCAGATTTATCCATTTAGCCAATTTATTTTGAATAATACAAAAATTGCTCCGGCCGGGATTTGAACCCGGGGCACAGGCTCGAAAGGCCTGGATGTTTGACCGGGCTACACCACCGGAGCTTGAAAGCTATTGTTATGAAGATTTTTAAATTTTTGCCAATTGGTTCCAACATAAGATCTGCTTTTAAATCGGAGAAATCTTCTCCCAAGGCTCAACTTCGCCATCAACGTAAAACTGGATTAACTTCA
>JAWBZL010000006.1:0-49243 GCA_038866255.1 Archaeoglobaceae archaeon
GTATGAAATTTTTAAAATATCGCATCTATTACGAGCATGGATGTCGAAAAATATATGCAAATATTCGAAAACGTGGCGAAGCGGAAAGGATGGAAACTAAATCCAGATAGAGATCTTCTGCTTGAATTTGCAAAAGGTCTGAGTGAGAACAAAAAAAGATTTGGTTTGGCTATCTGTCCATGCAGACTTGCAACACAAAAAAAGGAGATTGACAGACTTATAATCTGCCCTTGTGTTTACGCAGAAGAGGACATTAAAGAATACGGCAGATGTTATTGTGGACTTTATCAGCGTGAAGAAGGGGATTTCAGTGCAGTGGTTGTGCCCGATAGACATGCGAAGTTTTACTTAAGTTAGAATTATGGAGAGAGCCTTATTCGATCTCTCGGGAAGAGCATTGCTTCTCTTATGTTACCCAAGTCGAGCATGGCCATCACGAGTCTTTCAAGTCCAAGTCCCCATCCAGCATGCGGTGGCATTCCGTAGCGAAAAGCTTTCAGGTAAAATTCGAAACTCTCTGGGCTTAATCCCTTAGATTTTATGTTTTCCACAAGTTTTTCATATCTATGTTCTCTTTGCGCCCCACTTGCAAGCTCTATGTAGCGATGCATAAGATCGAAACTCTTGCTGATTCTCTCATCTTCAAATGACATTACATAGAATGGCTTTATCTTGGTTGGCCACTCTGTGATAAAATAAAGTCCCCCAATTTCTGCCCCCAGCGTTTTTAAAGCCTGTAAATCAAGATCCTCCCCCCAAGGGATTTCATGAGTTTTGCTAACAATTTCAATCGCCTCACTGTAAGTAATCCTTGGAAAAGGCACTTCAGGAACTTCGAGTTTCAATTCAAGAATTTCAAGAAACTTCGCGCATTTTGATACAACGTCCTCGTAAACCTTCGCTATGAGCCTCTCAAGAACTTTCATAACCCCCTCGTGATCGGTGAAGCTCATCTCGATATCTATGGATGTTGCCTCATTCAAATGCCTCGTCGTGTTGTGCTCCTCTGCCCTGAAAATTGGCCCGATCTCAAAAACTTTCTCGAAACCTGCCGACATTAGGATTTGCTTGTAAAGCTGAGGACTTTGGTTTAAAAAAGCCTCCTTTTCAAAATAACTTATTGGAAAAAGCTCTGTCCCACCTTCGGTTGCAGTTGAAACGATTTTTGAGGTTTGAACTTCAATAAAGCCTTCTTTGCTCAAAAAATCTCTGACACTCTGCACAACTTGGCTCTTAATTCTAAAAATCGCAGCAATTCTCGGTCTTCGAAGATCCATAAAGCGATTGTCAAGCCTTGTATCAAGATCTGCCGGAACTTTTTCCGTTACCTCAAGTGGAAGAGGGGCTGAGCTTTCACTTAACACTTCCAAACTTTTTGGGATTATTTCAAACCCATTGGGGGCTTTTTCTTCCTTTTTAATAAAACCTTCAACCTTTACAACACTCTCTCTCGTTATCTTTTTTGCTTTCCTGAAAATGTCTTGGTTAGCGATTTTTCTGGGTATGGTTATTTGAATGAAGCCTTCTCGATCTCTGAGAATGATAAAAATTATACCTCCAAGGTCTCTAACTTCATGAACCCAGCCAGCAACGCTCACTTCCTCTCCATCTTTCTCTGAGCTTAGCTCTGCGGATCGCATAAAAGAGGCAAGACGGGCAGTTTTTAACTCTATCGCAAACAAATGAGGATATCCAAAAGATTGCTAAATTGATAAAGGTAAGTTTTAAAATGCAATAAATGAAAGCAAAAAAGATATATCCTGTAAATTCAAAAGCTTTGCGGTGATAGAAAACTGGGAAGAGAGCATAGTTTTTGAAGAAGAGCTTAGGAGATTCGTTAAGTTAGTTGATGCTACACCAAAAATAAAAAAAGCGCTCGAATACATAATCTCAGCTGGCGGAAAAAGAGTACGACCAATTATAGTTCTCCTGAGCGGTAAAATGTGCAACGGAAATTATGAAAGATTGATGAATCTCGCGATTGCTGTAGAACTCGTTCACACTGCAAGCCTTGTCCACGATGATGTGATCGACCAAGCGGAGATGCGGAGAAGAAATCCGGCATTGCACAAAAAATACGATACTGCTCTAGCAATAGTAGTTGGGGACTGGTTGATTTCGAAGTCTGTTGAGCTGACTTCTATTTATGGAGAAGAAGTGATCAAGGAGTGCGCAAAAGTTGGTATGATGATGAGCGAAGGGGAGATCTTGGATTTCTACAGTGTTAGGGAGGAGTTCGATGAAAAAGATTATTTCGAGTGCATCGAAAAAAAGACTGCTTCTCTTTTTGCCTACTCGGCAAAAACAGCGTGCAAAATCGTTTCAGGGGATAAAGTTATGATGGAAAATCTCTACAACTATGGATACAACCTTGGGATGGCTTACCAGCTTGTTGATGACTTGCTTGAATACAAGGATGCGGTAAAAGATAAAAAATCGGACTTTGAATCCCTAACTCTCCCATGCATATATTCCAAGAAGTTTGGAGAGAGAGCTGCAATTGAGAAGACGTTGAAATTAATCTCTGATTTTGCAAAAAAGAGTTTTGAAGCTCTGAACCATTTTCCAGAATGCAAAGAGAAAGAGAAGTTAAGAGAAGTAGTAAAATACATGACTGTGGATATGTTGAAACAATCGGGACTATTTCTTGAGCTTCCTGAATAGTCTCTCATTGTTTTGAAGCACTTTTTCCCAGGCAGCAATTCCTGCTCCCCTGATTATTTTTTCAGCGCTTTTATCATCAATTAGATCCGAGGGCGAATGCGCATCCGTGTTGAGCACGAGATTGCATGAAAATCTCTCTGCAATCTTTGCAACGTGTCCATTAGTTAAACAGTGCCCTCTTCTTGCAGAGATTTCCAAATAAACGCCGTTTTCACTCGCTTTTTCACCTTCTTCTTCGCTCAAAAGTCCTGGATGTGCAAGTATGTTTATTTCCTCATCGAGCGCATGAAAATTTGTACCGCTTGCAACGGGTTCTGAAATTGTTTCTCCATGAACAATAACAATCTCCGCCCCCTCTTTCCAAGCGAGCTCAACTGCTTTGCCAATTAGTTTCGGCGGAACGTGAGTAATTTCAACTCCAATAAGGAAATCGATTTCGAGATTTATTTCCCTCAGCTTCCTCAAATTTGAAAGAATCCAAGGAATTGTTGAGAAATCCGCATGATCTGTGATTGCAACTCCTTTGTTACCCAGATGTGCAACTCTACGCACGAGTTCACTTGGGATTAGCTCTCCATCGCTAAAAGTTGAATGCGTATGCAAATCGAACATACAAAAAGATTAATAGGCGCATAATAACTTTTTTCATGGTTGGAATTAGAAGACTTGTCCTCGATGTTCTCAAACCCCATGAGCCACCAACCACTTTACTTGCCCTCAAGATAAGCGAAGTTCCAAATATAGAGGGAGTAAACATAACACTCTCCGAGATCGACCAAGAAACTGAGTCGATAAAAGTAACAATTGTGGGAACAAATCTGAATTTCGAAGAGATCAGAGAATTAATAGAATCTCTTGGTGGTGTTGTGCACAGCATTGACGAGGTTGTTGCAGGGAAAAAAATTGTGGAGGCTGTCAAGACCGAACAGGACTAAAAAACCTTATTAAAACCATTCCAATCTCAAAAAGAGCTACCATTGGTAAAGCAAGCATAGTTTGAGTAAAAATGTCAACAGTAGGAGTTGCAATTGCTGCGAGAACAAAAAAGAGCACGTAAGAATGCCTTCTATAGTATTTCAGGGTAGTATATTTCAAAACTCCGTTTCTTACGAGAAAAAGCATTAAAACAGGAATTTCAAAGAAGAAGCCAAAAAGGGCAATCATAAAAACAATGAAGTTTACAAATTCAGAAAGCGAGTAAAGCGGGGTAACTCCGTAGCTTAGAGTTAAATTATGTAGAAATTGAATAATAAAGTGAAGTATATAGAATCCATAGATTACTCCAGTTAGAAAAAGGGCTATGGAGGCGATTGCATAATAAGTTACCTTTACCTTTAACCAACCCCGTGTCTTGAGAAATCTGCTAAGGAGTAAAAGTATATAGGGAATTGCTGAAGCTATACCGACAGCGATTGAGATCTTCAGACTTAGAACAATTGCCTCGAGAGGGGAGAGAACTACAGGGCCAGTAAAATATATTTCAATCCTTGAAAGTCTCTTTAACTCACTCTCAACAATTGTTGTGTTGTTTGAATTTGCACTGAGATTTTCTGCAATCTTTTTAAGCTCCTCTGCAATTTCTTTAACCCTTTCCTCACTCAGCACTGCTTTCGGATACATCTCCTCGCAAATGAAGCTGACAATTTTCCCCGAAATCGGGAAAAAAAGAAGACTTGCAATTGCCACTATTGCAAAAATTCTCAAGATATTTTTTCTTATCTCAAGGAGAAAGCGAGCTAAATCTCTTGCCTCCAAAAAGACACCTCACAGACAATAGGCTTCATGAACATACTGCTGTATGCCTTTAAGGGTATTGTTGATGAAAAAATCTTCCCTCTTCTTTATGTCCTCATCGAGCAATTTGTAGTTCGAGAACTTCGAGTCTTTTTCAAGCAGCTCCTCCCTTGCAATTCTTGCAATTTCTTTCTCATCTCTTACGTCTCTTCTGCATACGATGTCATAAACAGTTGAGACCCAGAGCTTCAACTGTTTGATTGCTCTTTCTACGATTTCAACGCTGTCTCTTTTGAAACCAAAATGCGCAAAACAAACTCTCTTGCTGCCAAGAGTGAGAAGTTTCTCAAGTGATGCGATCGCAACTTCATACATAAACCTTGGGGGGGTTGCGGGGCGCAAGTAATAGTCATTTTTTAAGGGCATATGCACACCAGCAACCTCCCCAGCGAATAAAAACTCACCAAAAATGTAGCTTTGATGATGTGGAGCGTGTCCCGGGGTTTTTATTATCTCAACTTTTTTACCCCTAAACTCCACTTCCCCCCTGTAAATCCGGGACTCTTCAATTGCATTCGGCTTACCATAAACCTCAGCGATTTCTCCAAGTGCTTCGAGTGAGGCTTTCCATAGTCTCTCCGGATTTATCAAATGGGGATAACTTGTTTCATGTGCTACGAGTTTTGCTGATGGATATTGAGACAAAACCTCCGCAATACCGCCAGAGTGATCGAGATGAATGTGAGTTAACAACACATATTCAACTTTCCTTATTCCGAGATAATTCAACGCTTCGATTAATTTTAAAACTGTTGCCCGCGGTCCGACATCAATTAGCATCGCATTGCTTCCATTTTTCACAACCCAGCTGCTTATGAACTTTCTGAATCCCTCTATTTTTTGAGGAAGGTCAATTAAGTATAGATCCTCAGTAACCTCAATTATGTTCATAAACAAAGAAGCTCAGGAAATTTAATATCTTTTTCTCCCCCATATTTTTCTCGCCTCTTCTTCATTCATACCGCTGAGCAAAAGAAACTCTTCAAATTCTTTGCAGACTTCTGCAATACCCTCAAGAAAGATTCTTTCGTATTCCTTCCTGCTCGTTCCAAAGTAATCTTTTTCACTTATTCCACGCCAGAAAACTCTGTTTTTTTCATCTTCTACAAGCAGCTCGGGCGAAGAAAATGGTGCGCCATAGTAAAAGCGGAAAAATTCTTCAGGATTCAAATGTTTTCTTACAAATCTCGTCACATCAAGAAGAAAAAGCTTAGAGCCCTTTAAAATCGCCTCATAGTCTTCCCAAGGAGTGTAAACATAACCAAGCTTGAATATCTTGTAAAGGAGCTTTGAAGCGAGCTTTATGCACATCTTTGCCTTCTCCTCATCTCTCAGCAGAAAACCATCCCTTAGCTCTGAAAGCGGCACACCCTCAACCCACTCCTGTAACATGAACTCATCGCAAACAGCTAAGGGTTTTGCTATCTCTTCAATAAATGGAAATTCAAGGTTTTGAAAGCTTTTTATCGGTGAATTTGGTGAAAGAATGTTAAGGGCAAATCTTTCCCCATTGACAGAGAGTTCAAAAACGTAATATCTAACCCATGCAGATGCGAGTTTCACGTGAATTGAATCAAATTTATCAAGCGAAAATTCGTTTATTGCTGCCAGAATTTTTTCTTTTACCTTTCTTATCCTCTCCCCTCTCGTCTCACCGAACAAAGAATACTTCGGTAATCTAACCGTAACCCCCCAGCAGATTAAAAAATCGTTTCCAATGCTATCATCAAATACAACTTTCATAGGGAAACTCGAGATTTTCCATTTCGAGTTCAGGAACAACTCGAAGTATTCCAAGTTTTTTGCATTTTGGACACTTTAAAACAAGAATTTGCATATCAAACTCTGAATATCTCCTCCTGAATTTCCCTTTTTCCTCTCTCACAACATCGAGGATCACATCACAGAAAGGGCAGATTAGATCCATGAAACTAATATTCAGCAAACTTATTAGCTTTATGGAATTCAACCCATTTCAGCGAAAATTCAGAAAGGGTGAAAAAAGAGTTGCTTTAGTTTACCCAAATCGATATGTTGGAGGAATTGCCAATCTCGGTCTTCAAATCTTGTATGCAAAGATTAACGAGTTTGCGCACTGTGAGAGATTTTATTTTGACGTTTTTGATGGTTTAAGAAGTTTAGAGACCGGGACTCCTCTGTCTGAGTTTGAATTAGCCCTTTTTAGCTTGCAGTATGAAATTGACTATTTCAATGCGATCCAAATTCTCAAAAAAAGCGATTTTCAAGGCCTGAAGATAGCTGGTGGCCCCTGTGTGATGGAAAATCCAAAGCCGCTGATGGAGTATTTCGACGCCTTCTTTATAGGGGAGGCTGAAAAAAGTATTGAGGAAATTTTGAGCGCGAAAACTGTTACAGATTTGGAGGGAATAAAGGGCATTTTTACAGGAAAAGAGGAAAGAGTAAAAAGAGTCTATTACCCTCTTGAAAAGCACATCGAGAAAGAGATAATTGGTGAGGGTGCTTATGGAAGGTCTTTTCTCATTGAAATAGGCAGAGGTTGTATCAGAAAATGTTCTTTCTGCATTGTGAGGCAAATCTATTTCCCGCCGCGGTGGAGGAAGATTGAGGATCTCGTGGAGGTTAAAAATGTCAAAAAAATTGCCCTGATCGCTCCTTCTCCCACTGATCACCCTCAGTTTAAAAACATAGTCCAAAACTATGCTGAAAAAGGCTTCGAGATTTCTCCTTCCTCTCTCAGGGCTGATGCTATTGATGAAGAACTGGTTGAAATATTGAAATCTGCAAATGTTAAAACGCTAACTCTCGCTCCTGAAACAGCTTCAGAAGTTTTTGCAGAATTTTTGAGGAAGGATATAAGTTTTGAAGACTTAAAGAGGGCAATAGAGATTTCTTCAGGGTCTTTTGAGAAGTTGAAGTTATACTATCTCATCGGTCTTCCAAATGAAAACATCGAAGACGTGAAAAAAATCGTTGAGCAGATTAAGCTTTTCAAGAGATTTATTCCAAGAATAGAGATTTCTGTAAACCCCCTCGTTCCAAAACCCCATACACCACTTCAATGGCTGCCTTTTGCGAATTTGAGCGAAATTAGAAAAAAGATCTTAGTGCTTAAAAATGAGTGCAGAAAAAATGGTATCGAGTTTAATCCCGTAGATCCCAAGGAGTTTGCAACTCAAACAATACTTTCACGTGGAGATGAAAGTGTTTCTAAAATGCTCGAAAGCAGAAACTACAGATCTTTTGAGAACTTTTTGCTTGGAATTGACATCGAGAAAGAGTTGCCTTGGGATTTCATAGATCATGGATATAAAAAATCAAAACTTGTAGCTGAGTTCCAGAAACTGATGGACATTCTGGACAAAACTTATAAATCCTCGGATGCGCAACTCTATGAGGGCCGGTAGCTTAGCCAGGTAGAGCGCGGGACTCTTAATCCCGCAGTCGTGGGTTCAAATCCCTCCCGGCCCGTTTCTTGTTTGGTAAAAGAGTTTTAAAATCAAGAGCACTATCAACATGCTGTTCATCGTAATTCTCACTCCAAAATGCAACTCGGAGTGCAAATACTGCGGCGGTTTTGAGCCCAATACTATGCCGGAGAAAATCCAGTATGACATTGAAGAACTGAAACTGCTTTTAAAAAGATACTCCGCTGATTCTATTGCATTTTACGGTGGTGAACCTTTGCTTGAGGTTGAAAAAATGAAGGAGATAATGGATAAAATCTCTGTAAAACACTACATCCTGCAAACGAATGGGCTATTGCTGAGAAGACTTGAAGAAAATTATTTGAGAAAGTTTTCAACAATCCTCGTATCTTTTGATGGAAGAAGGGAAGTTCATGACTTCTACAGAGGAAACTACGATGTTGTGCTCAAAAATGTGCAAAAAATTGAGAATTTTGATGGAGAACTGATAGCAAGGATGACTGCGAGCCAAGAAACAGATATCTATGAAGATGTTATGAGCATTTTATCAACCAAGGTTTTCACACATGTTCACTGGCAGATTGATGCAATTTGGAGTAGGGAAGGGATTTGGAGAGATTTCGAAAATTGGGTGGAAAGATACAACCAAGGGATTAGAAAGCTTATTAAATTCTGGATTTCTGAGATATTAAAAGGCAGAATTCATGGAATTATTCCCTTTCTTGGCGTTGCAACAGCAATCTTTGAGGGTTTTAGTAATCCTCCATGCGCCTCTGGCTTTGAATCCTTCACAATCACAACAGATGGTAAAATTCTCGCTTGCCCAATTTGTCCGGAATTCGAGTGGAACCTTGTTGGAAACATAAGGGAAGGGATAAAGAAAGGAGTTGAGATCCTCCAACCATGTCCAAAATGCGATTACTTCAGATTCTGCGGGGGAAGATGTCTTTTCTTCAACAGAGAAAGGCTATGGGGGGACAGGGGGTTTAAACTCGTATGTTCGACTGTGAAAAACCTTGTTGATTCGATAATGGCCTATCACAGCATTCTTGCAAAGTTTAGAAATGAGATAAAATACCCAAAGTTTCTGAACACAACAGAGATTATCCCTTAGGCTTCTTTTTAAGTAAGGATGGTAGATGAATTATGTATCTCCCGTCTTCCTCAAGCGCTATTATTATTTCCTCCCTTTCCAGTAGCTTTTCGAGATTTATCTCATATTGCCCCGGTGCGATTATTCGAACGCTTTCAATTCCAAAGCGCAGAAATTCTTTCTTAATTTCCTCCGTAACCTCCTCTTTCTCCTTTTTACCTTTTGGAACGTAAAGAAACTTGTTGTTCCCACAATCACAGCCGTTCAGCAACCTTGTATCCCCATCCGGAAAGAGTTTTCCGCATTTAGTGCATTGATGGGGCATATCAGGTAATCAAAGCTTTAATCAAATCCTCCTGTTTTTCCAACGTTTTCAATCTGTTTGCTGGACCAACTACTGTCAATCTTCCCTGCTTTTTTCCAAAAAGCTTTGAAAATATCGACTTTTCTCTGTATGGATAGCTTTCCAATTCAATCCCAATGAAATTTTCATGATCTATCTCAAGCATCGTTAGCTCGATTAGCTTTGCTTCCTCTTCAGGCGTTAAACCGGTTTCGAGAACTACGATTTTTCCTTCCTTAACATTATCGAGAATCATCCTTATCTTTTCCATTGAACCCATCTTGCTAAGCTTTTCTTTCGAAACGAGGTTCATCTGAACGCCCATAATATCACCCAAACTTCTCAGCAATGCTTTTGTAAAGCGAGTCGATGTTTATCCCTTTCAGAGCCGAAACAGGAACGACAAGATGCTGCGGAAAAGCAGATTTAATTCTTGCAGGCGATGCTGTTGGCAAATCTATCTTGTTTGCCACTATTATAAGTGGCAGCTTTCTCGCTTCAATGTTTCCAACAATTGTAACATTCACCTGAGTAAATGGGTCTTCTGTAGCATCCATAACGAGTAGGATTCCGTCGAGATCGTCAAGCCATTTTATCGCTTCAATAACTCCTTCAGTAGCCTCTTTAGCCCTTCTTTTCGCCTCCTCCTCGCTCATACCAAATTTAAGAAAATCATGGAAGTCAATCTTTGTTGCAAGCCCGGGGGTGTCAACAACGTCAATTGTTATACTTTTTCCATTTACCTGAATTTTAACGCCCTCCCTCAATCTTACTCTTCTCGTTTCATGCGGAATTTCACTTGGAGATCCTATAATCTCCCCAACCCAATCTCTTAAAATTCTGTTTGCCAGAGTTGTTTTTCCAGCATTAGGTGGACCATAAATTCCAATTTTGAGCTTGTCCTTTCTAAAAAGGATTCTGTAAAGGAGCCTAAATCTTTTCTTGAGAATCGTCTTTAAGCCCATCTAAACACCCCTATGGTATTGATGCACAGAATAAATAAATCTTTTCACTAATAAACAGCAATCACATCAAGCTTCTCAACAAATGCCTTAAAATTCTCCGAGAGATTTGGCTCAGTCCTACCCTCATCACCGCTCACAAGCTCTTTTATGTAAAGCCCGGCATCTGTTTCAAATTTCAGAACCGCTACCTTGCCGAAATGCTCGATAACCTCTGCCCTATAGACTTTCCTTATTCTAAGCTTGTCTGCCCTTCTGTGTAGAACTCTCTTTGGAGTTCTCTGCTTTATCTCTCCCACCAGCCGATTTAAAGCTTTTTCAAGCTCATCCCTGCTAATTTCTCTTTCAAAAACAACTTTTGCTCGATAAACCTTCCTGAACTTCTCCTCCTTCACCTTCTCGATCTCCTCTGCATTCGTGAACCTCAGCCCTTTTACCAGAACTTTACCTCTGCAGAAGTTGTTTATTGTGCTCTCAACTTCCCCTATTTCCACCTCCCTTCTCCGCGGCTCAATTATTTCGAGAACAAAAGGTCTACCATTTCCAAGCATTCTTGCATCTACATCCTCTCTCCCGGCACCATGAAGAATTGCATTTTTTGCGCTGAAAAGATCGATAACTGGAGTTGATATCAGCTCTTCAACTGAAGTCACATATCTTTTGCCCGTGTAATCACAGATTTCACATCCATTTCCTTTACAAATCCCACAAAGCCATCTCGTTTGGGAGATGTTTCTGATTCTCTTTAAATATCTGCCGTAAATAAAAATTGGTTTTATCTGGACTTCAAAACCAAAATCTTCGGGATTGAAAAGTACCAGCAAATCTGCATCATGGGAAATTCCTTTACCTGTCATTTCCCTGAGTTTCGCTTGTAAAGCTTTTTTCATCTCTGTTTTCAGATCGTAGGCAATCCCATTAACCTCGAAAAATTCCTGAATTGCTCTAAAACTTCCTTCGCTCTTTATTCCAACGTTAAAGCTTTTAAATTCAAAATTCAAACTTTTATGAATTCTACTCGCAATTTCTTCCACTCTTTCAAAAAAATTGCAGCAAAAAGCGCACTTCTCACCCTCATCCCAGCCAGTTTTTTCTGCGCAATACTTGCAGAGCATTGAATAAAGTGAGGGACGTTAAATTAAAATATTGACTCATCTTCAATCATGGAGCTCATAAAAAAGGCTGCAAAAGATCTTCTCGAGTCAACTTATGCTGTTGCATTCACTGGCGCGGGGGTGTCGACTGAGTCTGGAATTCCAGACTTTCGAGGACCTTCAGGTATCTGGACAAAAGATCCTGAAGCGGAAAGAAGGGCTTATGAGATCTATGGAAAATTTCTGAGAGATCCGAGGAGCTACTGGAAAGAAGCGCTGAGATCGCCAATTTATACCCTTCTGGAAAAAGCGATGCCCAATGCAGCGCACATCGCTCTTGCAGAACTTGAAAACCTCGGGATTCTCAAATGCATCATAACGCAGAACATCGATGGACTACATCAGAAAGCTGGAAGTAAGAACGTTCTTGAGTTCCATGGAAGTGTTTTCAAGCTCCGCTGCATTTACTGCAGCTCAAGATATCCGAGAAGTGAATTTTTAGAGTCTGAATTCGAAGATGTCCCAAAGTGCAGATTCTGCAAGAGTCCGCTAAAGCTTGATGTTGTTTATTTCGCCGAACCAATTCCAAGGGATGTTTACGAGCAAAGTTTTGAAGAGGCGATGAAATGCGACCTAATGCTTGTTTGTGGAACTTCTGCAGTCGTTTATCCTGCAGCAGAATTGCCAAGACTTGCAAAAAGGAGAGGGGCTAAGGTAATTGAGGTTAATCTTGACGAGACTCCTTTAACTTTTGAAGGTGTCTCCGATTACATAATAAAGGGCAGAGTTGGCGAAATACTGCCAAAAATTGTTGAAGAGGTGAAGAGGTTGAAAAAATAGTTTTTGAGTGCTTGACCCCAAAATTCCAATGCCCTCCCTGATGAAAAATTTTATATTTTTTACAAACTCAAAATGAGTGGGGTGGTAAAAATGAAAGTCCCAGCAAGAAGCTTGTCAAGAAAAACTGTTGTTCTCACCGACGGAACAGTTGTTGGAACGCTTTATAACATAACCGTGGACTTCAAAACGGGTGCGCTGATGAACTTAATTGTAAAGCCCTTAAATGAGATTCCCGAATTCAGGCGGGAGGAGGACATGTATATTATTCCCTTTTCATGCGTTCATGCATTAAAGGACTACATCGTAATTGATAAGAGGAAGCTGAGAGTGTGAGAGACTACGTATTCCCGCCTATAATTCTGCCTCTATTTTTAATACTTATAATTTTGCCCTTCTTCGTTCTCATACTCGTTTTTGCTGGTTCAGCGGTTTTCAGGCTTGTTTTTGGGGTTGACAGTGAAAAAGCACTAATTCTTCTTGCAATGATCGTCTTCGGTAGCCTGATAAATATTCCCCTCTACGAAAGGGGAGGGATTGAACTAATCCAGCACTACGAGATTTTCGGCTTTATTTATACTGTCAGAAGTAAAAGAAAGCTAATAGTTGCGATCAATGTGGGTGGCTGCCTTTTGCCTGTGATTCTTGCAACAAAACTCGTAAGCGATGTTTTGGATTTCATACCCGTAACGATTTTCCTCGTTGCTCTTATTTTTTCCTCGCTCATCATCTATGGATTTTCAAAACCGGTTGTTGGTGTTGGAATCGTTGTGCCGATGTTTGTTCCACCAACAATCGCGGCAATTGTGAGCTACATTGCAATAGCCCTTTGCGAGGGGCCGATAATGCTTTTGCCAAAACTATCTTTTTGCATTGGAGTTCTTTCAGCCCTGATCGGAGCAGACATAATGCATCTTCGGGATCTTGAAAGAATAGGCTATGGCGTTGTAAGCGTTGGGGGAGCGGGCACTTTTGATGGTATATTCCTTACAGGGATTTTTGCAGTCCTTTTCTCAGTTCTTCTCATTTGAATTTAGCAAATCCCTCACAGCTTTTCTAACTGCATCCTCACTGTTAAATCTTGGTCTCCAGCCAAGAGACTTCAGCTTTTCTATTGAAAGAAGCATAACGGGAACGTCACCTTTCCATCCCCTATCTCCCCCGGTAAACTTAAATCTCGGATTAACCTTCATCTCTTCACAAACTATTTCTGCAATTCTTTTCACCTTTACTTGGTCTTCGCTACCAATGTTGAATACGTTCACTTTCCCATCTGCCCTTAAACCATGAAAAATCGCAGAAATGCAGTCATCAATGTAAATATAGGACTTGTTCTGCTCCCCATTGCCAAGAATTTCGAGTTCCTCTGGATTTGTTCTTATTTTCTTAATAAAATCATAGATAACTCCATGGGTGCTCCTTTTACCAATCACATTCGCAAACCTGTAAATGTAAGCCTGCATATCAAAAGTATGACAATAAGACTCGATTAAAGCTTCACATGCAAGCTTTGAAGCACCATATAGGCTTATCGGATGAGTGGGATAATCTTCAGGAGTTGGAATCACCTTCGCTTCCCCATACACGGTTGAAGTAGAAGTAAAGACTATCCTTCCAACCCCTGTCTTTCTCATTGCCTCAAGAAGTCTGAAAGTTGCAAGAATGTTATTTCTATAAAGCTCCTCCGGTTTCTCTGTCCCAATTCTCACATCGGGATTTGCAGCTATATGCCAGACTTCATCGACACTTTTCATAAATTCAAAAATGCTATCAGTCGCAATGTCAACGAGGTGAAATTCGGCATTTTCGTTAACAAACTCTCTTCTGCCACTTGATAAGTTATCAAGAACGATCACTCTATCAATTTCAACAAGTTTATCAACCACATGACTGCCTATGAAACCCGCTCCACCTGTGACGAGAATCATCAGCAAAGCTTTTATAGGTAGTTGATATATAGTTTTCTCGCTTTAGAACTTCGGAGGTGGTAGAAATGCTGCCGAACCAAATGGTAAAATCAATGCTTGGAAAGATGATCAGAGTGGAGATGAAGGGCGAGGAGCACGAACTTGTTGGAAAACTCGAAGGAGTGGATGAGTACATGAACCTATTTCTCACGAATGCAATAGAATGCAAGGGAGAAGAGAAAATAAGGAATCTCGGTGAAATAATCCTAAGGGGCAACAATGTTGTTCTCATAAAACCAGAATGACGGATTTCCAGCTTGTTGATACAAGAGAGGAGATTTTAAAAATTCTTGAGGAGAAAGGAGAAGTTTTACAGAAGGATCTCTGGAAAGAGTTAAAGATAGATAGCAGCAAGTGTTCAAGAATACTCAGAAAACTCGAAAAAGAGGGTTTGATAAAAAGAGTTGAGGTTGTAATCGACGGTGTAAAGACATTTAAAATAATTTCCTCAAAATTCGAGGAAAAGAAAGTAGAGGAGGAAAAACTCGATCTAAGAACAGTAATGGATAGAATGGAACACGTAGCAAAGCTTCCACCTTGCTATGGCTGTTTGGAGCTTGAATGTGAAGCTGAGCGATGCTTAAAACTCGAGGTCTGGTTTTTAAGGGTTTGTCAGTTAGGATAGATATTTTAACTTAGAGGATTAAAATATAGCTGAAATGGAGGAAGTAAAAGATCTGGTTGGTGGTCTGGAATTTGAGGACACAAGCCAGATAAAGGTGCCTGAAAGGCTTATAGACCAAGTTATTGGTCAAGATCATGCTGTTGAAGCAATAAAGAAAGCCGCTGTGCAGAAAAGGCATGTAATGCTCATTGGTTCTCCGGGAACAGGAAAATCGATGCTCGCAAAGGCGATGGCAGAGCTTTTGCCAAAGGAAGAACTTGAAGATATCCTCGTTTATCCAAATCCACAAGATTTGAATCAGCCAAAGATAAAAATAGTTCCTGCTGGAAAAGGGAGAGAAATCGTGGAGGCTTATAAAGAAGAGGCAATGAGAAAAGCCCAAGCAAGGAACTTCATGATTTTCTCTCTCGTTCTCCTTGTTGTTCTCTACACAGTTTTAACAAATCCAGCAAACTTCATCTGGGGGTTAATTGCGGCAATTCTTCTTTTAATGGTTGCGAGATATTTTATTCCAAGAGAGGAGAGAAATGTCCCCAAACTGCTCGTTGATAACTCGGAAAGAAAGACTGCTCCATTTGAAGATGCTACCGGTGCACATGCTGGGGCGCTTTTTGGTGATGTTCGCCACGATCCATTTCAGAGTGGTGGACTTGAAACGCCCGCACATGAAAGAGTTGAGTCGGGAGCGATTCATAGAGCGCATAAAGGTGTTCTTTACATCGATGAAATAAACACTTTAACGATTGAATCGCAGCAAAAACTGCTTACAGCCTTGCAGGATAAGAGGTTTCCCATTACAGGGCAAAGTGAGAGGAGCAGTGGTGCAATGGTTCGAACAGAACCTGTACCCTGTGATTTCATTCTTGTTGCAGCCGGAAATCTTGATGCCCTAATGGGCATGCATCCAGCACTGCGCAGCAGAATTGAAGGCTATGGTTACGAGATATACATGAACGACACAATGCCAGACACGGCTGAGAATAGGCAGAAACTTGTGAGATTTGTTGCACAAGAAGTTGTAAAAGATGGCAAAATCCCCCACTTCGACAAGTATGCGGTAGCAGAAATAATAAGGGAGGCGATGAGAAGGGCTGGAAGGAGGAATCATCTTACTTTAAGGCTCAGAGAACTTGGTGGGCTTATAAGGACTGCCGGAGACATTGCAAAAAGTGAGGGGGCAAATGTTGTTAGACTTGAGCATGTTTTAAAAGCCAAGAAGATAGCAAAAACAATTGAAGAACAGCTTGCAGACAAATACATTGAAAGAAGAAAGGACTATAGGCTATTCCTTGTAGAGGGCTATGAAATTGGCAGGGTAAATGGGCTTGCAGTGATTGGTGAAGGAGCAGGAATAGTGTTACCAATAATTGCTGAAGTAACACCAGCGATGAGCAAATCGGAAGGAAAAGTAATTGCAACGGGTAGATTGCAGGAAATTGCAAGGGAAGCTGTTATGAACGTTTCAGCAATAATAAAGAAGATTGTGGGCAAAGATACTTCAAATTTTGACGTGCACATTCAATTTGTCGGAACTTACGAGGGTGTTGAAGGGGACTCGGCAAGTATAAGCATCGCAACTGCAGTTATTTCAGCAATAGAGGGTATTCCAGTGGATCAATCAACTGCGATGACAGGTAGCCTTTCAGTTCGCGGAGAAGTTTTACCAGTAGGCGGGGTTACGCAGAAAATCGAGGCAGCAATTCAGGCTGGGCTCAAGAAAGTAATAATACCGAGAGGGAACAGTGATGATGTTTTGCTTGATGCCGAGCACGAGGGGAAGATAGAGATAATTCCCGTTTCAAGAATTGAAGAAGTTCTCGAACACGCGCTCGCAGACAGTGAAAAGAAGTTCAAGCTAATTTCGAAGTTCAAGGAATACTCCTATGCTTTGGCAAGCTGATTGAACCATTTCTTTAAGATTTCGAATTGTTCAAAGGTGTTAACAATTTCGCAGTCCATTGGACTCTTGAAAAAGAACCCAAGTTCCTTGACTACCCCTCCAATTTCGTTTTTCTTTGCAAAAAGCAAAAGTCTCGCAATGTCTAAAATCAGAGGGGATGCTACTATTGCATCTATTGCATCCCAGATGAAGTAAAATTTCATCATTTTTCCAAGAAATCCCCTGAAATGGATGAAATCAAAAGCTGTTTTATTGTCTACAAGGCTCGGGAAAAAGCTTATTTCCGTTATGCTAAAGGGGGTATATCCAAGGACTTTTTCGAGAACTTTATCCTTGCTGAAAATTTTGCTTTCTCTGTTGTCCTTTGCAGATAAAACCTTGCCATCGTAGTCACCAAGAATGTTGTAGCTCATCCATCCAATGACTCTGAGATTCCTGTAATTAAACATCGGAGCAAGCGTTGTTTTAACCAGCGTTTCTCCTGTTTTACCATCGTTACCCGCATGCGGGACGTTGTTCAATTCTGCAAGCTTTTTCAACGCGGGAACAGAAGAGCCTATGCTCGGTGTAAAATTTGCATATGGCAATCCGAGTTTTATTGCCGAATAAGCATACAACATACTTGCAGTTGCAAATTCTCTCCTATCTTCATCAATCATCTCTTCAAATCCTTCAATACTCAAATGATACCTCTCGTTCAATCTTGGCATTGGTTCTGTTGAGGCAACGTTAACAACGACTGTTTCTTCATTGGCAAAACTTTTCATGTCATCCATCAATCTTTTTACAATTTCTCGTAGCGTAAGTCCTTCCTTTTCAAGCGTTTCTATTTCTCCGAGTTCCTGAATGCCCGAACCACAATTTATAGCAGTGCCTTTCTTTGCTGAGATTCTTGAAAGATCTTTCTCAATCATCGCAAGGACTTCTACATCGAAATGTCTGTTCTGTTCCCAGTGCTCCTTGCACGCAACAAAGGCGTTCGGCAACATTCTTATCTCATGCCCTCCAAATTCGAATTTGAAGGGGACGTATTCCTCAATCTTCTCGAACGGTTCAAGTGCAGTGACGAGGCCAGTTTTGTCTATGATCCCCTTTTCTACCGCCTTCGCTCCCGCCATCGCTGTTGTTGAAACAATTCCATACGCCCCGATTAACCAGATCTTCATCATTTCACCCCAAAGTAACTCTTAGCACTCTCCATCGCTTTCGAAACAAGTTCCACTGCTTTCTCAACGTCTCCAAGATCGACGACTTCCACTGGGCTGTGAATGTATCTTGCAGGAACGCTAACAACTCCGGCAGGAATTCCATGTTTTGTCAGATTTATTGCACTCGCATCTGTTGTTCCTCCCTCAGCAACCTCCAGCTGATAAGGTATGTTGTTTTTTTCAGCAGTTTCCTTCAGCCATTTAAGAACTTTCTGCGAAACGATTAAACCTCTTCCAGAGGCGTCAACAATCGTGATCACTGGCCCTTTGCCCAAGGCTATGTCGAGGTGTGCACTTTCACTTCCCGGAAAATCTGCTGAAACACAGGAATCGATTGCCAATGCAACATCTGGTTCAATGGAAAAAGCTGAAGTTCTCGCCCCCTTCAAACCCACTTCCTCCTGCACTGTTGCAACAAAATGAATTGTGGCATCACTTTTTGTTCTTTTAAAGCTTTCTATTGCAACTGCAACGCCAATACGGTTATCAAATGCTTTTCCAGTTATTCTGTTATTCGCAAGAATAACTACTTCCCTATCAATTGCAACAGGCGTTCCAACGTCTATTCCGAGCTTAAAAACTTCTTCTCTGCTTTTTGCCCCCACATCGACAAACATCTCGCTTATCTCGATTGCTTTCTTTCTCTCCTCATCCTTCATTATATGAGGAGGTTTGCAACCTATAACGCCATATAGCTTCTTTTTTCCATAAAGCACAACCCTTTGTGCGAGTGCAATCTGCGAGAACCAGCCCCCTATTGGGGCGATTCTTATAAAACCTTTTTCGTCAATTTGCTTGACGACAAAACCTATCTCATCCATGTGTGCAGAGAGCATAAGCTTTAGCTCACTCCCATTCTTTGTTGCAACCAAATTCCCCATTTTGTCTGTCTTTATTTCGTCAGCAAAGCCTTCAAGTTCAGTTTTTATTAATTCTCTCATCTCATCTTCGAAACCACTAACTCCATGAGCATTGCTGAGCTTTTTAATCAATTCAAGCATAGGTTCACCTCGTTCTCGATTGTGTGTCTCTTAGCTAAATCACTCTCACTAATATTTTTTCTTTTCATTATTTCCGCAACAATTGCATCAAGAAAAATCATTGCTGTGATCTCAAAAAGTGTTCCCAGAGGTGCTAAATTCGCAACTTCTTTACCAAAGCTATTTTTTAGAATTAAAACAACATCTGAAATTTTTGAAAGACTCGAATTTGGAGAAGAGGTTAAAGAGATAACTTTTGCTCCTATTTTCTTAGCCTTCTTTGCTACTGCAACAACGTAACCCGTTTCCCCGCTGCCGGAAATTGCAATTAGCAAATCTCCGCTTTCAATCCTTGGAGTTACGGTTTCACCTATTACATAACTGCTATAGCCTAAGTGCATTAACCTCATTGCAAATGCTCGAGCAACAAACCCGCTTCTACCAATTCCAATTAAAAATACCTTCTTTACCTCATCAAGAATTTTAAGAAACTCTTCCACTTTCTCTAAATCATATTTAAGCGTTTTAAGGTTATCGACGATCAAGTTTAGGAAGTTTTGCATATTATTTGTTTTTCGAAAGGCTTAATAAACATATCCGAAAGAGTCGTTACATGATGGATTTGCCGATTATCCTTGGTCTTTTTTCAGCATTTTATGTTGCTTGGAATATCGGTGCAAATGATGCTGCAAATTCGATGGCAACATCATACGGCAGTAGAGCTCTAACGCTTAAACAAATTATTGTAATTGCAGCAATTTTAGAGTTCTTGGGTGCAGCTTTTTTTGGAAAAAACGTTGTTAAAACGATAGCAAAAGGGATTGTGCCTATAGAGATTCTTGATCCCCACATAGTTATTTACGGGGCAATTGCTGCTTTAATTTCTGCTGGTTTATGGATAACGATTGCAACCTACCTCCATCTTCCGATCTCCACGACACATTCAATTGTTGGCGCGATGCTTGGGTTTGGAATCGCAGCAGTTTCACAGGGAAACATAAGATTTGAAATGATCAGATGGGGTGAGGTATCAAAAATAATGCTAAGCTGGCTTATATCCCCAATAGCTGGGGCGATTCTCGCCTTCATAATTTTCTTTTTAATCAGATTTTTTTTATTTCGAAAGTTTGACTTTAAGAAAGTTGAGGGTGTTTTTAGATATCTTCAAGTTTTTACAGCTTGCTACATAGCCTTTGCACACGGTAGCAACGATGTTGCAAATGCTGTTGGGCCTATTGCGGCAATATTTGGCCACAAAGCAGATGGATACTACGAGATACCAAGGGAGATCCTTGTTTTTGGTGGTATCGGAATTGCAATCGGTGTTGCAACCTGGGGTTACAGGGTTATAAAGCTGGTTGGAGAACAAATAACCGAACTAACCTACACTCGTGGTTTTTCAGCTGAATTTGCAACCGCAACAACTGTTTTATCTGCTTCAGCTCTTGGATTGCCAATTTCAACAACCCACACACTCGTCGGGAGTGTTATAGGGGTTGGAATAGCCGGAGGGGTTGCAAGTGTGAATCTAAAAGTCGTGCAAAAGATTATATTCTCATGGATTCTCACTCTCCCGATCGCAATGATACTCTCAATCGGAATTTACACGCTCATGGTGGTATTCATATGAAGTTCTTCAGATCAGTCACAGAAATCTTTGGATATTCCCCATTTAGATCGCTTGTAAAGCACGCGATTTTATGCGGAAGAGCTGTAGGACTGTTGCAAAAGCAATTTAAAGCTTACGAAAATGGCGATTTTGCCATGGTAGAAAAAATAAGAGATGAAATTGATGAACTCGAGAGCAAAGCAGATGAGATAAAAGAGGAGATTCGAACCAATGTGACGAGATCTCTGATGCTCCCCGTTGATAGACATGACCTGCTTGAATTCCTAAGAGTTCAGGATGATATAATAAATAATTGCGAACATGTTGGACACATGCTGACATTTAGAAAAGTGAAGGTGATGGAAAGGATTTTCCAGGAATTCGACATTCTCCTTGCAAAGGTTATGGAGTGCGTTAATGAATATGAGGAAATGATTGAACATATGAGGGTTCTTATTGAAACCTCTTTTGAAAAAAAAGAAATTGAAAAAGCTCTTGAACACGTTGAAATCGTTGAGAAACTTGAACATGAGTGTGATTTAATTCAGATTGGTCTCCACACAATTCTATTCAACTCGGATGCTCTGCTGCCATTAGATGTCCACATTATGGAGGCATGGGTTGTTCACATTGGATACATAGCAAACGCAACCGCGAGAGCTGCTGACAGGTTCAGACTCATGATCCTTGGCAAGTAAAATTTATTATCCTGAAAATCAAACGTTGGCTATGTATTTCTACAAAGGTGTTGAAATCTCGGCTTTCCATGGTGACATAACAAAACTTGAAGTTGATGCGATTGTAAACGCGGCGAACACAAGACTGTACATGGGCGGTGGTGTTGCGGGGGCAATAAAAAGAGCAGGAGGTAGAGAGATTGAGGAGGAAGCTGTAAAAAAAGGACCAATAAAAATTGGAGAAGCAGTTGTTACCTCTGCAGGAAAGTTAAAAGCGAAATTCGTTATTCATGCCCCAACAATGGAGCTCGATTTTAAAACTGATGAAAATAAGGTTCGCTTAGCAACGATTGCAGCACTTAACAAGGCAAATGAGCTAAAAATAGAGAGTATAGCTTTTCCAGCTCTTGGAACTGGAGTTGGAGGGTTATCAAAGGATCTTGTTGCAAAAGTGATGGTCGAAGAGATTAAAAAACACATAGATTGTGGCACAAGCTTGAAGAGGATTATTCTTGCAGATATAAATCCGGAGCAGGTGGAATTGTTTAGAAGAGAACTCGAAGCATTATGATAGGAAGATTTGTTGTAAACGGCAAGATCTACGAAGGAAGATTCGAGATTTCAAAAAATATGCTTTTGTTTGATTCAATTGAGTTCCCTCTTTCTCAGGTTAAATTCCTTCCTCCAGTTATTCCGACAAAAATAGTTGCAGTTGGTTTAAACTACATTGATCACGCAAATGAACTCGGAATGCCTGTACCTGAGGAGCCTGTTATCTTCCTGAAACCACCGAGCGCGGTGATTGGCGATAGCGATCCCATAGTTTTCCCGCCAAATTCGATAAGAGTTGACTACGAGGGTGAACTTGCAGTGGTGATGGCGAAAAGATGTAAAAAAGTTCCGAAAGAAAGAGCTGAAGATGTAATCTTGGGCTACACGTGCTTTAATGATGTAACGGCAAGAGATTTGCAGGCCAAAGATGGGCAATGGACGAGAGCTAAGAGTTTTGATACATTTGCACCTCTTGGGCCATATATTGCTGAACTTAAAGATGTGTCAAACCTGAAGATAGAGACAAGGGTAAATGGAGAGGTTAAACAGAAATCGACGACTTCTAACATGATCTTTGATGTTTTTACTCTTGTTGAGTTCATATCATCGATAATGACACTCGAACCAGGTGACGTCATCGCAACAGGAACTCCTGCAGGGATTGGAAGGCTCAAAAGCGGAGATTTTGTCGAAGTTGAAATAGAAAAAATAGGTGTGTTAAAAAATTGGGTTCTTGGAGATAGCTTCATATAGCAGTTCATTTCCACCAATCTTTATGATAAGGGAGCTTGGGAAATTTGAAAGAATAAGCACCCACTCCCACATCCGCGGCCTTGGACTTGATGAGAATCTGAAAGCCAAGGAAGTTGCCGATGGGCTTGTTGGACAGAAAAAAGCAAGAGAGGCTGCAGGAGTAATAGTAAGGCTTATAAAATCCGGAAGAATGGCGGGAAGAGGGATTTTACTTGCTGGTCCACCAGGAACAGGGAAAACGGCAATAGCTGTGGCGATAAGCAAAGAACTTGGAAAGGACATACCTTTTGTTCATGTCTCCGCAAGTGAGTTTTACAGTGCAGAGATGAAGAAGACCGAGACTCTAATTCAAGCGATGAGAAAAGCTATCGGAGTTCGGATAAGGGAGCGTAGAATTGTTTTAGAGGGGGAAGTTGTCGGATTGGATTATAACATGGTCCCAAATCCATACAATCCAACGCAAAAAATCCCTGAGTCAGCAACACTAACACTTGCAACAAAAGATGAGAAGAGAAGTTTTAGCGTTGGTGGAAGGGTTGCTTTACAGTTCATTTCCCAGGGAATTGAAATTGGAGATATCATAATGGTAGATAAAGAGACTGGTAGAGTTAGCAAACTCGGAAAAAGTGAGAAGACGAAGAAGAAATATGATATCGGTGATGAGGAAATAATACCCGTGCCAGGCGGAAAAGTTGAAAAGGAGAGGGAATTTACATACGTAGTAACACTGCACGACTTTGACGAGGCAAATGCAAGAAGGGGAAGTATTTTCAGCCTCTTCGGTTCAACAAGCAGGGAAATAGATAACGAGGTCAGACAGGCAGTAGATGAACAGGTAAAGAGATTGATTGAGGAAGGTAGAGCGGAACTTCTCCCCGGAGTGCTTTTTATAGATGAAACCCACCTCATGGACATTGAGCTCTTTGCATTCATGAATCGTGCCATGGAATCGGAAATGGCTCCAATTATAATTCTGGCTTCCAATCGTGGATTTTCACGAATCAGAGGGACTGAGATAGTTGCACCTCACGGCATTCCACTTGATTTGCTTGACAGACTGCTGATAATAATCACTGAACCATATTCGAGGGAGGAGATCAGAACAATTATCGACATAAGAGCTGTTGAGATGGGTGTTCTCGTGGATGAGAGAGCGCTCGAAAAGTTAACAGAGATTGGGGAGAAAATGAGTTTAAGATATGCTGTTCAACTCCTCGCCCCTGCAAGCGAGTTTGCAAAGCTTAGAAATTCAGGAAAGATCGAAGTTCAAGACGTTGAAAGAGCAGAAAGTATATTCAGCGACATTAGCCAGAGTTCAGCTTACCTGAAGAAGTGGGAGGAAAAAATGCTTGGTATGTGATTTTTCAGGAAGAGTAAAAAAAGCAAAAAAGATAAATATTTGCCAACTTTCAAGCACAGTGAGGAGGTGATTTGATGGCGACAGTCGTAGTTGATCAAGACAAATGCTCTGGATGCGGTGAGTGCATCTCAGTTTGCCCAGGAAGTGTTTTCGAATTCAACGATGAGGGTAAAAGTACCGCTGCCCGCCCAGAAGATTGTCAGGAGTGTTGTTCATGCGTTGAAGTTTGTCCAGAATCTGCAATAACAGTTGATGTCTGTGAATAAATCTTCTTAGCAATTTTTGTAATCTCGACAAGTATTTTCTCGACTCCTTCTCCATTTTTTGCTGAGAAAGCCATTCTATCTCTAAATTCATGCATGTCTGCTTTGCTATAAACTTCGATTATGGGTTTTCCAAAGGTTTTCCTTATTTCTTCAAGCAAAGAGATCTGTGTCTTTAGAGTGTAGCCACAGGTTTCTGTTGGATCGATTATAAAAAGGATTACATCTGCAGCGTGTCTCAAGCAAAGAATGGCTTTTTTCTCAATCACGCTCCTCTTTGCAATTGGTCTGTCCAATAAACCCGGTGTATCGATTATTTGCAATTCAGGTGTGTAACCAATGTATATTCTCTGCGTTGTAAACGGATACTCTGCTATTTCTGGTTTTGCGGTAGAGACAATTGATACGAAAGTCGATTTTCCAACATTAGGGCTTCCTGCAACAACTACAGTTGGCATTTGCTTCAAAGTTGGAATTTCGCGCATTTTCTTTTTTGCCAAGTTCAGAAAATTCAGATCCTCGTCAATATCCTCAATTACCGAGGCAATTCTGCCGCATGCACTCTTAAAAGTTAAAACAGCATTTTTTCCCTTTCGAATCTCAGCAATGCTTCGCGTTACAATTTTCTGAATCATTTTACTTGCCCAAGAAATTGAAGCCAAGGACTTTTTAATTTTATCGATTCCAACAAGTAAATCCACCATGTCTTTGTAGAAGTTTGGCAGAGAATCGTAATCTGGATGAGAACTAAGTATTTTCTCGAAATAATCTCTTGATACATTCGAAATTGTCGATAACTTATTTATAATCCTCTCGTTTACGTTTCTACCACCAACCTTCGAACTTTTTCCAAATACTTTGTCGAGCAACTCCTCCGCAGTAAGCACAGTTGGCAGCTTTCGTAGAGATTCCACAACTTGGAATGGTGTCCCAGTTTATAATTACTTTCTAAAACCGAAAGACATTTAGATTGTCCTCTACAGCTTTTTTATGCTTGGCACAATTATAAACTCAACCGCAATAATTGTTGCAAGCTTGATTGGCCTTTTTATAGGTAACAGAATAAAAAATGATCTAAAAGATGGACTTATAAAAGTTCTCGGCCTTTGTGTTTCAATTCTCGGAATAAGCATGGCTTTAAAAATGCAGAACTTTCTTGTTGTTACTTTTAGTCTCGTTCTTGGTTACGCAATTGGAGATTTGCTCGGAATCGAGAAAGGATTTGAAAGATTCGGAAAAAGGGTTGAGGAAAGATTTAAAGGAAGTAAATTTGCAGAAGGATTCGTTACCTCCACGCTTTTATTCTGCGTTGGCTCCATGGCAATTCTTGGGCCAATACAGGAGGGGCTAACTGGGGAGAGATCCATATTACTCGCCAAATCTCTACTTGATGGAATAGCATCTCTTATACTCTCCTCCACACTCGGCATTGGTGTTGCTTTCTCAAGTTTAAGCGTTCTCCTTTATCAGGGATTTTTTACAGTATTTGCAGGATTTATAAGCCCATATCTTTCTGAAAAAATGATAAATGAGCTAAACTCCACTGGAGGTGTTATAATTTTTGCAATCGGGCTAAATCTTTCTCGAATTGCAAACTTCAAAGTTGGAAATATGCTTCCAGCTTTGCTTTTTGCTCCGTTGCTAAGTCTTTTTGTCTAAATATCCAATATTATTTAAAAACTTAACTCAAATGGTTTTGGAGAAGAGAATATATACCGCCCCCGGGTTAAAGAAAGAGGTGATGCCATGCTCTCCAAAAATGACTTTGTCAGGCTCAGTTATACTGCGAAGCTCGAGGATGGGAGGGTTATAGATACAACTGATGCAGAGATTGCAAAAAAGGAAGGCATTTTCAATGAGAATACAAGATACGGAGACATTTACGCAGTTCTTGGAGAGGGACATGTGCTCAAAGGACTTGAAGAGGATATAATTGGCAAAGAAGTTGGTTACAAGGGAAAGGTAGTTGTTCCTCCTGAGAAGGGCTTTGGGACCTATGACCCGGGCAAAAAGGATAGTTTCAGCATCACAAGATTCAAAGAAGAGCCAAAAATTGGGCAAAGAGTCAGAATAGGGGATAAAGTGGGCACTGTTGAAAGAATTGTTGGTAGAAGGGTGATCGTGGATTTCAATCATCCGCTTGCAGGAAAGAGTTTTACTTTTGAGTATGAGATAAAAGAGAAACTTGAAAAACCGGAGGATAAACTGAAGGCCCTATTTTTAATTCATACCGGTTTCAATGTGAAGAACATAACTTTGAACGAAGATAAAGCCAGCGTAGAAGTTCCAAGTGATGCGTATCTAAATCAGATCTTTTTAATAGGCAGATATAGAGCTGTAAAAGATGCTTTCCGTTTTCTTGGATTGAAAGAGATAAGCATTGTTGAGAGATTCGAAAAAGAGAGCGAAATTGTTAAGACTCTTGAAGAAGTTAAAGAGGTTAAAGAATCAAAAGACTGACTCATAAAGAATCTCAACCAAATCAAGAACTTTAAGCCCAGTATTTTTTAATTTTGCAGCATCTTCGAGCATTATAAGACAAAAAGGGCATGAAACCGCAAGAAATTCGGCTCCAGTTAACATAGCTTCACCGACTCTTTCAAGAGATGGTTTCCAGCGGAAGTCTCTCACAATTCCTCCACTTCCCCCGCCACAGCAAATTGCAAACTCTTTGTTTCTCTGCATTTCTATGAGTTCAAGCCCAGGAATTGATTCCAAAAGCTCTCTTGGCTCCAAAACAATTCTGTTATGTCTCGAAAGGTAGCATGGGTCATGATAAGTTACTTTGCCTTCAAAAACCTTTGAAAATTTAATCTCCGCTTTTTGAATTTTTTCAAGCAAAATTTCAGAAATGTGAAATGTCTCCAATTTGTAGTAATTCCTTAAGGCATTATAGCAGTGTGGGGAAATTGTTATCACTTTTTCAACGCCAATAGAGTCAAAAATTTGCTTATTTTCATCCATCAACATTCCAAAAAGTCCAATCTCGCCAAGAGCCATGACTTCGTTTCCACAACATTTCTCGTTTTCGAGGATAGCAAATTTAATCTTCGCAAGTTTAAGCAGCTTTATTGCCTTATCCACGATCTCCTTAACTCTTGGATCGTATGCAGAGCACCCAATGAAGAGCAGGTAGTCGAATTCTCCTTTTTTTGCAATGTCTGCATCAAACTTTGGCTTTTTAATAGCGCCAAATGGGTTTTGAAACTTTTTAATGTTTTCAAACATATCCCTGATTTCTTTTGGTATGTTTCCAAGCTCAACTCGCTCGGCTCTCGAATCTCTTATTATTTCCACCAGTTTTATCCCCCTCGGGCATCTTTCCTGGCAGATCATGCAGTTTGTGCAGTTCCAAAGATCTTCGCTCCAGAATTTTCGCTTGTTCAAGAAAAGGGCGATTGATTTTCTCAGATTCATGTTGAATCTCATGCTGCAGGAAGATGAGCATACGCCGCACTGAATACAAGTTGAAAGCATGGAATTTCTAAGGTTATAGGGGATAAAGAGTTAACGTTTTTCGAACCGAAATTTACTTTAATTTTCAGCACAACTTTTTCTGTGGAAAGGGTTGAGGAATATCTTGAAGCCATCTATGACTTGCAGAAAAGAGGAAAGGTGGCGAAGACAGGGGACTTGGCAAAAATTTTGAATGTTAAACCTGCAAGTGTTACTGAAATGCTTCTAAAGCTTAGAGAAAAAGGATACGTTGATTATAGCCCATATAGAGGTGTTGTGCTGACGAAAAGTGGGGAAGAAATTGCAGAAAGAGTGAAAAGAAATTACTCAATTGCATCAACTTTTTTCAGGTTTATCGGTGTAAACGAGGAGATTGCTCAAAAACTTGGTTGTGAACTTGAACATCACATGAGCGAGGACGTTGCAGAGAAGCTAATGGTAATTTTAAGTTATAGACTCTGCACAGATTGTAAAAAAGAGGCAAAAAGACTTGAGTGCGTCGAAGACGGTATCTACGTGGTTATTTCAAGTCCCGGAGAGCCAAAAATTGGAGAGAAGTTGATCGTGGAGAGAGGAGAAGTAAAGACGCTTGAAGGTAAGAAAATAGAGGTAAACAAAGACGTCATTCTCGTGAAAAAATCTTGACTGCAAAAATTTTCTCAAAAAATAGCTTTTTTTCTGCTATAACTTCATATCTGTAACCCCTCTTCGCAATTTCATCGAAAATTGCTGGACTGTTAAGGGAGGAGGCGATAATTATTGCTCTGCCATCTTTTTCGAGAAGTTCATCTAACTGATCAAGAAATCTGCAAACAATCTCAATTCCATTTTTGCCGCCATGAACAGCACAATCCTGCCAGAAATCGCGCTTTAGTTCTTCCTCAAGCTCCAGATACGGAGGATTAAAAAGTATTAACGAGAACTTTTTTCTTATACCTTTTGCAATATCGGTGCGAACAACATTTAAACCCTTCTTCCTCAGCTCCCTAACAGCAAATGGCGAAATATCTGTGGTCAACAAAAAACTACACTTATCAACTATTTTTTCCGCAACAAATCCACTCCCAGCCCCAACTTCAAGCACAGAGTCTTCTCGCCTCAATTCCATTATTGCAGCTTCGAGAAGGAGTTCGCTGTCCTCAGCTGGCTCGTAGATCATCTGCAATCCTCGCAAAGTTAAAAGCTCCAATTTCTTCAGGGCGTTTTTCAGCCAACTCGGGCTTCAGTTTCAAAGAAAATCCAAACCTCCTGTTGAACTCTTTCACTATCTTTTCCAATCTTTTTCTCCTCATCGAGAATGCGAAGGTAACAAACCTCTCAAAAATCTCCCTGTCCTTAACCTCAACAGCCGGCTCAGGGATTATTTTCACGATTGCAGATTCAACACTTGGCTTGGGTTTAAAATTCTCTTTTCCGACTAATTCGAGGATACGAGCTTTGCAGTAGCTTTTTGCTATCACCCCAAGTCTGCTGTCTTCTCTGCAAAGTCTCTCGGCGAATTCCCTTTGCAGCATAATCACTGCAAAATCGAATTTGTGCTTAAAGAGTTTAAACATCAAGGGCGATGATATTTCGTAGGGGATGTTTGAGATTAGCTTCGTGAAAAAGGGAAAGTCTACTTTTAGTGCATCTCCACGTATTAAGTTCAGCTTCCCAATTTCGATTTCTCTGCTGAATTTTCTGCAGAGGAACTCAAATAATCTGTAATCCTTCTCAATTCCACAAACTCTGCACCTCCGCAGCAGTTCTGTTGTCAGATTTCCCGTTCCACATCCGATCTCGAGAACGACGTCTTTTTCAGTAAGCGCACCATAATCGACCATTCTTTCAACGATTTTCTTGTTTACCAGCATGTGTTGTCCGAGCTTCAATTTTTCCCACCTCAATGCCAATTTCAAACCAAGCCCATGCCCATATAACACACTCAAAAGCTCTGATTAAATCGTTTTTTTCCAAGAAATACTCTGCATCACTTACATAGGCTTTTATGTTCTCAAGAAATCTCTTTTCTCCCCTCAAATCCAAAATCCTTGCTTTTAACCTTTCAAGCCACTTCTCAGTCTCTTTTCTCAGTTCTTCCTTCAGCAACCTTCTTCACCTTCAGCTTCAATCCATTCCTCGAGATTACAACAACTTCGTCACCCTTTGCAAGTTTGTCTTCAGATTCTATGCTCCAAATTTCTCCCCGAACCTTTGCAAAACCTTTACCACCGCTGAACTCTATTACTTCTCCCCTTAGCCCTACAACCTCCCCCATTAAGCTTTTCTTTTTTCTAATTCTTATTATTCTGGTTAAAATAAAGGTCATTAAACCCGCAATCCCAATTCCGATTCCAAGTGCAAATTTTGGAAAGAAATCATAGAATTCCTGAGGCATTAGGGGCTCTTTGACAAGTATTGTAAGTCCAAGAACTATTGAAACTATAGATGCCACGCTCAGAGTGCCATATGTGGGGGTTAAGAGTTCTGCAATCAAAAATATAACACCAAGCAGAATCAAAAGGATTCCGAGATAGTTTATGTCAACCACACCAAGCCCAGCCAAAGCGAGGAGAAGGAGGATTGCCCCGGCAACTTCTGCCATCATTCCAGGGGAGGTTAGACCAAATATGAGCAGATAGATGCCCAAGAGTAGCAGAACTGCTGCAACTGTTGGATTTGATATAAAGTTATAGATTATCGCAATCATCGGTTTATCTACTTCTACAATCCTGTGATGAGTTGTATCGAGCACAATTTCTCTACCATCCAATTGAACCTTCATTCCGTTAAGCTTTTGAATTAGCTCACTTCTGTTATCTGCCAAGAGGTTCACAATTTTTAACTCATAAGCCTCATGCGCTGTTAAAGTAAGCGCTTCTGTGACGAATTTCTCTGCTATCTCCGCATTTCTCCCTCTGGCTTTTGCTACGTCTTTTACATAGCTTGCAATGTAATTTATTGTCTTGTTCTCCGTTCCCGGAGCCATGCCAACAGGGGTTGCTGCCCCAATTGCGGTTCCATTTGCAATCGCTGCTATGTGGGCTGAAAGAAGTATCAAAGTCCCTGCTGAAGCACAAATTGAACCCTGTCCAACAAAAACAACAACAGGGATCTCGCTATTCATAAAAAGCTGGATTATTTTCTGAGTCGATGAGAAAAGTCCTCCAGGTGTATCAAGTTCAACAAGGATGATGTCTGCTCCCTCCTTCATTGCAAACTCGTAAGCATTTGCAATCTCCAAATACGTTCCTTCAGTTACCTCACCCCTGATTTTCACGAAAACAATATCACCCGCAGCCGCGTTTTGAGCAACAAGTATCAGCGCAACCAGCAGCAGTGATCGCATCAATTAAATTTTAACCAGATAGATTATAGACTTTTTGCCCCTTGAAAAAATCTATTATGCAGCAACAAACAGAAAATATGCTCGAGTTTTTAATAAAGGTCGTAACAATAAGCTCATCGGGCGCACTTGCTCCAGGACCTTTAAGCGCAGCCACAGCGGCTATTGGGACTCAAAAAGGTTGGAAGGGCGGTTTCCTGGTTTCCTTCGGTCATTTCATAGTTGAAGTTCCACTCGTTTTTTTAATTGCGTTTTTCATTTCATTTGCCACGCTTGAAACAATGCTAAGACCACTTGCAGCCCTTGGCGGGATTATGCTGATCTTTTTCGGATATCTTACAATTAAAAGTGCTTTAAAGCTCCAAATACAGCAAAATGAGAGGATTAAGTTTAATCCTTTCCTTACAGGAGTTTTTCTCACCGCATTCAACCCTTTTTTCATCGCCTGGTGGTTCAGCATTGGAAGTGCTCTTGTTAGCGAGTCTATTATTTTGTTTGGTTCCTTTGGAGTGATTTTGCTGATAATTTCACACACTTGGATAGATTTTGTTTGGCTTTCAGCAATTGCATATTTGACGTCTTTAAAAGGTGTTATATTGAAATTTCACAGGGCGCTTTTGTTATCCCTTGGTTTTCTTGTCGTTTTCTTTGGTATAGACTACCTATATTTCGCACTTTTGGGGTTGCACATTTTCCCATAACTCAGCTCATGAGATTTTTCCACAAAAGTAATTTATGCTGCTCCGAGACACGAAACCATGAGACTTCCGGGGTTTTATAAGCTGAGTGTTGAGGAGAGACTTAGAAAAGTAGCTGAAATCGCAAAGTTAAATGAAAAAGAAGTTGAGACAATTCTTTCAGGCGGTTTACCACTCGAAGTTGCGAACAGAATGATAGAGAACGTAATTGGAAAATTTGAACTACCCCTTGCGGTTGCCACAAATTTTCTAATTGATGGAAAAGACTACCTAATTCCAATGGTCATTGAAGAGCCGAGCGTCGTCGCGGCTGCGAGCAATGCAGCAAGAATGGCAAGAGAAGGGGGAGGATTTTTTACAAATTTTACAGCTCCGATAATGATTGGGCAAGTTCAGCTCGTGGATGTTAAAAATCCAAACGCCGCAAAATTTGAGATCCTCAGAAACAAAGAGGAGGTAATTTCAAAAGCGAACGAGTGTGATCCCCTGCTTTTAAAACTTGGCGGCGGATGCAGGGATTTGGAAGTTCGGATAATTGACTCGATGTTCGGAAAAATGCTCGTTGTACACTTACTCATCGACGTTCGAGATGCAATGGGGGCAAATGTTGTTAACACAATGTGTGAGAAAGTTGCCCCAATTTTGGCAAGAATTGCGGAAGGAAGGGCGCATCTCAGAATAGTTTCAAATCTTGCGGTCCATAGAATATCGAGAGCGAGGGCGTTGTTCAAAAAAGAGGCTATTGGAGGGGAAGAAGTTGTTGAAGGAGTTATGAAGGCCTATGCATTTGCTGAAGCGGATCCATTTCGATGCGCTACCCATAACAAAGGGATAATGAACGGAATTTCTGCTTTAATGATTGCTACAGGCAATGACTTCAGAGCTGCTGAAGCTGCTGCTCATGGCTATGCAGCGATCCATGGTTACAAGCCTCTAACGAAGTATGAAATTACTGAAAATCGAGATCTTCTTGGCTTCATTGAGATTCCAATACCTGCGGGTGTTGTTGGCGGTGCAACGAATGTAAATCCGCTTGCAAAAATCTGCTTGAAAATACTTGGAGTTAAAAGTAGCGAAGAGCTTGCAAGAGTTGCAGCAGCTCTTGGCTTGGCTCAAAACTTTGCAGCCTTAAGGGCGCTCGCAACAGAGGGGATTCAGAGGGGACACATGGAGTTGCATGCAAGAAACATCGCAATAATGGCTGGTGCAGTAGGAGAAGAGGTAGATTTGGTTGCAGAAGAAATTGTAAGGGCGGGAAAAATCAGACTCGACTACGCAAAAGATGTGCTTAATAGAATAAGATCCTAACTCTTAAACAAAACCTTTTTTATTGTCTTTAGAATTACTCCCAGATTTCCTTTCCACAGCTCTCTAAGGATAAATCGCGGTCTGAGATAGAATTTAAGGTAACAGCTTTTAAGAATTGCTGCAAGCTCCTTTGGTGAGACTTGGGTTTTAATTACAGGTTTTGCAGCTGTGTAATCTTCGTAGTTCTCGCTTAAAAGCAGATTTTTTCTTTTCGCTTCCTCATAAATTTCTGTTCCTGGGTAAGGGGTAAGAATCGTGAATTGCGCGTAGTCTGGATCAAGCTTAATCGCAAACTCGAGCGTTTTTTTCATTTCCTCCCTCGTCTCAATTGGGGCACCAATTATGAAGGAGCAAATCGTGGATATTCCGATTTTTCTTGTTGTACGAACGACTTCTTTTGCCCTCTCAATCGAGATCCTCTTTCTATAGTATTCCAGAATCCTCTTGCTTGCAGATTCGATACCATAGTAAATTGCAACACATCCAACAGATTTCATCAGTTTTAATAATTCATCCGTTACCGTGTCAATTCTCGAGGAGCAGCTCCAAGTTATCTCCAATTTTCTGCGCTTTATTTCCTCACAAATCTCCACAACTCTTTTTTTGTTGAGAGTAAACGTGTCGTCGCTGAACGCTATGTGCTTGGCTTTGAACTCATCCATAAGCCACTCAATTTCATCCACCACATTTTTTGCGCTCCTTGCCCGGAAGCGATGCCCCATAAAAAGTGAGGAGCTACAGTATCTGCAAGCAAATGGGCAACCACGTGAAGTGATCATTGGAAAGTGTTTAATTTTTTGCCCCAAAACAGAATACTTTTCAAGGGGCATTAGGTCGAAAGCTGGAAATGGAAGTGAATCGAGATTCTCTATAAAATTTCTTGGCTCATTTTTCCTAAGCTTTCCCTCTTCTTTGTAGTAAATTCCCTTCACACCTTCAAGAGTCTTTCCAGCTTCGACCCTTTCTGCAACCTCGACAATTGTTTCTTCCCCCTCTCCAATACAAACAGCGTCAACGAAGTCATTTGAGACCGCTTTTTCAGGCTCAAAAGAGATGTGAACACCACCTAAGATCACAAAAACGTCTGGAAAAACTTCCTTTATCTTTTTTGCATAGTTAAGCGCAGATACAAAAGTAGGAGTTGTAGATGTTATACCAACAATTATGGAATTCTTTATTTTTTTTACAAGTTCATCAAAACTCAATTTTTCAACGAGATCATCAACAATTCTAACCCTAAAACCTTTTTCACGAAGAACTGCAGCAAGATAGCCAAGTCCAAGAGGGGGAGTTGAGAATTCAAGTTTTCTAACAACTTCAACATTCGCATTTGGGTTAAGAAATGTAATCATAAAACTATTTTCCACATTGCCTTATTCCTCACGCAACCAGGATCTGGCTTTAAATAGTCGCCAAAGTAGTTGTAAGCTCTCGCCCTACAACCACCGCAAACGTATCTGTAATCGCAATTTCCACAACCTTCCAGCTTATCCTTATCTCTAAGAGCCTCGAATACCTCATTCTTTTTCCACAAATCCTCAAGATCGTCAACTCTCACATTTCCAACAACAAGTGGAAAGAAAACGCACGGAGTTATGTTACCGTTTGCCTTTATAGCAAAGTAAAACCTTCCTGCACCACAACCACCGATGAACTCGATAAGCTGCCTAAATCTATCTCCCGCCCTAACATTGTAGAAATGAGTTGGAATTATCCCACCAGCACATTGCAGTGCTATTCTCCCAAATTGAGGGGCAGTAGAAAGAAGGCTTATGTTTGAATTAAAGTTCCTTTCATAAAGCATCCTCAGCAATTTCTCTCTCTCTTCAGGAGTTATGTCAGCATTAACCATTTCTCTTCCCCTACCAGTCGGAATGAAGTTGTAGTGCATGAACCAGTTAACACCCATCTTCTCGCAAAGCTCTATTACCGCTTCAACGTCTTTGTAGTTGTATCTTGTCACCGTCATCGAAACATTTACAAAAAACCCATTTTTAACCGCATTCTTTATTCCCTCCACAGCTCTATCGAAGGCTCCATTCAAGCCCCGGAAAGAGTCATGAGTTTCTCTTGTTCCATCAAGACTTATCTGTAGATAACTTACACCGTTTTCTTTCATCTTTTTTGCCATCTCATCAGTTATCATTGTTCCATTTGTAGCCAAAGCGACATAAATTCCTCTTTCATGCGCATAACTCGTTAGCTCAAAAATATCCCTCCTAACAAGTGGTTCCCCGCCTGAGAAGGCTATGATTGTAACTCCAAGTCTATCGAGCTTTTCTATTGTTTCAAGCGCTTCTTCCGTATTTAATTCATCTTCCATCGCTTTTCCAGCTGTGGCGTAGCAGTGTTTGCAGCGCAGGTTGCAGGCATACGTTATGTCCCACACAACCTGAAATGGTGCCCCTGGGACAAAGGGTTTTCTCAGCCCAAAATCTGCAAGCCCCTTTATTACACTCGCAAGCCCTTTTCGCCAGTATGGATCCTTAAATTTGTTTTTAAGTTCCTCAACGTTTGAATTAAAAGCTTCAGTTCCTCTCAAAAGCACAGGTTCGATTGCTTTTTCTGCAAGTCTACATTTCCAGCATGCATTATCCCTCGCGTTGACAAAAAGTTCGAGAGCGACTTCAAGACGGTTCTTTTTGCACTCTTCACAATAACAGGCAAAGGCCTGCAAGGCCTTTCTTGTAACGGGGTTGAGAAGGTGCGCGAAAAGATTGAGTTTCTCAAGCATGTAATTACTTTTTCGTAATGTTTATATAGCTTATGATCTCCTGAGTTCACACGTAAGAGGTGAATGAATGCTAAATGAGATTGCAAAAATAATCGAAAATCTCAGACTGAAACCATCAGATCTGAAAATATATTCTCTTCTGCTCGAAAGGGAGCTAAGTGTAAAAGAAATTGCAAATGAACTAAATCTTTCAACAAGGTTTGTGAGAGAGAGATTAAAAGAGCTCTGTAAAAGGGAGATAATTTCGAGGAGACTTGTAGAGAGGGGCTGGATAGGCTATGCTTACAGAGCTGAGGATCCGAAGAAGGTTGTCTCAAACATAAAAAAGCAGTTGATTTCCGAAATTGGAAAAATAGAGGCGATTCTGGGTATACAAATTAGTTGAGGGCCCCCCTTTATTTCCTGTGGAAATGTAAAAAGAAAGTATACATAAGATTTTGAAATGATTTCTGACTTCTGATTGCCTCAAATTTTTTTAAAATAGAGATTCACAGCCAAAACCAGCTAATCTCTCAGTATAACATTTAATTCTCGTAGCGACGTATTTCTATGTCTCCATAGAATTTCTCTTGAAACATCTGGAATTTTTTCCTTGAAACGAGATGTAGTAAAGAAGTATAGTAATCCACAAGCTCATTTTTTGTTTTTGCAATTGAAAATAGGGTTACAAAGTCTTTTTTTTGCAGCAATTTTAAAAGATTTAACTCAACTTCTCGAATCTTATCCTCAATACTCTCTTCATGAGGAATTGATGTAATGAGATCGATTTCAATTTGTTCTCGCTTTCTCCTCTTCCTTCTCCTTTCAATAGATTCCGCTCTCCTCAGTTCTTCAATTAGATCTTTTAAAGTGTTTATTTTCCTTATTCTTCTTCTCTGAGCTCTTAGAAAATCCTCAAAAACAATTTCATCGATTTCTTCGCTCTCATTCTCTCTCCACTCAAGTATTTCTACATCAGTTTCATCCTCACTGGGCGGTTGCGGAGCAATTGCATCAGCTTTCATTCTTACAAGAATTGCTGCATAGAGTAGAACTCTACCGGAAATTCTCAAATCAAGCTTTTTTGCTTCTTCAATTCTTTTAAGAAATTTGTCAGTAACGTCTATCACATCTATGTTCCACGGATCTATTTCCCCTTTTTTTGCCATGTCTATTAGGATTTCGATTGGATCTCCGAATTCAGCTTTATACCCGTTACTATTGATGTGTTATCACCTCCAAGAGCTATTCCGATCACAGCATCAGCTAATTCTATCATCGGTTTTCTAAGAGAGACAACAATAAACTGCGCATCTTTTGACCTCTTTTTGATCATTTTTGCAACCCTTTCGACATTTATACCGTCTAAGAACATGTCAACCTCATCAAAAGCGTAGAATGGGGCTGGTTTAAACATTTGAATTGCAAGAACTAAAGAGAGGGCAACGAGACTTTTTTCTCCACCGCTCAAAGCCTCAAGTCTTTGCATGGGTTTGTTTTTCAATTTCACTCTTATGTGAAGACCGCTATTAAAAATATCATCGGTGTCGAGAAAGAGTTCTCCTTCACCATCAGCAAGTTCTGCGATTATCTGGGAGAAATTTCTGCTTATTGCATTGAAAACTTCAAGAAATACTTCCCTCTTTCTCTTTTCATATCTTTCAATTCTCTCTATTATCTCACTTCTCTCTCTTTCAAGAATTGCCTTTTTTTGCGTAAGTTCATCTTTTCTTGCCTTTATGTTCTCGTAATCCTGAATTGCCTTTAAGTTAACTTCACCAAATTTTGAGAGTTCAATTTCAATCTCGCCAAGCTCCTTTTTCAAAATTTCAACTTCTCTAAGGGTTTCTGGAATTTTAATACCTCCAAATTTTTCCAATTCTTGTAAAATCGTGTCTAACTTTTCATTTAAGGTTGCTAATCTGTCCTCGCATCTCTTCAATTCAAACTCAACTCTGTTTCTCTCCTCCTCAAGCTTTCTAAGTTCTGAGAGCAACGAATCTCTCTCTTCTCTAAGCTCTTTTACCTTTTCTCCTATTTTTTTCTCCTCCTCCTTTAGATCTCCGAGCCTTTTCAATATTTCCTCAGCTCTTTTATTTTCCTCTATAATCCTCCCTCTTAACTCCTCTTTTCTCCTCGTCAACTCTGCTATTTCCTCATTCACGATGCGAAGATTGTTTTCTATTTGTTTATGCTGAAAATCCAAATTTTCAATTTTTCTCTCTATTGAAATTAAAATTTCTCGATTTCTTGACAACTCCTCCTTTACTTTCTCAAGCTCGAAAATCATTTCGGGTATTTTACTCTCCTTTAACTTTTTCTCAAGTTCTGCAATGCTATCCTCGAGAGCTTTTACTTCTCTATCGATTCTTAAGATTTCTTCGTTAACTCTCTTCAACTTCTCAACACTCTCTGTTTTCTCAGAAAGTTTACTCTTCATTTTCAGCTCAATTTCCTCAAGAGCTGAGCTATTACTTCTTATTCTTTCCTCAAGAACTTTGAGTTCACTTCTCGCTTCCTGTATTTTCAAGTTAAGTTCATCGATTTTGCCTTTCAATCTTTTTCTATTCTCTTCAACTTCATTTAGCTCAACAATTAATCTTTCCTTCTCCTCCTGCAGCTCTCTTATATCCTCAAAAAGTCCCCTTTCTCTCTCCAAAAGCTCTTTTGATATTAGCAAACCCTTTCTCTCTCTACTCCCTCCTGAAATTAGACCGCTTTTCTCAACTAAATCTCCATCAAGCGTTACAATTCTGATGTTTCTATCCATTAACCTTCTCGCATCATCTATGGTTTCAACAACAACCGTATCACGAAGAAGGAACCTGAAAACAGGAATGAACTTCCTTTCACATCTAACCAGATTTACAGCAAAATCTATAACACCCCTCTCCCTTAATATACTTGTATCGAGTTCAACTCTAAAATCTTTTATCTTTTTCAATGGAATAAAACTCGCTCTTCCAGCTTGGAGAAGCTTTAGATACTTTATTGCCTCAACTGCATCATCTTCAGTCTCAACAACTATAAACTGCAAAGCTCCACCAATTGCAGACTCGATTGCGTTTGTAAATTTTTCATCAACTTCCCCAAGCTGGGCTACTGTTCCGAAAATACCTACGAGTTCTTTTTTCTCTTTTGCATTTAAAATAGTCTCTACAGGTCGAGAATAGCTTTGTAATGTCGATATTTTCGCTCTTACCTTTGCAAGCTCAACCTCTTGTCTTTTTATCTCCTCCTCGAGATCTGAGATCTTTGAACGAAGTGAGAAGAGTTTTTTGTCTAAATTGATTAGCTCTGAGTTCAGTGATTTTAGCTCATCTTCCTTTCTCAGAAGTTCGATGGAACTGGTTTCAAGTTGTTTTTTATCTTCATTAAACACCTGAATGATCTTCTCCTTCTTGCTCGCCTCATCCTCGATCTCAAGTTCAATTCTTCGCAAAACTTCAATCAGCTTATCCCTTTCCGCAATTAAAAGACTTCTATTTTCCCTTAATTTATCCAGCTTATCCCTTTCAAGCAAAAGCTCATTTTTTAGTTCTTGAGAGCTTTTATCTGCACTCTCGAGTCTTTGTTTTAATAGCTCAACTTTTTGTGTAAGATCGTTCACAACTTCTTCAACACTGATCCTTTTAAGGATTTCCTCCTCAAGCTTTGCCTGAATGTTGCTGATCTCATCTTTTAGTTTCAGCGCCTCACTCTTCTTTTTCAAAATCTCGTTTTCAATTCTACTAATCTCCTCACCGTATATCTTCTCCGATCTCCTTATAGAATCAATATCTGAGGACAATTTCAGAATTTCAGTCTGAATTTCGCTTAATTTTTCATCTCCAAACCTTGAAATCGAATCCGCAGTTATTTTTAACTTTTCATTTAATTCAACAATCCTTTGCGAAATCTCTGGAATTAAGCGTGTAATTTTATCCTTCTCTTTTTCAACCCTTTCAATTTCCCCCTCAACTTTCTCCTTTGCAGATTTTAGCGATAAAAACTCATGAGCTCTTAACTGAGCTTCACAATCAGCCTTTTTTGCTATCAATTCTTTATATCTCAAAGCTTCGTTCCTGTCTTTTTCGAGTGATAAAAGCATCGCTTGCACTTCTGCAATTACAGCTTCTATTTTTTCTATATTCTCCCTAACTCTATCAAGTTCTTCCAAAGCCCTCTCCTTTTTCTCATCAAATTCAGAAATTCCCGCAACGTCTTCTATGATCCTTCTTCTCTGAGTTGGAGACATCTCAACAACTCTTGTAACATCTCCTTGCATGACAATATTATAAGCTTCGCTGTAGATTCCAAGTTGTGAGAGCAAATTCTGAATCTCGTAAAGACTCACAGGCTTCTCATTTAAGTAGTAGTAGCTATAATGACCCTTATCTGTTATCTTAATTCTCCTTGCAATTTCATAACTCTTTCCGTCATCTCCAAGAGTTATGGAAACTTCAGCTTCTTTTTTACCTTCAGAAACAAGATCAGATAACCTTTCAGCTCGAAGCTGTTTTGTCGAAGTAGAAAGACCCAAGCAAAAAAGAATAGAATCAATTATATTTGACTTTCCGCTTCCATTTGGGCCAGTTATAACTGTGAACCCAGGATAGAGAGGTATCTCTGCTTTTTTAGCGAAGGATTTAAAGTTTCTTAGATTAATTTTCTTGATTAACATTTTAGTCGCAGATTATTAGATCTTTCTCATCCTCGCTCTCTTTTCGGTTTAACTTCTCCTCATTTTTCTCCTCTTTTATCACCGGTTTTTTGCTTTCAGATATTTCAAGCTTCTCTTGCTTCTCCTCTTTTTTGATTGCACTTGGCCTCTTTTTATCCCCTCCTTCTCTTAACTCCTTTAACTCTGCCTTTATGTATGTTAGCTCTATTACTATCCCTTCCACAGACTTTCTGAGCTCTACCAGCTTCGAGTCCATCTCAGAAATCCTTTTTGATAGCTCGGAATTTTCAATTTCCTTCCTTATCAAGGAGAGCATTTTTTCCAATTCAATTTTTTCTGATATCATTTATTCTCACCCCGCCGCCGTTTTATAATTTTGCTTCGAAGGTATTAATAAATTTTTCTACTGCTTGAGTAAAATTTGATTTTAGTGGGAAATTGAATATCAATTGTTTATTTTACGAAGATTTATTAACAAAAAGCCAATCTAAGTGTGGTGATCGAATGTTTCGAGGTGTTGATTTCTACAACATCGATGAGCTTTTAACAGAGGAGGAGCGATTGATAAGAAACTCAGTTAGAGAATTTCTTGAGAAGGAAATTGAACCAGTTATTGCAGAAGCTTGGCATAAAGAAGAGCCTGTAAACTTCCGAGAAATTGGAAGGAAATTTGGAGAGCTTGGGATGCTTGGAACCTTCATTCCTGAAGAATACGGCTGTCCCGGGATGAACTACACGTCCTTCGGATTAATTTGCCAAGAAGTGGAAAGAGTTGACAGCGCCTTACGCAGTTTTGTTGCTGTAACCTCTGGGCTTGTTATGTTTCCGATATGGAAATATGGTAGTGAAGATCAGAAAAAGAAGCTACTACCAAAGCTTGCCAAGGGAAAGATCATCGGTTGCTTTGGAATGACTGAGCCAAACGTTGGAAGCGATCCAGGAAGTATGGAAACGACTGTAAGAAAAGACGGTGGAGAATGGGTTCTGAATGGAACAAAAACTTGGATAAGCGAGGCTGAGATTGCGGACATTGCAGTTGTATGGGCAAAAGATGTGGATGACGGAAAGATAAAGGGATTTATAGTTGAACGCGGCATGAAGGGTTTTAAGCAATCAGCAATAACTAAAAAAGGTTCCATGAGAGCTGGGGACGTTGGTGAGCTTTATTTCACAGATTGCAGAGTTCCTGAGGAAAATAGATTGCCCAACGCAATTGGGTTAAGAGCTGCGTTAAGCTGCTTGGATCAGGCAAGATTTGGAATTTCTTGGGGAGCAATAGGAGCTGCAATGGACTGTTATGAAACTGCTTTAAATTATGCAAAGAACAGAAAACAATTCGGTGCACCAATTGCATCTTTTCAACTGACTCAAGCTAAGCTCGTTGACATGTTCACCGAAATCACGAAAGGACAGCTCGTTGCATGGCGTTTGGGAAGGCTTATGGATCAGGGAAAAGCAACAGCAGAACAAATCTCATTTGCAAAGAGAAACAACGTTCGTGTCGCAAGATTTTGTGCAAGAACTGCAAGAGAAATTTTGGGAGCGAATGGAATAAGTCTTGATTACTCTCCAATAAGGCACATGGCGAACATAGAGAGCGTTTACACCTATGAAGGCACCGATGACATCCACACGCTCATTCTTGGGAGATTCATAACAGGTATTCAGGCATTCAGGAGAGAGTTGTAATAAAAATTCTTTTTTAAGAAAAAACTGTGGAAACCCTTTGACTTTGATTTCCACTTGAAACAAGGGGGGAGGTTTGCTAATCCTTTTCTCATCGAAACTTCTAAATTCTATGAAGTTTAGGGCTAACCATGAGGGTAACATGGCTTGGACATGCGTGTTTTTTGCTTGAAAGAAGCGAGAAAGTTCTGATAGACCCATTTATAACGGGTAACCCTCTCGCACCAGTCAAAACTAATGAAATAAAAGCAGACGTAATTCTCGTAACTCACGGACATGGAGACCATCTGGGAGACACTGTAGAGATTGCAAAGCAGAATAATGCGGTGGTAGTTTGCATCCATGAGCTCTCAAGGATTCTATCGAAAAGAGATGTTGAAGTTCTCGGGATGAACATAGGTGGTAGCGTTTATTCAAGGGGTGTGAAAATAACAATGGTTCCTGCTTTGCATTCTGCTGACTTCGAAGATGAAAATGGGGAGATAATAAGCTCGGGCGCTCCAGCTGGTTTTATCGTTGAAATGGATGGAATCAAAGTTTATCATACTGGCGATACTGCGCTTTTCTCGGATATGAGATTGATCGGAGAGCTATATGAGCCAGATATAATGCTCGTGCCGATTGGAGATTTATATACAATGGGTATAAGGGAAGCTGTGAAAGCTGTCGAACTTGTTAGGCCAAAGGTTGCAATTCCAATGCACTACAACACATTTCCATTGATAGCGAAGGATCCTGAGGATTTCAGGAGAGAAGCGGAGAAGTTCTGCAGAGTTGTAATTCTAAAGCCGGGAGAGAGTTATGAATACAACGTTTAAGCTCAAAGATTTTGAGCACTGGTTAAGAGAGAGAGGATATGACAGAATGATGGGGGAACAGAATCTGAGAGCGTATTTAAATCTCGGATTTGCCTCACTTCTTTTTTCCAACAGCCATCTGTTGTTCAGCTTCATTCTATCCTCTTTTGAATTACCAACTGTGGGGGAGAGGGAAAAGATTAGATTCGAGATTGCAAAGAAAGTTAAGTCGATTTTCGCATCGAAAGAGGAACTGAAAATTGAGCTTTGACTACTTCAAAAGATCTTCAACGAGCTTTATTGCACATAAATCGCCGCACATGCTGCAGTAATCCCCTTTTGCCCTCCTCTTCTCCCAAATTCTTCTTGCTTTCTCTGGATCAGGAGCTAAACTGAATTGTTTCTCCCATTCAAAGCTCTTTCTCGCTACCGAGATCTCGTAATCTTTCAACTTCGCTCTCTCTTTCTGCCCCTCTTTTACAAGATCGATTGCATGAGCTGCAATTTTCGCAGCTATGACCCCTTCTTTGACATCCTCCACATCCGGCAGTCCGAGATGTTCTGAAGGAGTTACATAGCAAATAAAGTCCGCTCCTGCCATTCCAGCGATTGCAGCACCGATAGCGGCAGAGATGTGATCGTAGCCAACTGCGACATCAGTAACAATGGGGCCAAGTAGATAAAGGGGGGCGTTTTTTGTTACACTCTTCATCATTCTCACAGCTGGATAAATCTCATCCATAGGCACATGCCCTGGGCCCTCAACGATGCACTGAACCCCCTGAGTTCTGCATTTTTCAACGAGCTCTCCGAGAACTATAAATTCAGTGTATTTTGCCCTATCACCCGCATCATGTATACAACCCGGGCGAAAAGCATCACCGAGGCTTATAGTTACATCGTAACCCTTCAGAATTTCCAGAAGATAGTCAAAATTCTCATAATAGGGGTTCTCCTTTTCGTTGTGAATCATCCAGCCAATTGTTATTGCTCCCCCTCTACTTACGACTCCAAGCAATCTCTTGGATTTTCTAAGCCTTTCAACACTCATCCAGTTCACTCCTGCATGAATCGTCATGAAGTCAACACCCTCCTTAGCATGTTGTTCGACAACTCTTAGGAATTCATCCTCCTCAATGTCAACAATTTTTCTGCAATCTCTTGCAGCTTCATAAATTGGAACAGTGCCGAAAGGAACATTCACAACCTTCATTATCCTTTTTCTAATCTCCTTAATATTCCCCCCCGTGGAGAGATCCATTACAGCATCAGCACCGTATTTTTGTGCGACAATTGCCTTCTCAACTTCTTCCTCGATGTTCACGTATTCTCCAGAGGTGCCAATGTTTGCATTAACTTTTGTGGAAACAAGAGCACCAATTGCTTTTGGCTCAATTTCGCGAAGATTGTTGCGAGGGATAACTACGTGGCCATTTGCAATAAGCTTAAGTAGTTTTTCAACTTCGATTCCTTCAATTTCTGCGCATCTTTTAATAAAATCCTCAGCGATTCCTTTTCTTGCATCTTCGATTAGTGTCATTGAGAGAAAAGTAGTATCGGAGAATAAAAAATTTGTTTGATTTGAACTTCTCAATGAAATCTGAACTCCTCACTCTCTACTGGGTTGCGATGTATTTTTGATTGTTCGGAAGAAATTCTCAAGCGCTTTTCTCCTGTGAGAAACGAGGTTCTTCTCTTCTCCCATTTCAGCAAAAGTTTTTTTTCCATAGAGAAAAATTGGGTCGAAACCAAAACCCTTCGTACCCCGAATCTCGAGTGCTATCTCTCCATGAACACTACCCTCGAAAATTTTAATTCCGAAACCATCAAAGTATGCAACTACAGCTTTAAAATAAGCTCTCCTGTTCTTAATCCCCTCCATAAGCTTGATTATGCCCTTATTCCCGATAGTTTTGAATACATAACTCGAATATGGCCCCGGGAATCCGTTGAGACTCTCTATGAAGAGTCCACTATCCTCTATAAAAAAAGGCTCTTTTATCTCTTTTGAAAGAATTTGTGCGCTTTTAAAAGCTATCTCTTCAAGTGAAGAACCTTGAGGTTCTTCGTATTCTCTCTTCAACCACTCGATTTCAATGGAATAAACTTTCGCAATCTCTTTCGCCTCCCTAAACTTTCCCTCATTAGATGTTATGAATAGCATACAAATAGTAGTTTCAATCTTTAAAACCTTTCTCGGCTTTGCTTTCGATTTGAGTTAGAGTAAAATAAATTTTTATACAGAGAGGTCTTTAATTTCAAAGGGATCTGCAATGGTCTCCGTTGACTATGTTGTGATTGGTGCAGGTTATGCGGGGCTAAAATGCGCCGTCAGATTGATAGAAAAAGGTTTGAAGATACTTGTTTTTGACATGCGTGGAGCTGGAGGAGAGTTGAGCGTTTTTTCAAAGCTTAGCGTATTTGCTGAGAAGTATGCAAGGTATATTGAGGAAGTTGAGGAATTAAAAAAACTCGTCTCCGTTGAAATTGGCACGGTTATTAAATCAAAGCCTGTTATAGTCAGCTCAAAAAATGGTTTGAAAAGATTTGAATCGCGAAGAGTTTTGCTTTGCAGTGGTGCAGCTGATTTTGCACCCGTAAAGCTAAGTGCTCTTGGGAAGAAAATTGCGGGTATTTACATGCTGGATCACACTCTTAGAGCGATCTCGGAAAAGAAGAGGATTGGTGAAAAGATACTGCTTGTATGCAACAGAGAACCAATAATAAAGCTTGCTGAAGAACAGCTGATGGAAATGAACTACAGCTTGGAAACTACGAATGTGGGGGATAAAATAAACGTTATTGGTGAGAAAAGGGTTGAGGCTGTTGAAATAGATGGAGTAGAATACAAATGCGACACCCTTGTTTTTTACAACGGCAGAGAACCCTTTAATCCATTAAAACTGAAAGGCACACCTGTTGGGAATGTTGTAACGTGCACTTATGACTACTCAAAAGTTGAGGAGCACGTTAAAAACTTTCTCTCTAAACTTTGATTAAAATTAGACGTTCAAGAGAGAAAGACTTTTTAATTCTTTCTCGGGTTGTTTATTGGTGATTATATGGAAATAAAAAAGGTAGCCGTTCTCGGTGCAGGTGACATGGGACATGGAATAGCAGAGGTTTGCGCAATTGCGGGCTATGAAGTAACGATGAGAGACATAAAACAAGAGTTCGTTGATAGAGGGATGGAGAGGATAAAGCAAAGCCTGTTGAAACTTCAGGAAAAGGGGAGAGTAGGAGATGCTGGGGCAGTTCTTTCAAGGATAAAACCCACGGTGGATTTAGCTGAAGCAGTGAAGGATGCGGACATAATAATCGAAGCTGTGCCAGAAATTTTTGAAATAAAAACACAGGTTTTTGCTGAATGCGACAAAATTGCCAAACCAGAGTGCATTTTCGCAAGTAACACGTCAACGATGAAAATCACAGACTTGGCAAAGGCGACGAAAAGGGAAGACAAGTTTATCGGGCTTCACTTCTTCAATCCCCCAGTCTTGATGCAGCTCGTTGAAGTCATTCTTGGTGAGAAAACGAGCAGCGAAACTACCAAGATATGCGTTGATTTTGTTAAGAAGATTGGTAAAGTCCCAGTTGTAGTTCGAAAAGACGTTCCAGGTTTTATTGTCAATCGTGTCCAAGCTCCAGCGGGAGCGCTTTTAATGGCAATAATTGAGAAAGGCGTTGCAACCCCTGAGGAAGTGGACGCAACAGTTCGAAGAATGGGGCTTCCTATGGGACCTTTTGAATTGATGGATTTCACAGGTATTGACATTTTCTACCATGCAAGCAAATACTACGCAAGAACGCTTAGCCCAGATTACGAGCCACCAAAGATACTCGAGAATATGGTAAGTGCGAAAACTCTCGGGAAGAAAACAGGTAAAGGCTGGTATGACTGGAGCGCGGGAAGGCCGCAAATAGACATGAGCAAGGCTACAGACAAGATAAACCCACTCGACTTCTCAATCGTGGAGATAAATGAAGCTGTTAAGCTTGTGGAAATGGGTGTTGCAGATCCAGAGGACATAGATCTGGCGATAAAACTTGGTTTAAACAGGCCTTTTGGACCTTTTGAGATTGCAAAATCTATTGGACAGGAGCAAATTCTGAAAAGACTAAACGAGCTTGCACAGCAATTTGGAAAGAAGATATTTGAACCTGCTGAAACGATAAAAACTGGGAAATTGCAGGAATTACTCGAAAAAAAGGAGAAAAAAGAGGAAGCAAAGGAAGAGTTCAAAACGATAAAAATTGAGAAAATTGGCGGAGGAATAACAAAGCTGATTCTTAACCGACCGGATAGATTGAATACAATTTCTCCAGAAGTGCTCGATGAACTTGACAAGGCAATAACAATGCTCTGGAACGATAATGAAACCAGAGTTATAGTTGTCACGGGAGCTGGAAGAGCTTTTTCCGCGGGAGCAGATTTAACAACGTTAATTACACATCCGTTTGACTTCGTGGAGCATAACAGAAAAGGTGAAAGAGTATTCAGGAGGTTAAGTGAAATTCCAAAGCCAGTTATCGCTGCAATTAACGGTTACGCACTTGGTGGCGGGCTTGAGATTGCAATGTCCTGCGATGTAAGGTTGGCAAAGAAGTCCGCAATTCTTGGATTGCCTGAAGTAACGCTCGGCCTCCTTCCCGGTTGGGGTGGAACACAGAGGATGGTAAAACTCATTGGCATAAGCAGGGCAATGCAACTGGCTTTGACTGGAGAAAGAATCACAGCTGAGGTTGCAGAGAAATACGGCCTTGTAAACAAGGTATTTGACGACGAGAAGTTTGAGGAGGAAGTTATGAAATACGCTAAGGAAATTGCAGAGCGTTGCGCCCCAATTTCGATGGCTTTGATAAAAAGGCTCGTAAACAAGGGTGGAGAAGTTCCAATGGACGTTGGACTCGAGTGGGAGTGCACAGCAGCAGGGATTTGCTTTGCAACCGAAGATCTTCGGGAAGGAGTATCAGCTTTCCTTAGAAAGGAGAAACCAAAGTTCAAAGGTAGGTAGAATTTTAACAATTTTTTAGAAATTTTTTTCTATTGCTAACCCGCATAGAGGATTTTATCGCAAAAGTTATTTGAAAAAAGCGCATTATGCGCACGTCTCCTTAAAAATGGGCTCGCCCGGATTCGAACCGGGGACCTTCGCCTCGTCAAGGCGACGTCATAACCGCTAGACCACGAGCCCTTTGATAAGTAGGTAAATGGCTTATGAAGTTTGCGGTCATCAACATGTTAAATGGAAAGCTCCAGCTTTTTTCCCAGAGATTCCGTTAAAAATCTCAACAGCTTTTGGTGTTGGTGCAGAGATTAATCTTATTCCTCTTTTTTCAAGAAACTTTTTCGTCTCATTTGGAATCTCCATCCTTCCATTGTAACCCGTGCCCACTACAAGTATTTCTGGCTCAAAATCGATCACCTCCTTCAAGTCCTCGATGCTCAGTCTATGTCCCTCTTTTCTCCACCAGTTCTCTTTAACTCTGTCCTGCAAAATGATTAGATCTGTGGTGTAAAGTTCTCCATTGATCCAAATTTTGCCGAACTCATATTTCTGAATCACACAGAAAGTTATTCACGAGTTATTAAACTTTAACTAACCTCTGCATATTGCTGTGTAAGGAAATCGCGGCAATGCGACTAAAAAGATATATATTCATCTTCACAACTCTAAATAGCCGGGGTTGCCGAGTGGCAAGGCGCACGCCTGGAGTTGCGCAACAGAAAGCGTGTGGGCTTCGCCCGCGTGGGTTCAAATCCCACCCCCGGCGCTTTGGAGTTGAGAAAGATTTAAATATTCTCTATTTTTAAAATTATGAATGGGAACGCTGCAATCTCCAAAAAACCTTGGTGGAATTGGGAGCGTTTTAGTACTTATTGGAGCTTTTATTCCATATGTTGGTGGTGCAGTAGCTATAGCTGGATTAATATTTGTACTTCTCGCCGTAAAGGGGTTATCGGATGAATTAAAAGATCCGGTTATTTTTAGAAATTACCTCATTGCCTTCCTTCTTTCCATAGTTGCAGTAATACTTTCAGCAGCGATTTTTGTAATCTTCTTTCTATCAACTATTTTTGGATCAAAAACCGGATCTCTTGGGGGCTGGCAGGTGCTGATCAGACTAATTCTGGCCCCTCTTATTACAATTTGGATTTTCTCAATTGTAAGCGCCATTTTTTTGAGAAAGAGTTTTACATCCATCGCGGAAAAAACAGGCATAAAAATGTTCAGAACAACGGGAACTTTTTATCTCTTGGGTGCTTTGTTAATTATATTGCTTGTAGGTTTCATTCTCTTCCTGATTGCGGCAATCCTCCAAATCTTAGCCTTTTTCTCTTTGCCTGAACAATCACAAATTCAGAAATTCCAAGATCCCAGTGATTAAAAAATTTAATTAGAATAAATCTTTCTGAGCGCCTTTTTATCAATTTTTCCAACGCTCGTCTTCGGAATTGAATCAACGATTTCGAATTTATCTGGAATAGCCCATTTAGTTATTTTTCC
>JAWBZL010000007.1:0-48023 GCA_038866255.1 Archaeoglobaceae archaeon
AGATTGAAGCCCCCACAAGAGCATCTCCAATAAATAAGACGCTCGCAGAGCTCGAAAGAGAAAAACTGGTTTTCTTTGAACTTGATCAATCTACGAGAAGGAAAAGGTCTTCTTATAAACTTAACGAAGAGAAAAAAGACGAAATCGAAGAGCTTAGAGAGATCATGAAAGAGGTGTTAGGATGAAGAAAACGGAAAAAACGCAAAAAATCGGGAAAAAGCCTGATTTTGAGAGAGAAATAAAAAAATGTGATAAAAAGAAAAAAATGGTATTCAATAGGGTTATCGATGTTCATGTATTTCGGCACGATTTTCATCGCATTCTTTGGATGTCTGCTATTCCCATCGATACTTTTCAACAAACTTTACTTCGTTTCAAATCCGCCAACTCTAACTGCCCTGGATAAAGTCTTCTTTAGCCCCGCTTTTCCCGCAGCCAAATTACTCCTTGTATTCATAATAGCTCTACTTCCAGCACTTTACTACACCAGAGGCTTCGGCTTCAGCCTTATCATTACCGCACTACCCGGAATAGTTGCCTGGCATTATATCTGCGTTGCCGCAAAACTGGAAAAACTTGATGTAGCTGTTGAAAATTTCAATCCATGGATCGCCCCATTTGGCCTTCTCGACGGAATTCTCGTAGTGGTTCCTGCTCTCTCTGTGGGCACACTCATAGTTCTCGCCCTTGAAAACGAAGAGCCAGTAGCTTTGAAACAGGTATTAAAACTGGTATCAATTCCCGCAGCACTTTCAATCATTCTGAGCGTCATTCAGTGGGGTTATATTTTTTGAATCCCTTATTGTTTTGTCTTCCTTCAGGTACAAGCTTTATATACTTGTTTTCCAAATATAATCTGGCAGATGGTCTTCCAAACTTAAATCAGAGAATTTAACTTCGTAAATTTCTGGTTTTCTCACTGGTAGATGTCTGCTTTTACTATCAGCGGTTCTGAGGACTGTTATGTGGTCAGAGTAAATTCCGCCGCCTGAGTAGAAACTGCTGACTCGGATTTGTTTTTTATCGAATCTAAGCAAAACTACATCTATTTTTTAAAATATTGTTGGTGGCATATATTTATGCGTCCCCTCCACGACCTCAACTCCAACCTTTTCTTTCACAGCCTTTAGGATGTCATCTTTCCTTGGACAGAAATTCATTACACATGTACCGATATGCAGGACGTCTGGTTTCTCATTCAACATCGCCAAGGTACCCTTCAAGTTCGCTAAGCTGCATACGACTCTATTCCTATTCCCCTCACAGCCTCCGCAATCCACTATTGCGAGCAGTTCAGCCCCATCTTTGTATCTCTCGAATTCTCCCTCTTTTCTGTTGAACGCAACTAAACATTTCGCATCTCCAACGCAGAGATTCTGATCTCTTATGTTCTCACAGGCGAGAATTACAATCTTCTTCATAGTGTTATCTTGACTTGTAAGATAAAAAATTTTCCATTAAATTACCTGGTAAGGTTTGAAATCTTTCTTCCAGTTGGAAGACATTGTGAAGGTGTCGAAGAAGGCAGATAGTGATACCAAAGGAGGCGAGGGAGAAATTGAAAATAAGGGAGGGTGATAAACTTGCCTTAATCTTGAGGGATGATCCTGAGGACAATAAATTTCGGAATGCGCAGTTGAATGTGCTGCGGAGTTCTTGGGAAGCAGTAATAACACCTTTTAAAGCTGGGAGAATTTAAAGAAGTAAAGACAATATCGGCAAGATAATTTCTCGATAAATTGAAAATCCGCGAATCTCAGAAAATTGGGAGTTGAGTTTTTCAGTTCGATGTTGTGAAGGAAAAATGCGAGAGCTACCTGGAAAACCTCGCGCATCCGGCTGACATTCTGGTTATAGCAACACCGATAGAAACGCATTATCGCATCTTCTCGGAACTTTACGAGATCCACGGAAATAGAGGAGTCTATTTCATCGATACGGGAATTCACTTTGTGGATCTTCTTCTATTATCTTGGTTCTCCAGAAAGTTTTGAGGCCAGAGGGAAGAGAGCTCTCGATTTAATTCTGCATTACACTCGAGGTCATCTTTTTTGCTAATCCTCGCCTTTCTGCATTCTTGGAAATTCAGCGATTTACGAGTACTGGAGTTTAAGATTCCCTTAGAGAAAACTCTTATTAGCCTTGAAGCGCGGAAATCTTGGTTTCAATGCTAAGCTCCTTATCTCTTCTTTCATCAATCCTTAGTATCGTGTAAACCCTCTTTGCACCCATCTCAAAAACCACTTCCCTTGCTCTTTGCACCGCTCTAAAGATGCTTTCGACATCGTTCGCTTCCAAAACCGTGCTCATTGCTCCAATCTCAACTCTAACTCCAGATTTACGCATCTCTTCAATCGCTCTTTTTACGAACGCTGAAATGCTCTCACCAACTCCCATCGGGATTATGCTTACATCTGCCACTATCACGGAAATCCCTGAAGAGCTCTCCTTATAAAACTGTTCGAAAAATCCTCGAAGTCAACTTTTTCAATTGCTCTCATTATTTCAAGCAATTCTACATCTTGGTGCCTGAAGAATTCTTTTGCGATTTTACTCAACTTCCCATTATAAAATGTGCTTTTATAGGCGGTTCGAAGCAAATAAAGAGCATTGAGCATCGTTCTAAATTCAAAAGCATGCTCAAATTCTCCGAGAAATTTTGCGAGCTTGAATCCAATTCTTTTAGCTCTTCTGCATCCCACTTCACAAGGATAAAAGTTCATAGTAAAGAATTGAGGGAAAAAGCACGTTTCAGATTTTTTCAATGCTGCTAACAGATCTTCAAAGATCCCGCGCTCAAAACATTCAATTATAAGCTTTGTTTCAAGGGGTAACTCGCATTTACTTCTAAAATAAGCTTCAACGCAACATTCCGGGTATCCAAAGAGCTTGCCTTCAAGTTTTATCAACTTCTTGCGTCCTTTTTGAAAACTTATCGCTCCTGAAAGAATCTTTTGCTCAATCCTGCTTATCGCCTTCAAGAATCTTTCATCTCTTGTTACAACAAAAAAGCGTATAGGGCTTATCTCTAAATCGCCCAAAATTCTACTTACTTTTGTTTCAAAGAAGAGAGCCTTAAAACCGTTTTTTCTGCAAAAATCAGCCTCAAAACTGTCATGACTGAAAGGCTTCAGGGATACGAATTTCGAAATTCCCAAATGAATTCGAGCTATTTCAATAAAAAATACAGGATTTATAAGGAAATCGTTAAACTCAACCCTGAGCACGCTTCTTCTCAAGTTCTTCAATATATTGCTTCGTTGCAACGTACGTCGTTGATCCAGAAGACCAATAAGCTGCAACTCCCTGATCTATCAAGTCCTGCACAATTTTTTTGACTTTTGCCTTATCGATTTGTGTAATCTTTGCAAGCTCCGGGATCTTCCAAGTTTTCTTGCCAAGCTGATCCAAAACCTTCTTTTTCTCCTCCTCTGTGTAAGTAACTTCAGTCATTTATATCACCAAAAAAAGTAGAGGTTTGGATTTATAAATTTACCATCTGAACTGCGCGCTCGTGCGGAGCTCGGAGTAGATGTAAGGTGTAATTCTGTAGTCGTCGATCAGATGATCTGTGAACTCAAGTCCAGCAATCTCGAAGAATCTCTCCCAGCCAATCCTGTCGACCCACTCGATCAGCCTTTCATGCTTTCTCGCATTGTTTGCCCAAGCTTCGAGTATCTGCTTTATATATTTCACAAGTGTAGGCCATCTCGGCGGTTCATTTGGCACCCAAGGAACAACGACTTTCGAAAGTTCAGGCATTCTTCTTGCGTCGCTGATCTTTCCACCGACCATTATCGCAGCACCATCGTTTTCTGGATCGAACAATGGCATTCCCGGACACATTGTATAGCAATTTCCACAGTACATGCACTTCTCGACATCAACTCTTATCGTCTTTGCCTTCATGTCTGGTTTAAGCGCTCCCGTTGGACACGCGGCAACCGTGCTTGGGATTTCGCAAGTTCTTCTCACAACATCATCGTCTGGCAATGGTGGGGTGCGATGAATGCCAACGATTGCGATATCAGAAGCGTGCACAGCTCCGCACATGTTCGCGCAACAGGCAAGACTTATCCTGCACATCGCGGGTAGTTTTTGATCAACGAAGTACTCGTATAGCTCATCCATTACCGCCTTTACAATACCAGACGCATCAATTGCAGGGGTGTGGCAATGTATCCAGCCTTGTGTATGGACGATGTTGCTTAAACCGTACTTTCCAGTCACCGCATCCCAAGTTCCACCGCAAGGGAAGCCAACCTTCTCCTTCACTTCCTTGATCAAAGCGTCAACCTTGTTCTTATCTGTGACAAAGAACTCTACGTTATTTCTCGAAGTCCATCGCAAGTAGCCGTCGCTGTATTTATCTGCTATGTCGCACAGTTCGCGAATTGTGTAAATGCTCATGAGCCTTGGAGTGCCAAAGCGAACCACGTAAATCTCGTCCCCGCTCTCAGCGACTCTCCTTATAACGCCTGGTTTCACAACCTCGTGGAACTTCCACTTCCCGTAGTTCTTCTTTATCAATGGATGCAGCATCAGCTCATACTTTGGCGGACCAAAATCTGTCTTCACCATCAGAACATCCCCCTCTTCTTCATTTCTTCAATATACGGCGAAGGTCTCAGCTCCTCTTTCTTGAAGAACATAAACGGATTGTTTCTTGGAGCCTTCACTATGCGAACATCTACGTCTTTGCCAATAACTTTTAGATACTCTCTCATTCCCTTTCTCCAGATTAGCTCGCCAAGTCTTTCTCTGAATTTTCCTTCCTCATCCCACCACTCAAAAGTTGCATTCAGTATCTCTTTTATCTCATCGTATGGCTTCTTAATTTCGATAAATGGTATTGCAACCCAGCCAATGATTGCTCCCTCAAGCACAGGAGCCTTTGCACCCACGAGAATTGTTGCTCCCCTTTCCTTACCCGGCTTCAAAGCCTTCGGCATCTTATTTATGCAGTGCATGCATCGCACGCAGTTCTTTGCATCAATTTTCAGCTCTTTTCCATTCCAGCTTATCGACTTTGTTGGGCAAAGCTTCACAACCTCGTTTTCAATGTCCATCCATTTCGCATACTCCTTAACGGCTTCGTTGTCTATCTGAATCTCATCCTTCCATGTGCCAATAATGGCAAAATCAGCCCTTGCCTTTGAAGCAACACAATCATTTGGACAGCCTGAGCACTTTATCTTGAACTTGTATGGCCACATTGGGCGATGGAGCTCGTTCTGGTAAGTTATGGTAAGATCATAGCAAAGATCGAGAGTGTCGTAACAAGCGAATTCGCAAAGCGCTGGACCCATGCAAGCTGAAGGTGTTCTCAACGCTGAACCGCTTCCGCCGAGATCGAAGGGGATTTCGAGTTTTCCAAGATCTTCAAAGCAAGGTTGTAGGTATTCGCTCCTCGTTCCAAGGAAGATAATGTCTCCAGTAGAGCCGTGCATGTTCGTAATTCCGCTTCCCCATTTCTCCCAGACATTGCAAAGCCCACGTAGAGCTTTTGTTGAATAGAACCAACCTCCAGGCATGTTGATGCGCATTGTATGGAAGTGCTCTACTTCGGGAACCTTGTCACCTAAGTCGGAATATCTACCAATAACTCCACCACCGTAGCCGACTACTGAAACGATGCCACCGTGTTTCCAATGTGTTCTCTTGTCCTTGTAGGAAATCTCAAGTTGTTTCAGCAACCCTCGAGCTGTTTTTGGTAACTTGAGATCCTTGCCTTGCGAAGCGAGTTTTTCCATATTCTCAGCAGTTTTCTTTATCTCCTTAACAAAGCTTGGCCATGGGCCCTTTTCAAGTTCATCAACCAATGGTGTTTCTGACATTGTGCCACCTCCAACGTTCTTTGGTTTGAGAATATATAAGAATTTCGAATTTCTTTCGCAGATTTGATTATCTATCTTGGTTTTGGAAATTGGAAGTCCTTAATTTTTGTTAAGAAACATTGCAGATGGGGGGCTTATGTGAGAATGCTATGTAGAACGCAAAGTATAATTGTCTTGAGATTTAAAAATTGATTAATGGTAAAGAGAGCGAAACTTGTAAACGACATTGTCGAACTTGTTCCAGTATTTCAGCTGCTATCAACTGAAACACACAGAAAGGTGTATTCTGCACTGCTCGATGACTGGTTGACGATTGATGAGCTAAGGGAAAAATTTGGAGATGGCTTTGAGGAGACACTTAAAATCCTAAAACATGCTGGAATGCTTGAAGTAAAGTGGAGAATGCCCTCAGATCCAGCTGGGAAACCAGAAAAAGAATATCACGTTAGCTATACTCACATTTCAGCGAACTTTTACATTTCTTTGAAAGAGCTTAACAAGATCCTTGAAATTGTTTTCATGCCCGATGATGAGGTTAACGAGTATGTAGAGAAAATAAAAAGAGAAGTTGAGCTTGGAAGAAACTCCGTGGGACACATAACGAAAACTCTTAACTACGATCCGCTTTTCATCAGGGCGATTGTTAAAAGATCTCTGAAGCTTAATTTAAAGGGGCAACTCATAGAAATTGCGAGAGATGAGGAAATTTAGAACGAGAGAAACATTGAACAAACTGAAATGGGGAGGATATGATTTTACAAAGGTTACTGTTGTTTTTTTGGACAGATTTGCAGGTTTTAAAGAAATTGAGGGCAATGAGATTGAAAGTATAGGGCACAAGTTTATCTATCTCAAAGATGGAAGAGCAATTCCGCAGCATAGAGTAGTTGAAATCCGATATAGGGGGGAGGTGGTATGGAGAAAACAGTAATTTGCACAGTCCATTTGAAACCTCTTCCAGGATCACCAATGCACAGGAGTTTCGATGAAGTTCTCGAAAGGGCTTTGCTCGATGCTAAGGCAATTGAAGAAGGCGGTGCGGATGCGGTGCTTATCGAGAACTTCGGAGATATGCCCTTCTTGGTTGAAGTAGGGAAAGAGACGATTGCTTGCATGAGTGTAATTGCATGGGAAATAAAAAAGACTACAAATCTCGGCATAGGCATAAATGTTCTAAGAAACGATGCAATTGGTGCGATTGCAATAGCAAAGGCTGTGAACGCGGATTTCGTGAGAGTTAACCAATTCTTTTTCCCCTCGATCTCCCCTGAGGGTTTTCTCTTCGGGGAAGCGGGGAAAATAATGCGGTACAAAAACCAAATCGACTGCAAGGCAATGGTATTCGCGGACATCAACGTAAAACACGCTGTCCACTTTGCAGAAATCGAGGATTACTTACTTAACACTGAAAGAAATCTTGTAGATGCGCTGATTATAACCGGGAAAGCAACTGGATTAGAGGTGAACCTTGAAAATTTGAAGAAAGCAAGTAAAATCGCCCCCGTTCTTGCGGGTAGTGGTGTAAATTCAGAGAATGCAAAAAAGATTGCCAAGTTCTGTGATGGGGTAATAGTGGGGACTTATATCAAAGAGCGCGGAATAGTAAAAGCTGAAAAAGTGAGAAAAATTGTAAACGCTGTTAAAAGCGTTAAGTGAAAAAGGGCTTTCGCAGCTTCACTGCTTCGATAATCGCTTTTTTCAATTCCTCTCCATGCAATTCCGAGACATCTATTGCAACATCTTTCATTAGGCAGAGCTTAATTTTTCCATCAGAAGTTACTCGAATTCTGTTGCAATGTCTGCAGAACTCGCTGTTGTCAAGTGGTTTTACGATCTCCACGATTCCCAATGGTGTGAAGAATTGTTTTCTCCTCTGCATATCTCTTATTTTAACACCTTTTGCAATTTTTTCGAACTGCTTTTCGAAGATCTCGGGATTCAAGTAAAAATTCAGTGTTTTTGAATTTGGAATAAGCTCTATGAGTTGAAGAATTACCCTTGTCCCCCTTTTATTAAAAGAATTCGCAAATCTCAGCATCTCAAATACCTCGATCTCATTTATCCCTTTCATGAGAACCATGTTCAGCTTCACCGGTGTTAGCTTCGCCTCCACTGCGCTTTTTAATCCTTCAATTACAGACTCAAGCTTCCCGCCACCAGTGAGAGAGTGAAACTTGTCTGCATCAAGTGTATCAAGACTTATGTTTACCCTGTCCAATCCCGATTCTTTTAACTCTTTTGCCTTCTCTTTTAAAAGAACTCCATTTGTTGTTAGCGATATCTCATCAAAATCCGGCAGGGATGAAATTATCTCACAGATATCCTTTCTGAGCAAAGGCTCACCACCCGTAATTTTTACTTTCTTCACACCAAGTTCATAGAAGGCATTTGCAATTTCCGAAATTCTATCCACGCTCATCTCTCCCTTGACCTCTTTTTCTCCTTCTCTGTGGCAGTAAATGCAGTTTAGATTGCATTTCTGCGTGACTGCGATACGAAGATTCGTTACGACTCTTCCGCAAAGATCTCTGAGCATAGCTCCTCAGCCCTTGCAACGTTTTCGGGTGTGTTTATGTTGAAAAAGGATATAAGATTTTTATCGAATTTTCTCAGCTCAGTAGCGGGGAAAAAGATTGTTTTAAGTCTTGAAATTGGAACAAGAATTCTTCTCTCTCCTTTTTGAATCGATCTTTCAATTTCTTCAAGGGCTCTATGGGAGTAAAAGGCTAAAAGTGGTTCAGCAAAATCATGTTTTGGAATCAAGGCATCACAACCAAGTTCGATACCCTTTTCAAACAGAAATTCCACGACCTTCTTTTTAACGAATGGCATGTCCACTGCAGTCACGACTGTGTTTCCGTTATACTTTATTGCGGAATGTATGCCCGCAATCGCCCCAAAATCGCGAAAAATGTCACACACGAATTTTGCTTTAAATTCTCTCCTATATCTTTCAGCTTGAGTCTCGTCCCTACAAACAAAAATCGGATCAAATTCGGAAAACTTTGCTACTGCGATTTCAAGGAGCTTTTTTCCACATATTCTGAGCTCGGGCTTCTCGATTCCAACTCTTTTTCCCACACCACCAATCAGGATTGCAAGTTTTATGGATGTCACAAAGGGGATTAGTTACCTATTTATTACCTTTTTTCCAACAACGCACATGGATGTAATGGAGGAACTAAAGCGCTACAGGGAAATGGATATCCCGTATTCCAGAGTTCTAAGCTCGATGTGCACGATTCCGCATGAGATTGCGATTAAAGCTCATCAGCTATTTATAAACACAAACCTTGGCGACCCCGGAATATTTCCTGGGACTGTCGAGCTGGAGAAGAAACTGATAAAGCTTATTGGAGACCTCTTGCATTGCAAAAACCCCTCTGGTTATATTTGTTCTGGTGGAACTGAAGCGAACATTCAGGGAATAAGAAGTGCGAGAAACGTTAAAGCCAAGAATAAGCCCAACATAGTAATACCAAAAACTGCGCACTTCTCTTTTGAGAAAATCTGTGACATCCTTAGAGTTGAAGTTAGGAGAGCGAACGTTGATGAGTCCTATAAAGTGGATGTCTCGGAAGTGGAAAGGTTAATCGATGACAACACGGTAGCAATTGTTGGAATAGCAGGAACAACTGAACTTGGACAAATAGATCCAATTGTTGAACTTTCAAAGCTTGCAGAGGAAAAAGAAGTTCCTTTACATATCGATGCAGCCTTTGGTGGGCTTGTGATACCATTTATGGACAATCCATATCCTTTTGATTTCATAAACAAGGGGGTTACCTCAATTACAATCGACCCGCACAAAATGGGGATGGCAACGATACCCGCTGGTGGAATAGTTTTCAGAGACGAGCAATTTTTAAGAGCACTCGAAGTTGAAACTCCTTATTTAACTTCAAAAATGCAGTTCACACTCACAGGCACTCGCCCGGGCACTGGAGTTGCGTCTGCTTATGCGGTGCTGAAAACTCTTGGTTTCTCTGGTATGAAGGCAATAGTTAACCGATGCTTAAAAAACACAAGGATAATTGTTGAGGAGATGTCAAAACTTGGCTTCGAACCTGTGATTGAACCAATTATGAACGTAGTTGCATTCAAAACTGAGAAAGCTGAGGAAATAAAGGCTGAGCTTTATCGTAAAAAATGGGTGATCTCAACAACCAGAGAGCCGAAGGCGATAAGGTTCGTTATCATGCCTCACGTGACGGAAGAGGTTATAAAGAACTTTATCTCCGAGTTCAGAAAGGTGATATGATGGAAGTTCGATTGGTTGTGGATGGTGTTGAGATTGAGCTCAATCCCTTCGTAACCAAGATGATTGCGAAAATAGTTGAAGCTATGGCAACCTCGCTTAGAGGTGTGAATGAAAGCTGGAGACACATTGAGTTAGAAGTGGTTCGATGAGAAAATGCGCAAGGTTTGAGAAGTATGTTGCCGGGAAAAGCATTGAAGAAGTAATGAAAAAAATGGGGATAGAAAAAGTTGTCAAGCTCGCTTCGAACGAGAATCCATATGGAGCGAGCCTAAAAGCAATCGAAGTGCTGCGTAAATTCTCAGATTTGCATCGCTATCCAAATCCCGAATACAGGGTTTTAAGGGAGAAGCTTAGTGAATACACTACTTGGGATGTGCAGAGAATCGTTGTCGGTGCGGGAATTGATGGTATACTTGAAACTATTTTCAAACTCTTAATTGATGAAGGAGACGAGGTTATAATTCCAGTGCCGACTTTCCAGTATTACAGGATTCTTGCAAAGCTTCACTGTGCAAGAGAAGTGCTCGTTAAAAGGAATGAGAACTTTGAGATCGGTGAAGATATCTTCGATCATCTGAATGAGAGAACCAAACTTGTTATAATACCATTTCCAAACAACCCCACTGGAAACGTGGAGAAGCCGAAGCTAATTGAGGAAATTGTGAATTCAACCAAAGCTGTGGTTTTTATTGATGAAGCATATGTTGAGTTCTCAGATTTAAAGCTCGAAATTGATGCTGATAACTTAATAGTTGCAAGAACCATGTCAAAAGCTTTTGGCTTAGCAAATCTAAGAATTGGATATGCGAGATTACCAAAATGGCTTCTTGATCACTATAGAGCCGCTTCAACACCTTTTCCAGTTTCTACAATTGCAGAACTCTGTGCAATAGCTTCACTCGAAGATCTGGGATGGATGAGGGCTTGCGTTGAAAAGATAAAGAATGAAAGAGGAAGAGTTTACAGGGAACTCAAAGTTCTCGTTAATCCCTATCCTTCACAGGCAAATTTCATCTTCTTTAAGGCAAGAGAAAGACTTGCCGAGGATTTGCTCAGGAAAGGGGTAATAATTCGTGATTGCAGCAGTTTTGGTGTGGAAGGCTACCGGGTTACAATTGGAAAACCTGAAGAAAACGATTTCTTCCTTAAAAAGCTAAGGGAAGTGTTATGATAGCCCTAACTGGAACTCCTGGATGTGGAAAAACAACCGTTGCTGAAGAATTGAAAAGAAGGGGATACAAGGTAATTTCAGTGAAAGAATTTGCTGAAATGCACGGATGTGCAAAAAAGGAAGGTGAGGAGATAATTGTTGATGTAGAAAAGCTCTCAAAACACAGATTTGATGGAATTGTTGAAGGTCATCTTTCCCACTTCCTGAAAGCGGAGATTGCAATAGTTCTTCGTTGTAATCCGTTAGTAATCAAGAAAAGACTGATGAATCGTGGCTGGAGCTATGAAAAGATTATGGAAAATGTTGAAGCTGAGCTTATTGATGTAATTCTTGCAGAGGCACTCGAGAATTGCGAAAAAGTTTACGAGATCGATGTAACTGAGATGAGCGTAGAGGAGGTTGCAGATGTAATTGAAAGAATTTTGAAGTATGGCGAGAATTTCGAACCGGGTAAAATTGATTGGATTTCAAAACTCGAAAACAGAATCGAGGAGGTAACGAGGTATGGAGGGATTTAACAAAATAGCTTGGGCAGAAAGACACATGAAGGTCCTTGCAAGGATAAGAAAGGAAATGGAGAAAGAAAAACCCTTGGATGGTATGAGAATTGGAATGGCTTTACACGTTGAGGCGAAGACTGCGGTTCTTGTTAAAACTCTCATCGCTGCTGGAGCAGAAGTTGCAATCACAGCCTGCAATCCGATGAGCACACAGGATGATGTGAGCGAGGCATTGCAAAGTATGGGAATTAAGTGCTTCGCGAAACGTGGGATGAGTGTTGATGAATATTACTCAGCAATTCGAAAAGTTGCAGAATTCAAACCAGATATCGTTATTGATGATGGTGCGGATTTGATCTTGGAACTTCACAAATGCAACCAAAAAGTGAAGGGGGCAAGCGAGGAAACGACAACAGGAGTTATCCGTTTAAAGGCAATGGAAAAAAATGGTGTCCTTGCCTTTCCAGTTATTGCTGTGAACGACGCTCTCACGAAGTTTTTGTTTGACAACCGTTACGGAACGGGGCAATCTACGATTGATGGATTAATGAGGGCAACGAACATGTTGCTTGCAGAAAAAAGGCTCGTAGTTGCTGGCTATGGGTGGTGTGGTCGAGGAATTGCAATGCGTTGCAGAGGTATGGGGGCGAAAGTGATTGTTACAGAGGTTGATGAAATAAGAGCTCTTGAGGCGATAATGGATGGGTTTGAGGTAATGCCAATGAGCAAGGCATGTGAAATCGGGGACATCTTCATAACCGCCACGGGAAACAGGGATGTTATCAGGGAAGAACACATAAGAAAGATGAAGGATGGTGCAATTTTGGCAAACGCGGGGCACTTCAATGTTGAGGTGAACGTAAAAACTTTGCACAATCTTGCAAAGAGTGTTCGGGAGATAAGAAAAAATGTTAAAGAATTCGATCTCGGAGATAAAAAAGTTTATCTGCTTGCAGAAGGCAGGCTTGTGAACCTCGTAGCTGGGGATGGTCATCCAATTGAAGTTATGGACATGAGCTTCTCTAATCAGGCTTTGGCAGCTCGCTACATTGCAGAGAACTGGGAAAAGCTCGAAAATAGAGTTTACAGAATGCCTGAAGAACTTGATAGGAAGGTTGCAAAAATAAAGCTCGAAATTCTTGGTGTTGAGATAGACAAGCTAACAGAAGAGCAGATTCGTTACCTCACAGACTGGAGATGCGGAACATGATGTGGAGTTATAGAGCAATTAGGAATCCTGTTGCAAGAAAAAAGTGGCTCCTCATTATCTCTTTCCTTGTATTAATTGGCCTTTGCTACTCCATTTATAGGGTTATCGTTGGAGAGAACCTGATAAGAATTCTGCTTATCTTTACTATTTTTTCACTCTTCATCTTTCTCTACGCAATAATCTCGCTTGGAAAACCGAGGTTTTACCTAATGGATGATGAGCTCATAATTTACAAGCCCTTCAAAACGAGACTAAACCAAATCCATGGCTTTGAAGTAAACGAGAGAAATCTTACGATCAAGCTCAAGAAAAAAGGCTTTGGTGTGAAAACTTTATACTTTGAAAAAATTGAGGACTTGAAGAGCGCGGAAAAATGGCTAAAGCGGAAAGTTGGTTAGTTTGTTCAAACCTTAAAACTTTTAAGTTGAACAAGCTTTGCTCTTTCCATGAGTGATCTAATGGAAATGCTGATCAGAAGGGGATTTCTTTGGCAATCATTCGAAATATATGGTGGAATGGCTGGCTTCATAGATTATGCTCCTTTGGGGAATAATTTGAGGAGAAAAATTGAAAACATATGGCGCGAATTTTTTGTGATATGCGAAAGAGTTGCTGAAATAGACACTCCCCTTATAGGGGTTGAAGATGTTTTTATCGCTTCAGGACATGCAACATCCTTTGTTGATGTTGCAATCGAATGCCAGAAATGTGGTAGAGTTTACAGGGCAGATCACTATGTAAAGGAGAAGCTAAATTTAGAAGTTGAGGCTGCAATGAATGCAATTAAAGAAATTCTCCAGGTTTACGATCTGAAATGTGAATGTGGAGGTATTTTTGGCGAGCCTTTCCCGATGAACTTGATGTTTTCAACAAAAATAGGTGCTGGAAAGGGTAAAAATGCCTATTTGCGCCCAGAAACTGCTCAGGGTATTTTTATCGATTTCAAAAGACTTCTTAACTACTTCAGGGATAAATTACCATTCGGTGTTGCGCAAATTGGAAGGGCATTTAGAAACGAGATAAGCCCAAGACAGGGAGTTATAAGGTTGAGAGAATTTAATCAGGCAGAATTAGAGTTTTTTGTTCATCCGGCTGAGAAAAAGCATCCAAACTTCTGGAAATTTGCTAAGGACTCTTTAACACTCATCGACAAGTTCGACAAAGAGCATCGCATAACCGCAGAAGAAGCTGTTAAAAAAGGAATTGTTGCAAACGAGATTCTCGCTTATTTCATTGCAAAAACGAGAAGATTTTTGCTCTCAATTGGTATAAAAGACGATAAACTGCGGTTTAGACAGCATAAGGATGATGAAAGAGCACATTACGCCACCGATTGCTGGGATGCAGAAGTTTTAACCAGTTTTGGATGGATTGAAGTTGTTGGAATTGCTGACAGAACTGATTACGACCTCTCAAGGCACTCAAAATTCAGTGGAGAGGATTTGAGTGTATTTGTGCAGTATTCAAAGCCAATTAAAGTCAAGAGAAAAAAAGCTGTGCCAAAAATGAGTGCTTTGGGACCAGTTTTTAAGGCGAAGGCGAAAAAGATTGCAGAAATTCTTGAAAAGCTAAATCTTGAGTCTGAAGAGGTTGAAATTGAAGTTGATGGAGAAAAAATAAAGCTCAGCAGCGAGTTCTTCACGGTTCAGGAAGTGGAAGAAGAGATAACTGGAGAAAGGGTAGTTCCCCATGTTATCGAACCATCATTTGGACTTGACAGGATAACCTACGCTGCGCTTGAACACTCTTTTGAAAGGGATTTAGTTGAAGGGGAAGAGAGAAAGGTTTTAAGGCTTAAAAGGCGACTGGCTCCCGTAGAGGTTGCTGTTCTACCACTGCTCTCGAGAGAGCCTTTTACAACAAAAGCACTTGAAATTGCCGAAAAATTGAGAAAAAATGGATTTTACACAGAATACGACGATTCTGGTAGTATTGGGAGAAGATATAGAAGGTTTGACGAAATAGGGACTCCTTTTTGCATTACCATTGATCACCAGAGCTTCGAAGATGACAGTGTAACTATAAGGGACAGAGATACGACGAAACAGATAAGGGTGAAAAGCGAAAAGCTGGAAAGCGTTCTGAGGGAGCTTATAAATAGTGAAAGAAGAATTGAGGAATTTGGAGAGATCTTTAGATGATTGTCCTCTCTGGAGGCACGGGAACACCAAAGCTACTCATTGGAATGAAAGAAGTCGTTAACTTCAGCGTAGTAGTAAACACGGCAGAGGACATCTGGGTTTCTGGGAACAAGATATGTCCTGATGTTGATTCTGTGATTTACGCTCTTGCTGAGATTATAGATGAGGAAAAGTGGTGGGGGATAAGGAATGATACGTTCAGAACTCATGAAGCACTGAAAAATCTCGGCTTCGAAGAATTCATGACAGTTGGAGATCTGGATAGAGCAACGCATATACTGCGAAGCGAGATGCTTAGGAAAGGTTTTAGCCTTGTTGAGGCTACAAGGGCTGTTGCAAATGCTTACGGTGTTGATAAGAACATCTATCCGATGTGCAACGAAGAGGTTGCAACCACCATAGTAACCCCAGAAGGTGAGATGCACTTTCAGGAGTTCTGGGTTAAGAGAAAGGGGATACCTGAAGTTCTTGACATTTATTTTAAAGGAATTGAAGCCGCAAAAATACCGAGAGAGGTGCTTTTAGAGCTTAAAAAAGATAGCGAGATATTGATAGGACCAAGTAACCCTATAACGAGCATACTTCCGATTTTGAGTGTTGAAGATTTGAGAAAAAGGCTTGGAGGGAAAAAAGTCGTTGCAGTTTCGCCAATAATTGGAAAAAACCCTTTAAGCGGTCCTGCAGCGAAGTTCATGGTAGCGAAGGGTTTCGAAGTTTCACCACTCGGAGTTTGCGAAGTTTACAGGGATTTCCTTTCAGCAATGATCGTCGATGAGAGTGATGCGCATTTGAAAAGAGACGGAATTTTTGTGACTAAAATAATAATGAAGAGCAAAGAAGATGCCATAAGGCTCTCTGAGTTCATAGTAAGGGTTTTTGATAAAATATGATTGATTTTATAAAGAAAGCTAAATATTCTTTTCACTGCAAACATTGTGAGGGAATAAGCGAAGTTGAGAATCCAAAGCATCATCCAAGTTATGAAATAACACTTGACTGCAATTTGGACTGCATTTTCTGCTACTCAAAAATTGCAAAGTCTATGGGGATTCCAAAACCAGGATATTATGGGGACATGAACCCGAAAGCGATCACGATTTCTCAGTTCGGAGAACCACTTCTTGTAGGAGAAAAGGAGGTTTTGAGGATAGCAAGAGCACTTAGGGATATTTTTGGGGAAATAAGGCTTGATTTGCAGACAAATGGTGTATTACTAACAAAGAAACTCTGCGAGGAATTTGACATCGTTATGATAAGCCTCGACGCTTCAAGTAAGGAAAGTTACAGGAAGATAACAAAAAGAGACTTCTTTGAGAGGGTTGTTGAAAACATCAAGATGAGCTCCGGAGTGGCATACACAATAGTGAGAACGGTTTTTATGCCCGGAGTGAATGAGAAGGAACTGAAAAAAATTGCTGAGATCGCAAGCATTGCAAACGAGCTTTTTATCCAACCACTGTCAATTTACAGGGAAAACAGAGAGCTGCTTGAAAGGGTTGAAGTTGAAAGAGCTGAAAGTATTGGCGAATTTTTGCGGTTCGCGAGTGAATTGTCCGAAATCGCTGAGATCAGACTTCCAGGATGCGTTTTATTTAATTTAAAGCGAGCTTTGGATAAATTCGGAGATGAAATTGTTTTTATCAGAAGAAATGCTTTTGCAGATTTTCCTGAAATTAGAAGGGACTGGAGATTTAAAATTTAGCGAAAATCTTTTCATCTTGTTTGAGTTCGAGAAACATGGATGTGATTATTAGGAAAAGTGAAATACATGGAAGTGTTTTTGTGCCCCCTTCAAAAAGCTATACACATCGCGCTTTCATTTCTGCTTCGTTATCGAAAAAGGCTACGATATTCAACCCTTTGCTTTCGGCTGACACAATTGCAACTCTGAAGGCTTGCAAAAAAATTGGAGCGAATTTTTCGAGAACTGGTAACTCTTTTGAATTTACGGGAACAGATAAAATCTGTGGTGGATACTTTAACTTTGAAAACTCCGGAACAACACTCAGAATATTCACTGGACTCCTTTCGCTGTCTGCGGAAATCAGTAAACTTGATGGTGACGCTTCGCTAAGGACGAGGCCTAATAAGGAACTTGTTAATGTTTTGAAGAAACTTGGCGCAACTGCAAAAGGGGACGAGGCATTTAGAGCCCCCTTTAAAATTAAAGGTATTATAAAAGGAGGCGAAGTTGAGATTAAAGCTGAGAGCTCCCAATTCATAAGTTCTCTCCTTTTTTCGCTCCCTCTTGTAAAAGGAGGAAGTCGCTTGAAAGTTATCGCAACAAAATCTCGCCCCTATATTGATGTAACTCTTGACGTTCTCGAGAAGTGTGGGGTGAAGATTGAGAAATTCGGAAATGAGTTCTTAATTCCTGGTGAACAAGAATTCAGGCTAAAAAAATTTGAAGTTCCTGCGGATTTTTCTTCCGCGAGTTACTTAATTGCAGCAGGAGTTCTTGCGGGGGAAGTGAGCATTCTTAATGCCTTTGATTCAATGCAGGGGGATAGGAGAATAGTGGAGATTTGCAGAGAAATGGGTGCAGATGTTCAATGGAAGAGAGAAAAGGGGCTAATCATTGCAAATAAGTCTGATCTTTACCCAATAAGCTTTGATGCAAGCGACACACCAGATTTAGTGCCAACTGTGGCAATTCTTTCCGCAACTGCAAATGGTGTAAGCGAGATTTACAATGCAGAACATCTGAGAATAAAAGAGATCGACAGAATTTCTGGAATTGCGAGAAATCTCAGAGCATTGGGGGTTGAAGTTGAGGAAAAAAGAGATGGACTCATAATAAGGGGTGGTAAAAAAGAGTTCTTTGGCACAGTTGACTCTTTTGGCGACCACAGAATGGCTTTGGCTTTTTCACTCCTCGGCTTGCTTGGAGAGGTTAAATGCAAAAATGCTGAAGTCGTTAATGTTTCTTATCCCGGATTCTTTGAAGATCTAAGAAGGATTTGTGCCAAGGTAGAGTTTTTGCACACAATTTAAAAATTAGATTTTTAGGGCAAGCTCGAAAGCTTCGATCGTTGCATCAAGAGCTTTTCTTGGCTTAACACAGTCGCCTATTCTGTAGATTTCTTTCACTTTCCCAGCGAGTTCATCGTAAAGTCCATCGTTTGGTAAAGTTCCGGTGGCGATGATTGTGGTGTCGCATTCAAGCTCTCTTATTCCTGATGGGGTTTCAACAATAACAGCGTTTCTCCTTATTTCTACAGCCTTTGTTTCCGTAAGCATTTCCACTCCCTTTTCGCGTAGATAAAGCAAAACAGTCCATCTCGTGCTCACTCCAATGTCTGCACCAATCTTTGGGAGCATATCTATAAGTGTTACTTTCGATTTCTCAGCAAGCATGGCTGCGGTATCGCAACCAACTCCGCCAGCTCCGATTATTACAACTCTTCTCCCAACTTTGACCTTTTTCTCAAGGACATCAAAAGCCGTAACTGCATTCTCAATCCCGGGAATTTTTGGAATCAATGGTTTGGCTCCCACTGCAACAACAACAACGTCGGGTTTTTCAGCAAGAACTTTTTCTGCATTCGCTGCGCATCGATAGTGGATCTTTACACCGAGTTTTGGAAGAACACTCATAAAGTATTTTCCAAGTTCGGCGAACTCGTAAGCAAGTGGAGAATTCGCAGCAATGTTAAATTGCCCACCAAGTCTATCGCTTTTTTCAAAAAGAACAACTTCATGTCCTTTCTTTGCGAGAAACTCTGCCGCTACGCACCCTGCGGGTCCTCCACCCACAATTACGACCTTCTTCTTTTTCTCTGCTCTCATCTTTTTGACCTCTTCTTCCCTACCAACCGCTGGGTTAACAAGACAGGTTATTGGCATCCCCTGCATAACATAATCCATACAGCCCTGATTGCAGGCTATACAGATTTTTATTTCGTCAAATCTTTTCTCTTTTGCTTTATTCGGAAACTCTGGATCTGCAAGCAACGCTCTGAACATTGCAACCATATCTGCTTTTCCCTCTTCAAGAATTCTTTCCGCAACAGCGGGATCATTTATTCGGTGCGAAGCAATTACCGGAACACTCACGGCCTCTTTTATTTCCCCGGCAAGGTAGGCAAAGCCCCCTCTCGGGACAAGCATTGTGGTCAGCGGCCTTCTCGATTCATGCCAGCCCGCCATTACATTTATCGCAGCAACACCCGCGTTTTCAAGTATTTTTGCGATTATCTTCATCTCTCTAACACCATTTCCGCCCTCAATAAACTCGTCGCCCGGAATTCTTATCAATACCGGGAACTTTCCACACCTTTCCTTTATCCTTTCCACAATCTCAACTGCAAATCTTGCCCTATTTTGAATGCTCCCGCCGTATTCATCAGTCCTTTTGTTTGTTGAAGGGCTGAAAAACTGGGAAATAAGATAACCTGCAGACCCTATTAGCTCAACAGCATCAAATCCAGCTTTTTTCGCTCTTAAAGCTGCTTCAGCGAACTCCTCTTCGATTTTTAAAATCTCACTCTTTGTTAGTTCCTTGGGAGTTCTTCTCGTGAAAATAGGCGGTGGGATTGGAGAGGGTGCAACTGGAATCCTTTCAGGATCTGCTGAGATCTCGTATCTTCCAGGATGCCAAAGCTGAACAGCGCATTTTACGGCGTATTTATGAAACACTTCTGCGATTTTTGCAAGCCCGGGAATGAAGCGATCATCGTAAATCGATATCCCTCCAAGGAAGTATGGCTCTATTTTTGCAACCCCTACAACCGCAAAACCAATTCCCCCTTTTGCTCTCTCCTCATAGAAATCAAGCAATCTCTGCGTTACACTACCATCTGGGGCATGATAATTTGTTTCTCCAGCAGGTAAAACTATGCGATTCTTTATCTTAATTCCCTCGATCTCTATTGGCTCAAAAAGTTTCATGCTCGAGCATCGCTTTGATGTATAAAATCTTTTCCGAATAACTTCAGAAAATTTTGTTCTTTGAACACCCTCGTTTTAGAAATTAGTTTTACCACCTTATCTCAATTTCTTCAATTCTGAAATTCGGTTTGGCAAATGACTCCTCTAACTTTGTCTCGTAACCATTTCTGAGCATTAAAAGCCCAGTATAGGCAATCATTGCACCGTTATCACCCATTAGCTCCTTTGGAGGAAAATAAAGTGTCGCCCCCCTATCTTCGCACATCTGTTTCAACATTTGCTGTAATCTGCTGTTCGCTCCAACTCCACCAACCAGCAAGAGTTCGTTGTAGCCAAGATATGCCAAAGCCCGCTCTGTAACTTCAGTTAGCATCGCAAAGGCTGTTTCCTGAAAACTGAAGGCGATGTCTTCAAGCTTTGCTTTACCGAGGAGTTTCTGAGCTGCCGTTACCATGCCGCTGAATGAAAAATCCATGCCCTTTACGATGTATGGCAGTGGATAATACTTCTCCCCTTTTTTTGCAAGTTCTTCAATTTTCGGTCCTCCCGGGTGTGGAAAGCCGAAACTTCTGGCAAGTTTGTCTATTGCATTGCCTATTCCTATATCCAGCGTTTCACCAAAAACTCTGTATCTATTTCCTCTTCTTGCAATAATCTGGCTATTTCCACCGCTTACATAAAGAGTTACTGGATTTTTTGCTTCTGTTTTCCATTTACCAATCTCAACATGGGCAAGACAGTGATTAACACCTATTAGGGGCTTTGAGAGCTTTATTGCCAAAAGTCTTGCCGCTGTTGCGGCGACACGCAAACATGGCCCCAAACCCGGGCCTTGGGAAAAGGCAATCGCATCAATCTTTTCTTTTGGAAAGACTTCAAACAGTTTTTTTAGAAGAGTAGGCATAACCTCAGCGTGATGCTGCGACGCCTCCCTTGGGTGGATTCCACCCTTCTGCGGATTATAAGCGCTGCTGAACATTGCAATTATATCTCCCTCATCAACAACTGCAACGCTCAGATTCCAGGCTGTGCCCTCGATTCCGAGGACGTTCATCTCTTCTTAAACTCAGTGTATCCGCATTTTCCACAAGTAAAGCGGTCTTTGTGTTCTGCTAAGAAAACACCTTCCCCGCATCGGGGGCAAAACCTTCTTTTCCTAACAATCTTCTCTCCTTTTATCTCGTAAAATCTACTTACAGTTTCCTTCACTCAATCACCCCTGCACCTGCTCGGTTTTCTCTTTTCTCAGCTCTGGAAAATTTCTCATTAAAATGTGTTCCTCTTCTGTGCTTTTTAAAGCCTCAACAGAATCGTAAATCTTTGCATAGCATTTTGCCTCCCTCTTTCCAAACTCCGTTTTTATGTAGTTAATCACAACTCTTTGAAGCTCCACGCCCATCAATGCTGCTATCTTCTCTCTAACTTCTCCTCTTGAAGGTGTTTTGCCCTCAAAACTTATCTTGAAATGCACTTCCTTCCTTTTCAGCAGCGGATCATGTCTCTCGGATTCAACACGGATCTCCAATCAGATCACCCCCAGTTTTTTCAGTTCTTCGCTCTCTTGAATAACTTCCATCTGCTTAAGAAGTTTGAGTATTAGAACTTTTTTTTCTGAATCTATTGGAAGTGCCACTACTCCTTCTTTCGGTTGCCCATAGATTATTAGTCCCCCTTCAGGCATTAGCAGTGCAAGAGGCATTACTGCAAGGTCTTCCTCACCAAGAACAAGAATTGCAACTTTTTTCCCACTCTTCGCAAAGTCTATGGCGCTTAAAAGAGCTTTTATGAGTTCTGAACTTATCACACCTGCCGGATTTTTTGCATAAATCTTTGTGTAACTTTCAGGAATTTCAACAGCAAAGCTTCTTTCCCGGAGCGTTTTTCCATCAACAACTACGATTTCGGGAGTTAAACCGATTTTAAAAGCACAATAGGTAACAAAATCCCCAACAAAGGCAATGGGTTTGCAGAAATTTAGCTCCTCAACCTTCTCCAGAACTCTCTCTCCATCTTTGTAAAGTCTTCCGTAAGGTTTTGAAAGCTCTGTGCGCAGTTTTTCTGGCAAACGAAGCATCAATCTACCCTCAGAGCATATTTACCTGGATTTTTAATTCCCAGCATCTTTGCGATCTCGCTTTTCTCTGGGCTGACTATAATAACGTACCCATACCATTCCTTCGTTAAGTCTGAGGATCCACAGTTCTTGCAAACTATTGCATCAGAACTTATTATCTTGCAATTTCTGCATGCAATTTCAGCCAACCTTCTCACCCTCTGTTTTTGCAATTTCCTCTTCAAGCCATTTTATAGCTCCAAGCCATGGTTGACGCATTGTTAAACCAATTCTGCTCTTCTCCGGTTCTCTTTCCTTTAAACTGAGCGATACTATTCTTGCTCTTACAAAGTCTCCTTCTGAAATTGCTTTTTTCGTTTCTCTACCAACAATTCTCTTGTTCTTCTCATCAAAAACCATGTAGTCATTCGTTATCTGGCTCATGTGCAAAAGCGCATCAAGCGGCCCAATTGACACAAAGCAGCCAAATTCAACGACTTCAACAACCTCACCTTCAACGATTTCCTGCAAAGTTGGCTTGAAGCAAATAGCGTTAAAGGTTATATCAAAATAAACAGCTCCATCTCCTTCGATTATTTTCCCTTCTCCGATTTCTTCAATACTCTCTATTCCGATTATCATACCATATTCTTTATCGAGCCTACCTTCAAACTGCTCCCACAAAAGGGATTCGATTACACTTTCCAGATCCTCCCCAATCTTAGAAGGAGGAACTCTGACTGTGTCTCTCACCTTTATTCGGGCATACATAACGCAAGCTTGTAGCTATCGGAGATATAAATTTAACCTCTCCAGAACCCTCCTCCTTATTGGCTCATAGAGATAATCGAGAACACTTCCTTTTGCGTTGAAAATCTCCATGTGCTCAACGATCCATCTGAAATTCCCTTTTGCTATTGCGTTTGCAACAATTGCAGCTCCCTGAGCAGATTGCTTTCCATCACAGAAACCCTTTAGAACTCTCGTCTCACATAAATCGCTCAAGTTTTTCTCCACTTCTCGAGCAAATCTTCCAGAAAGAACGCAGAATTCAGCTTTTCCAATGCTAACTTCCAATGCCCTAAAACCCTTTAAGACGAACTCTGAAAGTATTTGAATTGCCAGTTTCTCGTCTTTTGTAAAATCTTTTATACCACCGCTGAAAATCAAACTCTTCGGAAAACTGCCCAAAAGATATGCAACCTCCGCATCCATCGCTCCAAGTGAGCTGAAACCGATGAAACCCGAAGTCCCACCAAGCGCATCGACAATTTTTCCATTTTTAATTGCTAAAAGTGAAGTGAAGCCATATCCGATTTCTGCAAGAATGAAGTTCTGCTTTTCCAAGCTCATCTCCTCTGCAAAACTCGTAACAGCTAAAACCGCTGAGCAAACCTTGTCAGAGGTGCCGAGATCAATTCTGTTAAATTTCCTCCACTCGGGGAGTGTTGGGAGGTGAATAACACCTGGAATTGTATAGAAATCCATTCTATGTCTTAATTTATCCAGAATATTTCTTAACCCAAGGCTTTTTTCAGACTCTAAATTTAGAGTCATTAAGAGCAAATCAAACTCGCTGAGCTCACAAAATCGCTTTATGGGCATTCCATAGCCAGAAAGACCTGCATAAACAGTTGCTTCAGAATTTTCGATCACCTCAAAAAACTCTTTTGGGTCTTCTTTAACTTTTAAGCTATCAAAGCTCTCAACCTCAAATTCCCCGTTTTTTAAAATCACGAAGTCATAGCTTTTTGTTCCCGCATCGATTCCGGCTACCACTACCATGGATTCCCCTCAAGAAGACTTTTGATTTTATCCGTTGTAGCCCTCATAACCCTCTCGAAAAGAACTTCAACACCCTTGTCGCAGCTTTTTCTCTCTATTTCTCTAAAAGTTATTCCCAGCAATTTTAAGTGCATTTTAAAAAGCTCCAAAACATCCTCGCTTGAAAAAGTCAGCCTGAAAATCTCTGATACTTCTTTTCCATCCCTTACTTTTGCTATACTCTCAATCGCAGAGTTAAGAATTGCTTTACCAAGACGAAGAGACCGGGCTTCGAGGTCTTCGCCAAACTCAAATGTTTGAAAAGCCTCTCTCATAATTCTGGCGAGCATAAAATCTCTGCCAAATTCTTCAAAGAATCTGAATGCATAGCTTAGGTCGGAACAATTTGAAAAGCTCGTTGTATATTTTAGTGGTTCTAAAAGCATTTCAATATCCTTAAAAACCACACCCTCTCTTCTATTTGCATTCAGAGCTTTAACAGTTTCTCTTATTTTCTCTACTTCATCTGCCTTACACTTTAAAAGAATTTTAGCCATTTTTAGACCATATTTAGCAGAAATTCTCTCCTTCTCCTCGATGCTGAGGGGTTTATTACTCTCGCATTTCCTAATGTCGAAGAGAAAGAATTCAAGACCTTCAATGCCATACATGTCTGCCACATAAGGAGAGCCTTTGCCAACTGCTTCACAGCAGAGAAAATAATCTGGATAGCGGTCAAAGAAAGATGAACTAATTTTCTCTCTGGCCTTCTCTGTTGTATATGGGCAAATTAGCCCCCTTCTCGTTATCGCATATATCTCTTCTCCTACTCTTGCGATTCTCACGTTGTAACCATTCATTTTCTCTTCAACAGCAATTCTTTTGTCCCCAAAATGTTTTTTCAAAGCTGAAAGAACAAGGATTCTTTTTATCTTTGGAAAACCCCTAACAACTTTTATCTCACCACCTTTTTTAATTACAACTGTGCCCTCTTCATAAATCCCAAACTTTTTTTCAATTCTATAAGCTTCAATTTCTCCGAAGAAAGGATGACTTACGTGAGCTTTTTTAAGAATTCCTCTTTCTAAAAGTCTCTCTGCCGAATACTTTGACAAGTTTAAGGCTTCTGCAACAAAATTCATGAACTCTGATAGAGAAACTTTACAAGATCTCTTTCGGTAATTATCCCTTCAAGTTTTGCGTTTTCAACAATCAGTGCAGCCCCGTGACCCTTTTCAATCATTGCAGAGACGATTTGAGAAATCAGAACATCCTTCGGGAACATGAGAACCTCTTTGTGCATGTTTAGTTCATCATTTACAAGTATTGTGGCAACGGGTTTTCTTATTGCCTCACTTATGTCTCCAATTTCGAGCATTTTAAATGCCTCTCCCTTTCCAAAGTAAGCGAGTATCTCTCTCGAAGTAATCATTCCAATAAGAATTCCGTTCTCGATAACAGGCAATCTCCGGAACTTTCTGCTTATCATTGTTTTCATGGCATTCTCTATTGTATCCTTAGCCTTGATCGTTACAACGTTTTTTGTCATGAACTCTGCAGCTATGCCATCAATCTTTTTCCTGTTCTGCGCCAGAAACTTCAGAATATCTCTTTCGGTAACGATGCCAATAACAACGTCATCATCAACAACAGGACATCCGCCAACCTTTTTCTGAAACATTATTTCAACTGCTTCATCGATGCTCGCATCTTTATCTATGCTCACAACATTTTTTTCCATGATTTCTTTTATCTCAGCATTAACCGCAATTGAAAGGTTGCCAGAGTAGCGATTTCTAACAATACCATGTTTGCTTCCGCCACCGAAAAAATTCACAAAATCCGTTGCAGTAATTACACCCCTCAGCTTTTTTGTCCCTGCATCTGTAATCGGTATCCTTCGGAAGTTTTTGCTCAGCATGAACTTTAGGGCATTCATTATTGTCGCTGTTTGTGGTAGTGTTTGAACACTCTTTGTTGCGATATCCATCACATTCATTCCTTTTTCACCTTTCAATCTCAGCGCAGTCATCGCATAAGTGTAGACCATCTATTTCGCGCAAAAATTCAGCATGCTTGCCACATTTTTCACATATACCCCCACTTACTTCAGAATAACCAAGGGAGTGTTCTGTGATGAGAGAAGCGAATTCCCCAAGATCGAGGGCGATGCTGAGAATATCGTTGTCGGTGATTATTCCAACTAATTCTCCCGATTTATTCACAATTGGCAACCTTCTTATACCTTTCTTCATCATTAAATTTGCAGCCTCTCTAACACTCGTTGTGGGTTTGATTGTTAAGAGTGGAGAACTCATAATCTCAGATACTTTTACAGTTGAAGGGGTTTTATTCTTGGCAACGATTTTAGCAATCAAATCCTTTTCGGTTACAATTCCCACGGGTTTATTGTCCTTCATTATAACGACGCTTCCCACTCCAAACTCAACCATTCTCTTTGCAATCTCATGCACCGTCTCTTCTATTTTCCCCTGACAGACATTTCTTGTCATTATCTCTTTTACTGGCAAGTCCGTGTGCATACTATCACCTTTTTTATCTTTGATCACGGATTTTAAGTTTTTTCCTTTTTGGAAAGAGTATGTGAATCTTTAACCAGCAAAAATCGCGGGAGTAATTTTATATTCCCTGAGCAAAAAGGAAATCCGATGAGGATCGAGATCGAGAAACTCAGATTTGGCACGGAACTTGTGAAGCGGGGATTTGCAAAGATGCAAAAGGGAGGAGTAATAATGGACGTTACAAATGCTGAACAGGCGATTATAGCAGAGGAGGCGGGAGCTGTGGCGGTTATGGCACTTCACAAAGTCCCTGCCGACATCAGAGCAAGCGGCGGAGTTGCAAGAATGGCAGATCCAAAGAAAATAGAAGAAATTATGAACGCTGTTACAATTCCGGTCATGGCTAAATGCAGAATTGGGCACATAGCTGAAGCAAGAGCTCTTGAGGCAATAGGGGTTGACATGATCGATGAGAGCGAAGTTTTAACACCTGCAGACACATTTTTCCATGTATACAAGAGGAATTTTACTGTCCCATTTGTTTGCGGAGCGAGGAGTCTTGGCGAAGCTGTGCGAAGAATCTGGGAGGGAGCGGCGATGATTAGAACAAAAGGGGAAGCTGGAACTGGTAACGTTGTTGAAGCTGTGAAGCACATGAGAATCATAAATCACTCAATCTACCTTTTAACAACGATCTCAGAAGAAAAAATATACGAGATTGCGAGAAAATATGCATCAAGATATTTGGAACTTTCAAAGATTGTAAAAGAAGACATGGGGCTTCAGATTGATAAAGAGGTAATATATGAGAGTTTTACATTCGAAGAAATTGCTGAGGGAATTTATGGGATTTTGCTTGAAATACGGGATCTTGGCAGACTTCCAGTTGTTAACTTCGCAGCCGGTGGCGTCGCGACACCAGCAGATGCGGCTTTGATGATGAAACTCGGTGCTGATGGGGTTTTTGTTGGCTCGGGCATATTCAAATCATCCAATCCAGAAAAGTTTGCAAAAGCCATTGTTGAGGCGGTTCAACACTATGATGAACCTAAAGTTATTGCAGAAGTTTCAAAAGAACTTGGCGAGGCAATGAGGGGGGTTGAAGTTTCAAAGTTAAGCGAATCCGAGCTTATGCAGATAAGAGGGGCATGAAAATCACCGTAATTGGCGTTCAAGGAGACGTTGAGGAACACGTTTTAGCAACGAAAAAAGCGATGAAAAATCTTGGAATTCAGGGAGAAGTTATTGCGACGAGAAAAAAGGGTGTTGTAGCTGAAAGCGATGCAGTAATAATTCCCGGTGGAGAGAGCACGACAATAAGTAAGCTTATTTTCTCAGATGGGATTGCTGAAGAAATAATTCAGCTTGCAGAGATTGGAAAACCTATTATGGGCACATGTGCAGGGCTTATAGTTCTTGCAAAACATGGCGATGAACAAGTTGCGAGAACTGGAACAAAGCTACTCCAAATCTTGGATGTAAAGGTTAAAAGAAATGCTTTTGGAAGACAAAAAGAAAGCTTTCAAACAAAGCTAATAATGAAATACATTGGCGAAATCGATGCAGTTTTTATCAGAGCTCCAATTATTGATAATGTTGGTGAAAAAGTTGAGATATTGGCAAAACTTGGGGAAAGAATAGTTGCAGTCAAACAACACAAAATCCTTGGGCTGGCATTTCATCCAGAGCTTTCATCAACAAAAGTTCACGAGTTCTTCTTAAACCTTGTCGAAGTTTAATTATTCATAGCACAGAGCAATTTTTATGAAAATCTGCGGCGTTAACAGCGTCCTCGAGGCGTTGAAAGCTGGAAAGGTTTTAAAGATCTACTACACCGAGGCAAGTGGAAAGGCGGGAGAGATTCTTGAGATTGCCAAGAAATTCAAGGTTCCATGCTATAAAAGAAAAATGGCAGAAAAGATTTGCGCAGAAATCTCTCCAGTGAGTTACTCAACCGTTGAAGAGATAGCAAGAAAAGCAATTGCTGAGAATAGTTTCATTCTCATTCTCGACAACGTAAATGACCCCCAAAATCTTGGAGCATGCATAAGGAGTTCCGAATTTTTTGGTTGTTCAGGGGTTGTGATTAAAAGGAGAAGGGCTGTGCAGATAACTGAGGGTGTTATTAGAGCCTCGGCAGGAGCTGTTTTCCACATCAAAATTGCTTGCGAGGTAAATCTTGCAAGCACAGTCAAAAAGCTAAAAAATCTTGGATTTTTTGTCGTTGGTGCTGAAATTGGTGGTAAGGACTTACGAAATACTAAAATGAGCCCACCACTTGTGCTTGTTGTAGGTGGAGAAGATAGGGGGATTTCAATTGGTGTTAAAAAGCTTTGTGATGAGATTGTGCAAATTCCTGGGGCAGGAAAGGTTGGATCGCTGAACTTATCAGTCGCTTGCGGAATTATAATGTTTGAAATATTTAAGCTCTCGAATTTCAGCAATGTTTAATATTTTCCACTCAATCCTTAGAGTATGATTGAAGAGCTACTCTTGCTCATAGAAAAAAACCGATCACAGCTCACGAAAATAGATGAAGATATTTACAATAGAATTAGAAAGAGAATTGAAGAACTTGAAAAGGAGAGAAGTGAGAACGAGAAGATTGAAGATGAGATAAGAACTCTTAAAAGATTGCAAAGAAAGCTTTTTGAGCTGAGAACTGGTAAAATAATAAACGCAGCCTGGGCGGAAGTTTGTGGACAGGAAATAAGTTTCAACGAAGAAAACATGAGTTCCACAGAGAGGGAGTTCTTCAAGAAGCTCGTGGAGATGATAAGTGACTTTAGAAGAGAGACTTTTGAGGAGAAAAGGCTCAAAATTGACACCGTTCTTGTTAGAATCAAGAAAGATGTGGAAATCCTCGGTGTTGATGGAAAAAGATATAAATTGAGAAGAGAAGATGTCGCTACTTTGCCAGTTGAGAATGCTGAAGTGCTGATAAAAAGTGGCATGGCGGAGAAAATAGAGGTGAAGGTATGAAGTATCCCAAAAAAGTTATGACATACTGCAGAGTTTGTCGAAGGCACACGTTACACGAAGTGGAGAAGGTGGGCAAGGGAAAGCCAAGTCAGCTGAAATGGATTAACAGACAGAAGAAGAGGAGGGGCAAAATTGGAAACCTCGGCAAATTCAGCAAGGTTCCTGGTGGGGATAAGCCAACAAAAAGAGTAAACATAAGGTTTAGGTGCACTGTTTGCAAGAAAGCACAAACGAGAGCAACATGGAGAGCGAAGAGATTTGAATTGATTGAGAGGTGATAAAGATGAGTAAATTTCTTCGAGTCAAGTGCCCGGATTGCGAGAATGAACAAGTCATCTTTGATCACCCTTCAACGATTGTAAAATGCCTGATCTGTGGTAGAACAATTGCAAAACCTTCAGGTGGGAAGGGGATAATACTTGCAGAAGTTCTGGCGGAGTATTCCTGATTTTTGTTAGATGTATTGGCTGCTTGTAGTTTTTCTGCTTTACTGGAGCTTTTTGGAACTCCTTCGTAGAAAAGGAATTTTAGAAAGGCGAGGACTGAGGAGCTATGGTCCTGTTCTACTCATAAGAACCTCGAGGGGTTTGAAATTAATTGAAAAAATCTCAGAAGCAAGGAATTTGTGGAAATCTCTCTCAACAATTGGCCTACCAGCAGTGTTTTTTGGCATGTTTTTCATGTTCTCCTTAATAATTGTTGCCGATATCATAATGGTTATCTCTCCCCCAAAGCCCTCCGAGCTTACGACTCCCCAGGCTGCGCTGCTAATTCCGGGATTAAATCCATTTATTCCACTTATTTGGGGGCTTATAGGTCTTGTTGTTGCAATTTTTGTGCACGAATTAAGTCATGCAATTCTTTGTAGGGTGGAGAATATAAAGGTAAAAGCTCTGGGATTAATTCTCGCTCTTTTTCCAATCGGCGCTTTTGCAGAGCCAGATGAGACAGAGCTTTTTGATAAAAAAACAAAAAGAGTTTCGAGAATAAGAATTTTCTCTGTTGGCGTGATAACAAACTTTTTCGTCGCTTTCGTAGCCTTTGCTTTCTTCTTTAACTCTCTCTCGATGTTAAATCCCGAAATCGCAATTGTCGATGATAGCGGTGAATTCGTTGCAAGAATTCTCGAAGTTAACGATGTTAAAGCTGAAAATGGGTTTTTACAACTCTTAAAACCAAACGAGCCAAATCGATTTCTCGTTGAGAACAGTTCTGGGAAAAAAGAAATAATTGTTTTTGGTGTAAGGGGGGTTAAGATAACTGGGCTTTACAGGGATAACATGACTTATCCCGCAGAGATTGCGGGTATGAAGGAGGGGATGATGATTACAAGGATCGATGGGGTGAAGGTTGAGAACATCGATGACTTCTACAGAGAAATGAAAAGAAAAGAACCGTGGCAAAATGTCACAATTGAAGTTTACGATGGTGACTTCAAAACCTTCAACCTTACGCTTGTAAATAAAGATGGGAGAGCCTTCATGGGTGTTTATGTTGGGAATCTTGAGTGCATTGGTGGTGTAAATGTTTTCTACACTTCCCAACTTCTCTCAACAATTCAGAATGTCCCCTCAACTCTTAGAGATCCAATAGGCTGGGTTTTTGTTATTTCGATGCCCTTTACTTTTCAGGGATTCAGCCAAATGAAAGAGTTCTTCAACAATCCTCCCGAAGTTTTCTGGTTGCTTGATTCTCTATACTGGATCGCCTGGATAAATTTCTACGTTGCTCTTTTCAACTGTTTACCAGCAATCCCGCTGGATGGTGGAAGAGTTTTTCACGAAATAGTTTCGGCCATTTTTTCCCGCAGATTCGGTGAAAAAGGGGAAAGAATTGCCTTGAACATCTCAAGATTTTTTGCAATCTTTATATTCACTTCCCTGATATTTATGATCGTAATCCCAAATCTCCGTCTATGAAGTGCAGCAAATGCAGTAATAAGGCGATCGCAAATCTGAGGGCTTACAGAATAGCCCTGTGCAGAGAATGCTACATAGATTTTTACAGAAGAATGGTTGAGAGATCAATAAAAAAGCACGGAATATTTAAAAAAGACGATAAGATACTTTTAGCAGTTTCTGGTGGAAAAGACAGCGCTGCAATGGCTACGGTGCTTAAAGATATTGGTTTTGACTTCGAAATTTTACACATTGATCTCGGAATCGGTGAATATTCAAGGGATTCGAGGAAAAAAGTTGAAGAGCTATCGAATTTGCTTGATTCAAAGCTCAACATAGTTGAGCTAAAAGATTACGGTTTCATGATCTCGCAAGTGAAGGGAAGAATTTGCTCCGCTTGTGGAACTGCAAAGAGATACATAATGAACAGATTTGCAAGAGAGAATGGCTTTAATGTTGTTGCAACAGGGCATACAGCGGAGGATATAGCCTCTTTTTATCTCAAAAACACAGTGGCGCAGCAAAGAGATTTTTCAGAGAAACTTTTGCCAAGAATTGAGCCTTTTGATGTAAAAGTTGTTGCAAGAGCGAGACCTTTGTTTGAGATCAGCGAAAAGGAGAACTTGATTTTTGTAATCCTAAAAAATTTGCCTTATAAAGAGAGCGAATGCCCATATGCTCCCAAAGCTGATTGGAAAGAGATAATTTATGAAATTGAACTAAAAAAACCTGGTTTTGTTAAAAATTTTGTTCGCGGTTTAGCTTTGAGAGCAGAAGCTAACAGGGAGACGAATTACTGCAGGATATGTGGAGAAGTTTCGAGTTCAGAAATCTGTTCATTTTGCAAAATAAGGATGAAGTTCTCTAAAAAAATTCACTGACTGAGCTTTTTGATTATCGCATTCCTGAGCTTTTCAGCAACAATCTTTCCATCAATTTTTCCCCTGAATTCTGCCATTACTATTCCCATCAAAGGCTTAAAAGCATTCTCCCCTTTCTCAGCAATTAAATCCTTTCTCTCCTCCAGAATTTTTTCTATAAAGCTGTCCAGATCAAACTTTTTGCTTATCAGTTTTAAAATATCCTCTTTTTTAGCAAGAGGGTTGTTTATAAGTTCCCTGAGCACACTTTCTGCTCCTTCTTTTGCAATCTCTCCCTCTTTTATCATCTCGAGAACAAGTCTGAAATTCTTCTCCCCCAATAGATCCACGTTAAGCCCCTCTCTTCTCAATTCAATCGGGATGACGTGAAGAACCTTTGCAACAACAGTAGGGGGTATCGAGTTACAGAATTCTTCAAAAAGCTTGTAAAACCTTGAATCTGCAATTTCAAATGCAAGCTCTGGCGGTAGCAGTTTTTCATATCTCTTTGCTCTCTCCTCAATAAGCTCTGGAATCTCGACTTCAAGAAACTCTTTCGAAAGAACTGGTGGGACATCTGTTTCCGGATACATCCTCGCCGCTCCCGGAAGAGGGCGAAGATAGGAAGTAGTCCCATCTTCATTGGCCTTTCTTGTCTCCTCCGGAACACCCAGAAGGCAGAATTTTGCCCTCTCTATTATTCTGCGTAGTGCTTTATCCACTCTCTCATCTTTTCCCGCTGCAATCACAATTGTATCGCTTTCAGTTGCGTTAACCAATTTCTTTAGCTTTTCAACTTCTTCAGCGCTTATTCCATAGGCAGGCAATTCATCTGTGTGAAAAATTCCGCCAAGACCAAAAGTTCTTGCAATATCAGCAAATTCACTGCCTAATCTCCTACCAGGCTGTATTTGCGCCCCAACGATGCCAGCAAATTTTTTTAGTAATACTGCCCTGACTTTTTTACCTTTGAGAATCTTGCAGTTCGTTTCTGCGAAAACATTTCCCACATCAAATATATTTTCGCAAACTTCAGCCCCTCTTTTTTTAAGCTCATCTCTTAACCTTAAAAGATTTATTTGCCTTAAAACCTCGTATTCAACTACCTTATCGATTATATCGAGTTCTTGGACTCCTTTAATTTCAACTCTCGCTCCATTGGCTATGCTTATATTCACGTCCTGTCTAATTGTTCCAATTCCTCTCTTTACCTTTTCTGTTGATCTAAGAATCATTCCAAGCTTTTTTGCAACTTTTTTTGCCATTTCAGGTGTTTTTATATCTGCTCTTGTCCCAATTTCAATCAAGGGGATACCAAGTCTATCGAGAGAGTAAATTGTAAACTCACTACTTTCCTCGATTTTTCTGCACGCTTCTTCTTCAAGGCAAAGTGTTGCAATTCCGATTTTTGTCTCATCAACCTCGATCTCACCATCAACTGCAACTAAAGCTGTCCTCTGAAATCCCGTAGTATTGCTGCCATCGATAACTATTTTCCTCATAACATGAATTTCGTCGAGAACCGTCATTTTCAGAATTTTTGCAACCTGGATTGCAATTTTTAACGCCTCTCTGTTGATCTCCGCAGGTGGCTCCTCGTCTGCTTCGACGAGGCAAGTGGAGGGATAGTATTTGTATATGAACTTTTTACCCCTCTCAACCTCCTCTTTCGCAGCTCTATCTTCTTCGCCCATCTCACTCCTTTTCAGTCTAAGATATCGCAAAATCTCAATCTCTGCATTCTCCTTGCATTCTGTTGGGCATTTGCAAAACAGTTTTTCTTTCGTGTCAAGTTGCTGGTGGATTTCTATCCCAACTTTTAATCCATACCAGTTTTTTTCAGCCATACTCTCTTCAATCCCTCCTTTAAATCCACAACAATGGCTTCTGGAGCAATTATTGGCTTATAACCTGCAAAAATGCGCATGACTTCCATTGCTTGGAGACCACAAAGTAAAGTGTAGCTTACAGGATTTCTTTCTGCAATAGGGTATTCAACCTCTTCTATGCTAACTCCACCAGGCATAAAAACGGTTACAATGTCAGGAATGAAAGGCACTCGGAGTTCTTTTGCAATTTTTGCAACTTCAAAAATATGCTTGTGTGCAATAACCAAATCTGCCCCCTTTATCAAATTTCTGAGCTCTAAATCTTCCTCAGGATATAGATACGAGATTATGCAGCTCTCTTCTGATCTCGGATAGACGATATCGTATTGATTTGCCTCCAATGGGTTAATAGAGCAATCTATGAGCACATCTTGTGGTGTTAGGAAGTCTGAAATGTAGTGCAAAAACCCAACTCCAGCTCTCCATAGAATTTCAAGCATCAGCCTACTTCCAACAACTACTACGCTGTATTTGCTCAGATTGGCAATTTTCTCTGTATCCATCAGCGAGCTCCAGAAAATCTCCTTCATATCCTTTCAAATCTGTTTTTCAAACTTTCAAGAACTTTTGGCAATGTTGTGTATTCCATTTCTTCTGCAGACAATCTATGAGGTTCAAATGGACCATGTCTGCGCATATATTCTGCTATTTCGTTTGCTTTTTGTCTTGCGTAATCAAAAGCAGGATCGTCAAACAAATCCACTGGGCCAATAAGCTTTCCGTTGCAGAGCTGAAATCCTGCTGCAATGCATCTTGGTGGACCATCAAATCTTGTGCACTTTGAGTATCTGAAAGGTACGGGCATCAGCGGTCCATTATGGCTCCCGCGCATCCATCCACTTACCAAGTGGGGAAAAGCAAAAGCTTCGAGAACCTCTCCAACAGCTGGCAAACCGCTTTGCGCTCTAACGATTGCAACAGGGTCATCTTTTCCAACATACTCCCCTGCAACCTGATAGAGCTTTTCAGTGCTAACAACGGCTACTGGCTCCTCTGCAGGCAATTTGCCAGGTTTTGGAAAGACTCTTTTTATCACAAATCTACTCTTTCCCCCAATAAGAGCGAGAATGCTGTAAATCTCTTCTGGAGAGCGCATGAAAACTCTTTTATGCTCCAATATATCCCATATCTCGAAAACAAAGCCTGAATGCATCGAGGGATCAATTACAAGCCCAGCAGTGTTGAATGGGTCTGCAAAAACTCTGAACAATGGTAAATTAAACGCCCCAGGCTCTGTTTTATCCATCATGAAAGCTATGAAGGGCTCAGCTTTTCTCTCTGTGAACTCCATCTCTGCAATTCCCGGGCCAAGTCCACGAACATTTCCTGAAAAAGCATCTTTAAGCAAATCCTGCCCTGCACCATAAAGTTTCATCTCTTTTGCTTTCTCAGCACAATTCTTAAAAACCTCCCAAGCAATTCCATGAATTTTCTCACTGTCCACTCCTTTTTTGTGCGTCATTAGCAACTCAAGATCGTCGCCTGCGTTGAAAACGCGATAATCAATTATCAACCCTTCATTTACGTATTGCTTTAAAATCTCCCCAGCCAGTGCTTTTATTTCCTCTGAAACAACTGCATGTCCTGCAACACTACCCACATCTGCTTTTATCAGCGAAACTGTAACCTTCATGCTTCAAATCCTGCGTAAATAATTTAAACTTTAAGGTTTTAAAAGTGATAATATGTTGGAAAGAGTGCCTACAGGCATTCCTGGTTTTGATGAACTCTGTGAAGGCGGACTGCTAAGAGACAGGAGCTACTTAGTTTCTGGCCCATCAGGCTCCGGAAAAACAGTATTTGCTATGCAGTATATTGTAAACGGAATAGAGCAATTTAACGAGCCGGGAATATTTGTTGCTACTGAAGAGAGACCACAACATCTAAGAGAACACTTTATGAGCTTTGGATGGGATTTAGAGAGACTTGAAGACGAGAACATTCTTGCAATCGTTGATGCAACCTCAACTAAAATAGGCCTGCCATCTGATGAGAAATACATAGACGTTCGCCCTTTTGACACTCGAAGCTTGCTGGATCAGATCATAACGATACAAGACGAAATAGGTGCAAAAAGAGCCGTAGTTGATTCCACGACCTCCATTGGTTTCACAATCGGCGATCCAGCAAAGTTCAGGATTGAACTCCTTAAAATCTCGACTACTATGGAAATTCTTGGCTTAACTTCGATTTTGACTTGCGAAGTCGTGGAGAACGGAGTTGACAAGATAAGCAGATTCGGGGTTGAGAACTTCGTCGTCGAGGGCACAATAGTGCTTTACTACACAAGAGTTGAGAACACAAGGCTCAGGAGCATCGAGATTTTCAAGATGAGGGGCACAAGTCACAGCAAGAAGATTCACCCATTCGAAATCACAAATCGCGGAATCGTTGTTTATTCAAAAGAAGAAGTCCTCTAAAACCGATGCAAAATATACTTTTTTAAATTCAGCGGGTCAGCAAAGTGAAACAGATTTGATTTTCTGCAAAGCTTAGCCATGGAGATGCAGAGTTCAACAAATCTTCTGTCATTTCCAAACATCACGATCTGAAGTTTTGCGTCAACATCTCTAAGCAATCTTGCCTCTTTAAGTGCGCACATCCACGGAGTTAGGTGTGGGTTGTAACTCGAAGTTGGCTCACCATCTGAAATCAGAAAAACAATTCTATTACCACTCTTCTCCGCTATCATTTCTCTTGCTCTTTTAAGTGCAAGGCCAATATCGGTTCTCCCCCTTGGTTCGAGGTTTAGAATGTCTGCACCTTTAATCTTTGTTACTCTGTGGTTGAAGGCAACTATTTCCAGTTCACCACTCCCTCTTCTCTTTATAGCTCTTTTCAGCGCTATTGCAGCTTCAATTGCCCCAATAATCTTTTTCCCCCTCATTGAATCGCTTACATCGATGAGCATAACATAAGCGCATTTCTCAGAATGTTTCGATTGTCTTGCAATTATTTCTTCGAATTCTGATTTTCTCTTTATTGCAGAATTCACAAGAGTTTCGACAATATCGATGTTGTCAAAGGTATGCAGGTTTTCATCGAAATCAACAAAGCTTTCCGAGAGAAAGATTGATGTGCCCCCCTTTTCAGTCATTTCTTCACCAGTTTTTCTGCGATCCATTTTTTCCAATGCTATTGATAGTATCTTGTCTCCAATTATTCGCTCTGCAATTGCCTTGAATTTCACACTTTTTCTGTGAAATCTACCCTCTACGCTTTGCACATAACCCATTTTCTCGAGTTCTTCAACAACTTCTTCAAAAAAGAGCTCAACGAGCTGGCTAATGCTTAGATCCTCACTTTTTATTTCTCCCTTTTCAATCATTTCCCTTAGATCTTCCCAAGCTCTCTTTTTTGCATCTCTTAACTTCTCCATTTCCATCATCCAGTAACTTGGGAGACCAAATCTGGTAAGATCTCTCATTGGGAGGTCAAAATCCTTGACATATTTTTTTAGAAACTCCGCAAGATCGAAATTGCCCTTTTCTCGGTGGTATGGATTAAAAAGAGAATAAAGCATGTCTTCCGCAAGTTCCTCGAACGCATTTCTTTGCTGACAAATTCTGCACTCAGGTTTATCTATCATAAGCTCTGTAAGCGTAAATACCATCGCCTATTCTTTCGACAATTCCCGAGCACCTTGCAATTGATTCCAGCAATATTTCGAGAGCTGAGTGAAGTTCTTCCTTACTTCTACACATTGGAAGGGCAAAATCTGAGAATCCGTTGGCACGATAAATGTTCACAACCTTTAATTCCGAAATTCGATCCACAATTGCACCAAAAACATCCCGAGAAATTGAAGTGTAGATAGAGCTGCACACAGAGTCAATCGAATCATTGACGATTGCCTCGATTATTTCTTCTTTTGAAATTTCGGTTTCGTAGTCGATTTCAAATCTGCTCCTAAGCGCGAGTTTAACAACTTCGAATTTTTCTCCATAATCTGAGAGCATAACAGCTTCATGTCCCTTTCTCGTGGCTGAAGCCCTTATATGGTCAAAAAGCTTTATTGTAGCCCTACAGCTTGGCTCAATTTCAATTCGGTTTGCAAATCTGCAATTTTTGTCCCTCATACATCTTACAGTGTTGGCAAGAATCCTGAGATGCCATTCTGGTATTTTCGCCCCAGCTTTTAGGGTCATATTTCTGAGTCCGATCTCTATCTCTTCCTCAACACTCTCCGGTGGGCCAACGTCGATTTGCTCCATTCTATCAAGCAGGGGCTCTTTAATGTCGGAGACACCCTTGTAGTTTGCAGGGTTTGTGGAGGCGATTATCAGTGCATCAATCTTCATCGGCACTATATCCCCTTCAGGTGTTGTAATCTGCTTCTCTTCAAAAAGCTCATGCAAAAGCGTTTGAAGAGCTGAGGGGATTGAACCAAGCTCATCAAAGTAAGCAATTCCTCTATGAGCCTTTAAAACTCTTCCCGGGGTGAATACTTCGGGATGATCAAGATCATAGCCCTCTTTTATCTTCTGAATGCTTATACCACCAATTAATTGTCTTGTGGTCATCATTGGATCTCCAGGAATTCGAATCCACTTCCTCGGGATAAAGATTAGTTCAACGACATCGTTCTCAAGAACTTTTTTCTTGCAAGAAAAGCAAACAGGCTGTGTCGGATCATCGTGGATCTTGCAACCCTTTATAGCGAGAAGTCTCTCGGGCAAAAGCTTTGTTATACTCTTTGAGAAACTCGTTTTTCCATAACCCTTTTTACCCTTAAAGAGGATATTTGAACCACTCATCAATGCAGTTTTTACCATTTCCTTCTCCAACTTTTTTCCAACAATCTCGGGAAAAGGATCAATTTTCCTGGCTTCGAATTGCAAAAGATTGTCTCTAACGTAATCAGAAATACTCCTCGAGTGATATTCACTGTAATTCTTGTCCCAGATGTCAATCTCTTCTCCATTTAGTGTGAACTTTGGCGCATTTGCTTTTGTCAATCGCACGTCCTCGAAGATGTATTCGAATTCCATGAAATTAACTTAGCTCATCTTATTTTATCGTTTTTGGTTGTTTAAGCAAATAAGAAAATGAACAAAAAATCGGTTAAACCATTTTCTCCTTCACAAGCAGTTCTGCATTCAAAATACTCGCTCCTGCTGCTCCGCGAATTGTGTTATGACCCAGAACGAGGTATTTTATTCCCCAAGCATCTTTTCTTATTCTCCCAACAACTACGCTCATTCCCTTTCCTGTATCTCTGTCAAGTCTTGGTTGTGGGCGGTCGATTTCATTTCTAATCACGATCACTTTCTCTGGTGACGTTGGTAGATCGAGTCTTTTCAGTGAGTTAAAAGCTTCTTTCACTTCTTCAACGCTTGCATCTTTCTCAAGCTCAACCCAGATCGCTTCTAAGTGTCCATCGATTACAGGAACGCGATGGCAGGAGGCGGAGATTTTGAAATTTGCGAATTCAACGCGATGTCCATTGAACTTTCCAAGCATTTTCAGCGGCTCGCTTTCACATTTTTCTTCTTCATTCTTTATGAATGGTATTACATTGTCCGTTATTGCAAGCGAGGGCACTCCTGGGTATCCGGCACCACTTAAAGCTTGCATGGAAGCAATTCTTACACTTTTCAATCCAAAGAAATCCATTAAAGGTTTTAGTGTTATCACAAACATCGTGCTCGTGCAGTTCGGGTTTGTAATTATATAACCATCCCAGCTACGCCTCCTTTTTTGCACTTCTATAAGCCCGAGATGGTCTGCGTTCACTTCTGGAATCAGAAGTGGAACATCTTCCTCCATTCTGAACGCTGAAGCGTTGCTTGAGACAATGAAGCCATTTTCAGCAAACTTTGGTTCAACCTCTCTTGCAATATCCGCTGGTAAGGCAGAGAAAACGATGTCCGCGTCAATTTGCTTTGGATCAAGGGGGAGCATTTCCAGATCTCTCACGTAGTCTGGCAAGTTCTGTGAAATTATCCATTCTACCTCGCTACCATATTTCTTCCCAATCCTTCTCTCCGAAGCTGCAAGAGCTGTTACCTTGAACCATGGGTGGTTCTCGAGTAACTGGATAAACTTCTGTCCCACCATTCCAGTTGCTCCAAGGACACACACTTTGTAATGCATAACTGCAGAAATGTGTAGAAGTTAAAAATCTATCGAATTCTCAGCAAATTTTTAAATTTCTCTGATGAAACACTTTTTCATCGCCAATAAAAACTTGCTTAAAAAGTTGGAGAGGAAAAAATCATGTAAAAATTAGTCAATCTTTGGGTTTATACATTCTTTTTGCAATCTCTTTAAGCTCTCTCCTCAGCAGTTTTCCAGTCAAATGCCTCGGTAGCTGTTCAACAAAGAATATCTCTCTTGGGAGTTTGTAGACTGCTAAATTCCCTTTTAAATGGTTGTATATACTCTCCTTTGTTTTTTCACTTGCCTCATAGCCTTTTTTCAGGACAACAAATGCAACTACATCTTCTCCACGCACGGAATGTGGAACGCCAACCACTCCAACGTCATCAACCGCGGGATGGCTGAGTATTGCAACTTCAACCTCATCAGCACCAATCCTGTAACCAGAACTCTTTATCAGATCCTCTCCCTTGCCTGCAAACCAAATGTAGCCATCCTCATCGAAATAAGCAAGATCTCCGAGCGCAACTGATTTAAAAAGAACATCTTTTTCCATTTTCTTCAGCAATTTCCCATTCTCAGCATGTGGATTCCAATAAACAGTTCCACAGGGAGCCTTTATTAAAAGTAGTCCTGGTTTATTTGGCTCTTTTATTGGCTTTAGAGTTTCTGGATCGATTATGGTTACTTCAACTCCTGGCACGGGCATGCCAATCGATCCTGGCTTTGGCTTCGGTGCAGCTGCATTGGAGATTGAGATGTAGAAAAGCTCTGTAGCTCCAAAACCTTCTGCAATCATGTAACCTGTTTTTTCATACCAGGAATTTATTGTTTCAGCTCCAAAAGCCTCTCCACCACCTGTGAATAGCTTTATAGAGCTTACATCATATTTCTGCATCAATTGAGTAACGATCGGCAGAGTTTTTCTATACCAAGTTGGAGCCATTGAAAGCACTGTAACTCCATGTTTTTCTATCATTGAGAAAATGTAATCCGGGTCTGGTTGTCTCATAAGCGATACTGCGCTTCCAAAGTAGTATGGAATCATGGCAAGCCCGCCATAACCGAGGGCGAACGTGATGGGTGCAGCGCTACCGAGGACGTCGTTCTCACTGAGCTTCCACACGTATCTTCCCACGTTTAAAATAACGTTCAGAACTCCCGGCAAAAAGTGCACAACTCCCTTTGGCAACCCCGTTGTGCCAGAAGTGTATAAAAGAACAGCTGGAGAATCTTTTTCAACTTTTACTGGTTCGAATTTCTTGTTCCCTTCTTTTAAAAGTTTTTCAAAGCTTAGACATCCCTTTTCTTCTGCTTTCTCGTCCCCGACAAGAATTGCATTTCTTAAAAACTTCAGTTCATTTCTCACCGCTTCAATTTCACCAAAAAGCGCTGGTTGGGTTATGACGAGTTTTGCAGCGCTGTCGTTGAGAACGTGGAGAACTTCTTTTTTGCTCCATCTTGGATGCAAAGTCACGGGAAGAGCTCCAGCTTTTATTATTCCAAAATTCGCTATCACCGCTTCAGGAACATTTGCAAACCTTATTGCAATTCTATCCAGTGGTTCAATTCCAAGTTCGACAAGTTTTGAAGCAAGCCTGTTGGAGAGCTCTGAAATTTCTCTGTATGTGAATTTTTTGTCCTCAAAAAAGATTGCAACTCTGTTTCTATTTTTTTGAACATTTTTATCCAGAATTTCTTCTGCGAGGTTTATTTTGGTAGGAAGGGATTCATAGAATTCCTTCGATACCCTGAGTTCTGGCCAAAGTTCTTTTGGGGGCAGAAACTCATTTATTTTCATAATCCATTGTGATAACTTTGGAAGTATAAATTCTTTTCGTTTTTGTTTCAATCAAAAACCGTAAAAATCATATATTCTCCTTCAAGGATATTTTATGGATCTGCTCTGGAAACCAACCGAGGAAATAGTAAGGAATGCTAACATAACTCGTTTCATGGAGTTTGTTAACTCAAAACTTGGACTGGATTTGCGAAATTACTGGGATCTTTACAGATGGTCTGTGAGTGAAATTGAAAGCTTTTGGTCTCTTTTGTGGGAATTCGCTGAGATAAAGTGTTCTAAAGGTCTCTCAAAAGTTGTGGATGACTTAAAAAAGTTTCCGGGAGCGAAATGGTTTAGTGGAGCGGAGCTGAATTTCGCGGAAAACTTGCTAAGGCATAGCGATGGTGTGGCATTTGTTTTCAGAAACGAAAGAAACGAAAGAAAGATTGTGAGTTACGCTGAACTAAAAGAGCAAGTCGCTGCACTTTCCAATGCGTTGAGGGAGCTCAAAATTAGACATAATGATAGATTGTGTGCTTACATGCCAAACATTCCCGAAAGCTGTATAGCTATGCTCGCTACAACAAGCTTGGGTGCGGTTTGGTCTTCTTGTGGAACTGAACTCGGTGCAAATGCAGTCGTAGACAGAATAGGGCAACTTGAACCAAGAGTTCTTTTTACAGTCGATGGTTATCTATACAAAGGCAAAGGGTACGACTTTACAACAAATGTTAGGGATGTTGTGAAATCAATTCCATCAATCGAGAAGGTCGTTGTTTTCCCCTATATGCGCGAAAATCCCGATATATCAAGGATTCCAAATGCGGAACTTTGGAATGATTTTCTTTCAGAAGAAAAGGAAATAAAATTTGAGCAGGTTGAGGCAAATAGCCCGGTTTACATAATGTTCAGTTCAGGTACAACTGGAAAGCCGAAGTGCATGGTTCAGTCTGTTGCCGGGGTTCTTGTGAATCATTTAAAAGAGCTAATTCTCCACACAGATCTGAAGAAAGGTGACGTGATTACCTACATAACTTCTCCAAGCTGGATGATGTGGAATTGGCTTATGAGCTCTTTGGCAACTGGTGCAACGATCGCGATTTATGATGGAAATCCACTCTTTCCAGACTGGAGAACGATGTTTAGATTCATCGATGAAGAAAAAGTTACTATTTTTGGCTGTTCTGCAAGCTATATCTACGCTTTAATGAGTTCTGGAGCTAAACCAAAAGATGAATTTAGTCTTAAGACGCTGAGAGAGATATCACAAACCGGTTCGCCGCTTTCTGCAGCGGGTTTCAGATGGGTTTACGAAAACATAAAAAGGGATCTCTGGTTTAACTCGATCTCTGGAGGGACAGATATAAATGGTTGTTTCTGTGCTGGAGCGCCAATACTGCCGGTTTATGCCGGGCAACTTCAGTCACCAGCCCTCGCAATGAAAATTGCAGCTTACGATGAGAACGCAAACCCAGTTTACGATCAACCTGGTGAGCTCGTCTGCGAGGCCCCATCGCCCTCGATGCCAATCTTCTTCTGGAAGGATCCTGATTTCAGAAAATATCGCGAAACCTATTTCGAGTTTTTCGCTGAGAAGGGCAAAAACGTTTGGAGACATGGAGATTACGTCGTATTTCACTCGAAAACTGGCGGGATAACTTTTCTTGGTCGATCGGATGCTACACTAAAAATCTCCGGAGTTCGAATTGGCACGGCAGAGATTTACAATATCGTAGAAAAATTACCTGAAATTGCAGATTCGATTGCAATTTCTCAGGACTGGAAAGGAGATCAGAGATTAGTCTTATTCGTTAAAATGAAACCAGGCTACAGGCTTACAGATGAGATAAAAGCAAAAATTCGGGAAGAGCTAAGAACTAAAGCTTCTCCTCGACATGTTCCAGCAATCATAATGGAGGTTCCTGATGTTCCATACACTGTAAATATGAAGAAAGTAGAAATTGCCGTTAGAAACATAGTCCATGGGAAGCCTGTAACGAACAGGGGAGCTTTGATAAATCCAGATAGCCTTGATTACTTTGAAAAGATCGCTCCGCAGTTAAAGGAGTGACCCAAGGAAAAGTTTTTAAATATCTTTAATTAACTTATTTTATGCCAAAGTGTAAGAGTGGGAAAGGGGAGGCGAAGAAGGAGAAAAAAGCGGAATACACAAAGGGAGAGGAGAAAGCTACCAAGAAGAAAAAGTAGGCTTAGCCTTAAATCTTGGGTCAAAGGACTTCAAATCTTCGATGCTCAAGGGAACACAAACTCGCGAAACCAGTGCATTCAAACTGAAGGGGAGACGAATCAGTCTCATCTCTCCACTTGTAACCCACTCATCAATACCGAAGTCAGAGAAACGTTCAGAAAGCTCTTTCCTTTCATCTTGAGACAAAGATGCAGCTTTGCTATCGAGAACATGGATATGGAATCCTCTCCCTGAAAAGATTATTCTGATCTCTTTATATTCTTTTTTTAGCTCCTCATAAAGTCTTGCAGTGTTCTTTCTAACTTTTTTGAATTCTAACATGCAAAAACTCGTGATGTCTTTCCTTGCAACTCTTTCCTCGATTGAACCATGGTAAGGGCAATCAACGTTTTCTGGATCTATATCAAACGCAAGCTCTTGCCCAAGAAAGTTATCGCATTTCCAGCAGTTTTTACTGCAATCGATGCAAAGCTTTAAATCGGCGTAGATATTTCGATCATAGTAAACTCCTTCGGGAAGATATTGGAGTATGTAATCAAGAACGCCTTCAAGATTTTCATGATCTTCAATTATCAGCGCCTTGTCTTTCACATCCTTGAACTCTTCGAGATAAACATTCGTCTTTCTACCAACGATTACAGCAAAGGCTGTATTTTTAATGTCTCTCCAAGAAAGCCAGGACTTTAAGGCCGTTAAATTGAACTCCTGAGTATAGAATTCTTTTCTCTCCTCAAGAGTTGAAATCCGCATATTCTTTGGAAATCTGTATGCCATATGGTAACTCCTTGAGGGAAATTTAAATATTTCCTGTTGTGATATCAATCCAAAAGGCGTATTTTGGTAAAAATAGGCCTGAATGGCTCTGAAAAACTATGGAAAAGTTTTTAAACAAATAGAATGAAAAAAGGCTATGGCAAAGAAGAAGGAAGCGAAGAAAGAGGAAGCAAAGAAGGAAGAGAAAAAAGAAGGAAAGAAGTGAATTTATCTATTGAATTTTTTTATTAATTTAGCAAAACTTTACACTAATTTCCCCGAATCTGTTCGTGGCCATTATATTTAAAATCAGTACTGTTAACCTTTCCGTTATTCTCGAAATTTGCAAATCACCAGCATCGAGAGCCCTAAGGCCTTTAATCTGGTTTATGATTTCAATCACTTTCCTCTTTGCATCCGTTTCATCTCCGCAAACCACTACGTCCCATTCAAATTTCGCATCCAGATCTGCAAATCTCTCTGCAGGTATGTTTTGAAAAGCCGCGACAATTTTACTCTCATTTAGAATTCCAGCAATTTTCTCACTTGCAGAACCTTCGGGCAGTTCCACGTATCTGAAAAATTTCCCCTCTTTTTTCATGGGGACAAGAGGGGAAAGAACTATTTTGTCCGCAAGAGCACTTTTCAGCTTTTCTGCCAAACTGAAAGCGTTTTCCCATGGGACTGTTATTATTGCGATATCGCAGATCTCGGCTGCAAAGAGATTCTGCGCTCCAGTAATTTTTCCAACATAGCCCTTTTTGGAAAGAAGGTTTTTGTATTCTTCTGCTCTTGCAATTGCTTTTTCTTCGCTTCTCGAACCAACAACTACCTCGTAGCCAGCTATTGCTAATCTTAGCGATAAGCCTATACCAAGATTTCCCGTTCCGCCCAAGATTGCGATTCTCATGCAATGAAGCCAAGCTCCATCAGTTTCTTAACCTTTTCGTGGGTGGACAAAATCATATCTCTGATGTTCTCATAAAGTTCCTCTGCACGCATTTTTAGCCTTGCAAAGCCCAATTCGATTGCTTTTAAACCAACAGTGGTTGCAACTTCTGGAAATACTTCAATTTCAGTCATTTTCGGTATTATATAATCCTCGCTTAGCTTGTCCTCAGCAAATCTTGCTAATGCTTTCGCTGCTGATATGCACATATCCTCGTTGATTTTTCTTGCTCTTACGCTCAAAACTCCTCTGAAAACAGCTGGAAAAACAAGGGAGTTGTTTATCTGATTTGGAAAATCGCTTCTTCCAGTTCCAACAATTCTCGCTCCCGCCTCCTTTGCCTCCTGTGGGAAAATTTCTGGGACAGGATTTGCAAGGGCAAAAACAATTGCATCCTCAGCCATTGCTTTTACGAACTCCTTTTTTATAACTCCTCCCGTGCTCGCAGCTATTACGACATCAACTCCTTTCATCGCTTCAGTAATTCCACCACTCCTTTGCTCAGTATTTGTTTCAAAGCATATACGGTATTTTTCCGGATTCTCCTTTTTCATTTTTTCCAAATCGCTCCTTTGCATGTTGAGAATTCCCTTGCTGTCAACAACAAACATCTTCTCTTTCTTCGCCCCAGCTTTTGCAAGTAGTTTGATGGTCGCAATGTTTGCGGCTCCAGCACCAATTATTGCAATTTCAACCTCGCTTAGATCCTTTCCCACGAGCTTTAGCGCATTTATAAGCCCAGCAAGTGTCGCTGTTGCTGTTCCGAGTTGATCATCGTGCCATACGGGAATTTCAAGTTCGTCTTGCAACCTCTTAAGGATGTAGAAGCATTTTGGAGTTGATATGTCTTCGAGGTTTATTCCACCAAAGCTCGCTGTTACTTTTTTCACTATCTCAACGAAATTCTCTGGATTTTGTTCATCAATTGGTAAAGGAAAAGCATCAACCGCACCAAGAAGCTTGAAAAGTATTGCTTTCCCTTCCATGACTGGTAGCGAGGCTAAAACCCCTATATTTCCGAGTCCAAGGACTCTTGAGCCGTCAGTAATGATGGCAACGCTGTTCCACTTATTCGTGAATTCATATACTTTCTCCTTGTCTTTGGCTATTTCCTTGCTTGGCTCAGCAACTCCGGGGGTGTACCAGTAGCTGAAATCTTCCAGCGATCTGACCGGGCATTTTGGAAGAATTTCTATCTTTCCACCGTATTTTCTGTGCAAACTACAAACTATATTTGTATTCATAATTTCACCTCGTATACCATATGTATTTTCAACTTAAATTTAAATTTTTCGTTCAAAATATGTAGCATGAACTATAATTAAATACTACTTAATAAAAAGTCCACTTATTTGAGGCTATAGAGTTAAAAGATGGTTGAATAAGGAATCTGAAAAGTTTAAAAATCCAAGATTACTTTCTGATGTGATTTACCTCGGTGGAGAGGCAGAGGTAATCCTTGGAGAAGTTGTAATTAAAAAGAGAAAGCCAAAGAGATACAGGATAAGAGAAATAGACGAAATGCTTCGATTTAAAAGGACTAAAACTGAGGCAAAGCTAATCTCTCTTGCAAGAAGATTAGGAGTACCGACGCCGATAATTTTGGATGTTGAGGAAGATACGATTGTGATGGAAAAAGTTGAAGGAATTCCTGTTAAGGAGTGCATGAATGAAGAAATAAGCAGGGAGATAGGCAGAATGGTTGCAAAGCTCCATAATGCGAACATAATCCATGGGGATATAACACCCATGAACATAATTTTGAGCAACGGAAAGCTATACTTTTTAGACTTTGGGTTAGCTTTCATCGATAATAGAATTGAAGCAAAGGGTGTTGACGTTCACGTTTACTTCGAGTCTCTTAAAGCAGGATTTGAAAACTGGGAAAACCTCAAAAAAGCTTTTATTGAAGGTTATCTCGAGCTTGGAAAGTCTGAGGTAATAAAAAGAGCAGAAGAGATCGAAAGTAGGGGAAGATATGTTGAGAGGGGTTAGAGCTCCTTCATATTTAAATCAAAACTCAAGCGAAAGATTAAATAACACTAAAATACTTGAATTCTTATGCCCGGGTAGCTCAGCCTGGGAGAGCGTGCGGCTGAAGACCGCATAGTCGCCGGTTCAAATCCGGCTCCGGGCATAAGAGATTTTGAAACGAGAACGAAGGCTGGCTGGATTTGGTCTCTGAAGCTTTTTACGAGCTGATCGATGAAAGCTGAGGTATTGGAGACGTTTTTCTTGAGCCAGTCGTG
>JAWBZL010000008.1:0-47940 GCA_038866255.1 Archaeoglobaceae archaeon
TTACACTGATGAAGAGATAGAAAAAATGGACAAGGAAATTCGGAGGAGGATAGAAAAGGGAAAAGCTGATTTTAAACCAAGAGAAGAAACTGAATTCAAGAATGCGGAATTTGTTTCCGTTTTCGCAAGCGATCTGGTTTACATCAAGCCACATTACCGAAAAGTAAAGGGAAGAAGAGTTTACGTAAGGGGTTATTATAGGAGAAGAGTTTAGCTTTTCCACTTTGAAGAATGCGGTTATAGCTTAAAATAAAAGATCCGATAAAAATCCTAAGAGCTTTTTTCGTTTCCAGGAGAACAAACTCAAAAAATAAAAAAGCTAAAACTCAAGGCTCAATTGGGAACTTGTCCACAACTTTGGCGTACTCATTCCAGCTGTTTTGTTCAATGTTTTCATAATTTTCGATAATTTTCCTCTGGTAGTCCCATAAAGAACTGTTTAGGAAATTCCCTCTGCATTTTTATCAAAAAAATTAAAATTAAAACTAAGTTTGCGGAGGTGGAGCTTGTGGAGCTTCAGTGGGTTTCCAAACCAATCCAAGTATTCCTCCAATCAATCCAAGGATGAATCCTATAATAAAACCTCCACCAACCACAAAGAGACTCAGAATTGAGAAAACAAGAACTATTATTGAACCCGTTGTAACTCTTCCCTTTTCCCCGCTGTTAATCATTAGAGCCCCCACTATCACCAAAATACCAAATATGAGACCCAAGATCCCCACGCCTATCAAAAATCCACCCAATGGTACCCCGATTCCTGGCACAATTGACAAAGCTGCACCCAAAATCCCGAAGACCACTGCAAACACAATCCCTGCAAGCAGTATCAATATCCCCCCTATCAGGGACAATATAAAAGCAGCTGTCGGCTTCTCACCCATACTCTCACCTCTAAACTACTTTGCAACTTTTTACCAACCAACATATATAAAGTTTTCTCCCCCGGAATAAAAGCCAAAATATTAACATATCATTAAAATGAGCAAAGTAGCAAAGGATTTAAGTTTTTAGCCTTAGCTATTTCATGATCCTCCTTGAAAGGAAGGACACAATACAGCTTTTAATTTTGACAGAACTGATGCTGAATCCAGAGTGCAATCAAAGAGAGATTGCAAAAAAACTGAATCTAACACCTCAAGCGATTTCAGAGTATTTCAAAGAGCTAATCGCGGAAGGATTTGTTAAGGTCATCCATCGTGGCTACTATGAAATAACAAAAAAAGGTGAAGAGTGGTTGAGCAAGAACTTGCTCGACCTGCATCTTTTCAGCGAGGAGATGCTAAAAAAAATTTACTCCAAAACAATTGTTGCTATTGCAGTAGGAAAGGTTGAAGAGAATAGTGTTGTCAAATACTGGTTTGAAGATGGCTTTATTTTTGCCAAAAAAGATGCAAATGGAAATGGAGTTGCTTTAACTTCTGCCGAAGATGGCGAGGATTTGCTTCTAAAACCAACTGGCAGTTTTGTGCCCCCGGAAAAGGGTGAAGTTATAATTGTGAAAGTTCCAAACGTTGCTGAAGGTGGAAGCAGAAAGGTGAATACGGAGAAGCTAAGAGAGCTTGTTAAAACCAAAAGTAAAAGCATAGTATTGGCAATCGGAATTGAAGCACTCGTTGCGTGCAGAAAAATAAAAGTTGAGCCAATCTTCTTCGGTGCAAAAGAAGTTTGCGTTGAAGCTGCGCATCACGGAAGTGGTGTTATCGTTGTGTGCGCAGAGAATAGGGTTAACGATCTAATGAGAACTCTCATCGAAGAAGGATTGAAGTTCGAAATCATGGAGTTTTAAGAAAGATTAAATTCCCCCTTCCCTTTTTAACTTTCTCCACAATTCCCCTTCTCTCGAGATCTGCGATTATCAAACTCATTTTCGCCTCACTAAACCCAAGTTTCTTTCTAAGCTCCTTCTGGGTTATTCTACCACCATGAGCCTTTATCGCGTTTACGACTGCTTTCAAATCCTCTGGCAGGATTTCCTCAACTTTTGATTTCAGACATTTTTTCTTTATCGCATAAATGCCAAAAATCCCCGCAAGGCTCATAATTATTGCCAAAAAGCTGTAGTCTTGCTCTTCTTCCAACGGCATCTCTGGAACTTCCTCAGGCAACTCAAATTCTGGGAAAAGGATTAGATCGAAGAGAACTTTTCCCCTAATAGTGAGATTCTCGATTGCGATTAAATCTCTGCTTTTCGCAATTATCGTGTAATTCCCTGGCTCGACTTCAAAATGGTAACTACCGTTGATTGCAACCATCCTTTGCTCGACTCCATTTTTAATCGTAACAACAGCCTCAACTGGCTCCAGCGTGTCCCATCTGTAAATAGTCCCATACACGGAATCAGCAAACACAGGGGTAGCGAGAAGGATAACAAAAACTATGCCTAATCTCAAATCAGGTCCCTCACTCTTGGAATTGGGGGTAATTTTCTTTTGTGCTCCGAAGCTTTGATAAGAGTTAAAACTCGCTCAAATTTCTCATCCTTTCTTTCAATCCCTTTTTCTATTTCCATTAGGATTTCATCGAGTTCTGCATAGCTCATACCAATCTCCTTTTCATCTGTTTGGCCAACATAAAGTCCCGCTGTTGGTGTCTTTCGCACTATTCTCTCTGGAACTCCAAGAAATCTGGCTATTTTAAAAACTTCTGTTTTGTAAAGATCACCAATTGGATGAAAATCAACACCTCCATCGCCATACTTCGTGAAGTACCCTATCATAATCTCGCTTTTGTTACCAGTCCCCGCAACAAGTCTTCGAAGCTTGTTTGCATAGAAGTAGTTTATTGTCATTCTTATCCTCGGTTTAAGATTTATCACCGCGTTTTTGTCTTCGTCAAGCGTTTGAAGAAATAATCTAACAAATGGAGTGATTTCAATTATATTGTGTTCAATTCCAAGCATTTTTGCAACAAGTATAGCATCTTCAACGTCCTCTTCCGAAGTTACATCCTTTTCCGGCATAATGTTGGCCAAAACTCTTTTCTCGCCGAGAGCTCTAACACAGAGAAATGCGACAACTGCACTGTCTACGCCACCGCTCAAGCCCAAAACTACTCCTTCAGATTTAGAGGTTTCCACAATTTCGCGAATGAATCCGATGATTCTCTCTACTACTGCTTCACACTTCATGCTAAAAGGAGAGTCGCGAAAAAATAACCTTTTGCATAACTGTTCAAGTGAAAGAGAAAGTTGAATCTTTTAAGTTATTAAGGTATTGTCCTCAGGGATTCCCTAACAGACTTATTGAGGGCTATTTCCCCAATTGATTTCATGTGTCTGCAAGCGCTTATCAGCGATTCGAGACTGAGGCGATACTGAGGGGTGCCATAGAATTGCTGAGTCATCTTCTTTTCTATTTCTTCGAGAAGCTGAATCGATTCCTCAGAAGTTTCGAGTTCTGAGTTGAAGTATGCTCTTGATACCATTTCAAATGCTTTCGAGAGCTCCACCATAAACCTTTCAAGAATTTCGAGCTCATCCAAGGATACAGTTCTAACATGATTTGAAAAGTTTTCGAGATTATCTATTATTTCCTCGATTAACTTTGCAACCGTTCTTATTCCTAAGATAAGTCGAAGTTCATTCCACTTCGCAGGGCTTGAGAACTCCCTAACAAGTCTATGCTCCTGGCGAACCGCGAGCAGATAAAGTCTGTCTGTATCGTCTTCAAGACTCTTAAATTCCGAAAGAGCTGTGAAATCTTTGTTTTTGATTGCTTCAATCAAAGTCTCCATTATCGTGTTAACTATTTGTGTCATTCTTCTCACAACCCCATACACATCAAAATCCGTGACTGTTAAACACTTCAAAACAACTTTGTCGCTTGTATCAATGATTTCCATTCCAATTAGGCTTTTTACAATCTCGCTTAGCTTTGAAATTAGCCTTGAATTTAAATTTTTATCTACAATCTTTATCTCGTCGACTCCTTGGATGTAAAGAGCGTAAATGAACCGTCTCAGAAATTTCTCATCGTATCTCTTTAGATCCGAAATCTCAACCTTTGATACCCTTATGTCCTCTTTAAAACCCTTTGGGTATAGAGTAATAACTTTTTTTTCAATCTCGAGCACAATTTCGTCGCCTTGACTCAATTTGTTTTCCTTAACCCACTCCTTTGGTAAGCTTACCATGTAGCTTGAGCCACCTATCAGCTGGAGCTTTCTCACCACCATCATACAAAGATCTATGATGGAGTAAAAATAACTTTCGTTTAATTTCAAGATATACTAAAATAAGAGCTTTGGATTTAAGTTCGCATTTAGCCAGTGAAGTTTTTAAGCGGTTTTAGCATCCAAAATATGTGATCGTAACATATTCAAAAAACGTGTTCATACCTCTCACAACAAATTGCAGGAACTTCTGCTGGTATTGTGGCTTCAGAACAGAAAAGATAAACCTGATGAATAGAAAAGAAGTTGAATCATTATTAATGAGGGTGAAAGATGCAAAAGAGGCGCTTTTCACTTTTGGAGAGAAGCCAGATACTATTCCCGGGTTCAGGAGAATTTTAAGCCAGATGGGTTATGAAAACTTTCTGGATTTTGTAGTTGAAATGAATAAACTCGCCATCCGTCACGGCTTGCTTCCGCACACAAATGCAGGTGTTCTTAGCAAAGAAGAACTGAAGAAGCTAAAGCCATTTAACGCAAGCCTTGGGCTTATGCTGGAACAAGCTGTGGAACTTGAATGTCACTCAGATAGCCCGGGAAAAAAACCTGAGGAGAGAATAAAAACCATTAGAGAAGCGGGGAAACTCCAGATTCCTTTCACAACCGGGATACTCGTTGGAATCGGTGAGAAAGAATATGACAGAATTTACTCGCTCGAAGTAATCGCAGAAATTCAGAAAAACTTCGGTCATATTCAGGAGGTCATAATACAGAACTTCAAACCGAAGAAGGGGACAAAAATGGAGAAATTCCCCGAACCAAGTGCTCAAGAAATGCTCAAAACTGTAAAGACTGCAAGAGAAATTCTTCCCAAAGATGTTGCAATTCAAATTCCCCCAAACCTTGTTGAGAGCGTCTATCCTTTTTTAAAGGCGGGAGCAAATGATCTTGGCGGAATTTCAGAAGTTACTCCAGATTACATAAATCCAGAGTTCCCTTGGCCAAAAATGGAGGATTTAATGAGGTTGATTGGCGAGGAGTTCAGACTTAGAGAGCGTTTGCCCATATATCCAAAATTCGTAAAGCTTAAATTGTATGGGTGTGCGGTTTATGAACTAATAGAGGTGTATTCTGATGAAGATGGATACGCCAACTCTCGATCCATTAGAGCTCATAAAAAATCCCTTTGAAACTTTTAAAATCGCAGATGAAGTTAGAATGAAAGCCGTAGGGAATATTGTAACCTTTGTTGTAAATAGGAACATAAATTTTACAGATATTTGTATAAATAACTGTAAATTCTGCTCTTTCCGCAACAGTAAGGGATTCAGATTGACGATTGAAGAATTAAAGAGAAAAGTTGAAGAAGCTGTAGACTTTGGTTGCACAGAAGTTTGCATTCAGGGCGGTTTACTGCCAGATGCGGATATCGATTTCTATCTCTCAATACTCGAAAGTGTTCGCGAAGTTTCGAAAAAGATTCACATCCATGCGTTCTCACCAATGGAAGTTCTTCATATGTCCAGAAACAGCAGACTCGAAACAGCCGAAACTTTAAAGATTCTAAAAAAAGAGGGATTGAACTCCATGCCTGGAACTGCTGCGGAAATTCTTGACGACTGTGTAAGACAAAAAATATGCCCTATGAAACTAAAAACCCATGAATGGGTAAGAATAATTAAAGAGGCACACAACTTGGGAATTCCCACAACAGCAACGATGATGTATGGCCACGTTGAAAGCTGGGAGGATAGAATAAAGCACATAATGCTGATAAAGCGAATTCAGCAGGAAACTCATGGCTTCACGGAATTTATTCCCCTCTCCTTTATGTGGAAGAATAACGAACTCGGTAAAATCACAAATGGGGGTGCATCGGGTTTTGAAGATCTCCTCGTCATTTCAATCGCAAGAATTCTTCTTTATCCTGAGATAAAGAACATCCAAGCATCCTGGGTAAAACTCGGTTTGAAATTAGCCCAAGCTGCGCTCAACTTCGGTGCAAACGACCTTGGTGGAACACTCATGGAAGAGAACATATCAAAATCTGCTGGTGCAACGAGTGGTGAATTTCTGAGCCCAGATGAATTTAGAAGGTTGATAAAAAGGGCAGGAAGAATTCCAAAGCAAAGAGATACGCTTTATAACTTGCTCGAGTAATAGCGATTTAATTTAAAAATGGTTTGAGAATTGGAAAAATCTTATTAACAGTCGATGTAATGTAAAACTGAGCTGGGGTTGCCGAGTGGTAAGGCGACAGCCTGCTAAGCTGTTGGGCTTTGCCCGCGTGGGTTCGAATCCCACCCCCAGCGCTTTAACAAGAACAAAAGCAGGCTGAATTTGATTTTTGATGCTTTTAACGAGCTGATCGATGAAAAACGAGATGTTGGAGGCGTTTTTCTTTAAAAAAATTTGAGATTCTAAAAATATTAACCCTGAAGCCACTTCAGTATAATGTTTATCAAATCCTGATCGCTCATTCTGTTGTTCAACCAGTCAATTATCGCTGCTATTAGCTCCTGATCCTCGATTCTGCCATTGCCGTTGCTGTCGTAGCGTTGCCATGGCTGCAGTGGAGCGGATTTCAGGGGATGATGATCAACGTTATCGCTCGCGAGCGTAAGGCTGATCGCAGATTCCATTTCCATCGGAGTCTATGCAGGTCTGCGAGTAACCAGTTCCATCTGGGCTTAGCCAAGCATTACCGCCAAGCAAATTCCCGCCAAGGATGTTTCTTCCTTGTTGCAGAGTTGTATTCCATGTGTTCTGAGAATTGTAGATATAGAAGTTCTGCGTATTGTTGAAAAGGTTGTTGTAGATGAGGTTGTTGCTGGAAGACTGCCCCTCTAAAACCACGTTGCTCGCGGAGATATGCAGTAATCTTTACCGCTTAAAAGCCCTGAAATGCTTTAATGTAGCCTGTAGTTTCCGCTTTGGGTTATTTCCATGCAACCGTTTACGTCATAAGCAAGAGCTGGAAAGATGCTCCAGAGCAAGAACAAAGCACTCAGGACCCATATTCTTATTATTGATTTAGCTCTCATCTTTCCCCTCCTCATCAGCCAAGGATAGCTCGAGCCGAGCAATCTTATAATTAATGATCCACATATAAAAATTTTACGTATTTTAATCATGTCTCTTTGGCCACTTCCGCTGATCTCGTAAATTTTCTTGGAATATCTTGCAACGTCCATCAAGAGAATTGCTGCGATTACGATCTCAATCAAATGGCAATAGCTTAAAGAGTACTTTTCTTAGTGTCTTGACATTTTTTGAATTGCAAATACCCAAATTGCTTAAGGACGGGAGAACCTGAAGTAATATCTCTTTCTCTCGTCCCATGGAAGCTTTTTGATAGTCTCTATAATCCTGTCTGAAACCAAGTATAGTTTTTGTTCCATGGAAACCTCATAGAAATCATTTTTTCTAAGATTTAACCAGTCAAATTCACCAAAAGAACTTTTTGATACAACTCTGATCGTTTTATCCCCTATCCTTAGTCTCACACCTTTCTTTGGTAGCTCTTTTCTTAATCTCCACTTTGCTACAATCACAGGCTGAACTTCTCTCACAGCTTTTTCAATTTCCAACCCATCAATTACAACTCTAAGCAAAATCTCCGCAATGTGGTTTATCCTGTCTGGAACCCCTATTATGTCGCCTCTAAGCTCAATTCTGCGTCGATCACATCTTATTCCTTCTTTTTCCAGTTCTTCACCGATTTTCGAAGTCAGATCCCTGTTTTCTGCTTTGTCAACTATTCCACCAATAACATAGCATCTCGCTTTCCTGTTGTCTAAACTCTTCTCACCCTTTGGATCAAGCAAAACGACTTCATCAATACCCTTGCTTTGCAGAAACTCTTCAAGTTTCTCAGTGTAAATGCCAATACCAAAGTCTTTACCAGAGACTATTAGCCTTTCATCCCACATGAATTCTCTAACAACGCCAAGTGTTTGCGTTACCTGCAGTTTCAACTTGGATTTCTCCTTTTCCGAGTGCAAATCATAAAACCTACAATCAACAGCGATATATGGAAAATCATGCACCAAAAGATCTTCTTTTCCGAAGACTACTTCACTACCGTGGCCAACAACTGCTTGAGGAGGTAAATTGAGCTTTTTTCCATCAAGAGTGAAGGAAAAGCTCAACCCATGGTCACCACGGATAACTTTTGCGTTAGAATTCATTATCTCGAGTGTCATCGATTTTATTGGATCCCCAAGTTTCAATCTGCACTTCGCTCCAATTCTCTCTACACCGTGTTCGCGAAGCTTTTCAACAAACAAATCTTTCAGTCGCACAAAAAGAGTGCAAAGAAGGGAATTAAAATTTTTTAGATGAAGAGTTTGGCCTTAATTTCTCTGAATTCTCTATAGTGCTTTACAATCTCCTTTCCCTCAACAAATGGTATCCCCTTTTCCTCTGCGAACTTCATCGCTTTTTCCTTGCTGAGTGCTCTTCCAGTTTCGCTGTCAAGCATCTCGCAAATCGCAACCGCGGGTGCGATTCCGGCTGTTTCGGCAAGAGCGACGCTAAGCTCAGTCTGACCTACTCTTTCGTAAACCAAGTTCTCCGATGCTCTAAGAATTGCAACATGGCCTGGGCTTCGGAACTCTTTTCCAAAGTCGACGTATCCGTTCATCATCACAATATCAACGACTTCTCCAATGCGACGTATTGTTTTAGCTCTGTCGACGTCTGTGATTCCAGTAAATGTTTCCCTGTGATTTACCCAAATCGAAAAAGAACTTCGAGAGTCGTATTTTATGTCGTAGTTTGAAATGGAAACCAGCGAGGGAATTTTTTGACTCACGAGTTTTAAAACATCGTGCATAAAAGGCAAACCGAGCTTTTTCGCTGCGATGGGGTGAATTGAAACACAAATTAGTCCACCAGCTTCGATTCGCATCATCGCAACATCCTTAGGCTTAACAAACTGCGCCGGAATCGCTATATCTGTCTCCCCTTCACGATCTTCAAAATCAAAGATTAGCACAGGTTTCCCTTTCCGGAACGCTTTTAAAGCTTCTTCAATCACAGCATCACCTCAACCTCAACGGTATCTCCATCTTTCAAACCCAAAGTGTCCCTGAGCTTTTTATCTGAAATTATCTCAACTACATCGCTCAGGTGATGGGTTCTCTTGGGCATCACGATGAAAGCACTTATACCGTTGACTTTGCATTTAAACGCCTTTACTTCGCCAAAAGTTCTGTTTTCCGCAGTAAAGCCGTCGATTTTTATGCCCTGCTCCGCCTCAAGTCTTTTCTTTATCCCTATCTCCTCCCTTGGTACCCTAAGATTGAGTGTTCCCGGAAATGGATCAATACCAAGCTTTTCGCGGAACTGTTTTTTGTAACCATCGAGGGAAACATAGTACCGACCTTCTCCGAGACCGCTGAAAACAATTCCATGGAATTTGATCGTGTTATTCTTTTCAAAAATCCTCTTGTAGTCCAAGTATTCTGCATGCAAGATATCGCGACCTTTCTCGGTTATCACTACAAATTGGCCATCCTTTGTTATCGTTCTCTCGATCAATCCGTTGTCCTCAAGCTCTTTCAATCTACGTGAAGCGGTTTGAACACTCTGATTTATTTTCTCCGCGAACTCCTTGCAACTGATCTTCACAACTTCTCGTGTTGCGTTCATGAGTGCCAAAGCCTTAAGCGCTTCCATCATATCAGCTTTGAGATGTTTCTCGCAAGTGATATAAATTTTTTGCTCAGAATTTAATAAATAATAGTTAAAAATTGATTAACCCAAAACTAAAACCGCATCCGCAACTTTTAGAGCTTTATCGAAGTTCTGTTTACTGCAGATTGCCAAGCTCAGACCCTCAAGCTTCGAAATCTTTTCCAGATTTCTCTCCAGAGAACCAAAACTTACTACAATTTCTGCCGAAATACCCTTAGTTGCCAAATAGCTCCGAATTTTTTCGAGTTCTCTCTTTTCGCTCTTCCAGTAATCGGAAAGAACTTCTGTAATTCTCGGAATCGGAGTCAAGGGGTGCATTATCTCCTCCTTGCTAACCTTTCCTTCTAAGGCTTCGTCAAGCTCCGCAATGCGGACAAGAGTAACTTTTACAAATCCAATGTCCCTTAACTTTTCAATTGTTTTAATAAAATCAATAGATGTTTTATCAACAATAAATACGGGTCTTTCAAATAAGTTTCTGAAAACAAACTCGTAATAACTCCTTCCTGCATCGAGCCTCGATTTAATCACAAGACAGGGAATTGTTGAACTTCTAACAACCTCCTCTGCAGTTTTTCCCAAAAACAATTGGCTTTTGCTTTTCGAAGGAATGACGAGCAAATCGAAACCATTCCCTATCTTTGCAATCTCTGCGGATGGATCAACCGTTGCAGCCACCTCTACTTTGACCAAAAGATCCTTTGAAAATTCTTCAACAAGATTCTCAAGTTTCTTCTTCGCTTTCTCTTTCAGATTTGCAACAAATTTATCTACATCTATGCCCCCTTCAATAAGGGCAGCGGGATCGTATTCGATCACGTGAAAAAGAGTGAGTTCTTTCATCCCATACTTTCTTAACTCCACCAATCCACGGGCACAGGTAATTGAGACGTCAGTGAGATCTATTGGATAGAGCACCTTCTCAAACATACTACAAGATTGGCCACTGAGATCTTATAAAACTATCCCCCACACCATTTTCAATCTCGCCAAGCTTTCTATTCAGCTCTCGAAAAACCTCCAGTATCTTCTTTCTTTCCTTGGGGGCTGTATCAGAGATCTTTACTACTCCTATTACTTCTCCTCTCTTTATCGGTCTACCAGACTCCGAATAAATAACCGCGGTGTTTATCTTGTTCCCCTCTTCTGAAATAAGCAAATCTACGACTTCTGCACTGTAGTGCTTGAAGATGTTTATAAAAATCACAATAGAGTTGGGTTGGATGGGGATATCCCTTACCCTTAATAGCGAGAAATTTCCCTTTAGCGGTCTCTTATCCTCATCAGATATTATGAGTTCCCACCTACCAAGTATGCTTAATTCCTTCGGTAATATTTCTTGAATCCTACTTTTTATGATTCCTTCTTCCATCATATTCTTTAATCATACTGGAAGTAATTAAAGTTTACTCTCGACTCTTTTTGCAACATCTTTGAGAGGACAACTAAGTCGTAATATTTTCCACCCAAATAGAACTCCTTTGCGAGATAAGCCTCTCTCCGATATCCCCAAATCTCTGCTCTACTTATCGTGTAAATATTAAACGTCGGAGTTTCAATTTTGAACTTGCTAATTCCCTTTTCGATTGCAATTTCTTCTGCAACCTTGCTGAGATTATATCCTATCCCTTTCCCGCGCAATTCTTCCTTCACCGTTATAAGCAGATGTGCTATGTGTTTCTTACCCTTTTCCTTCGAATACTTGATTACCGCTATACCCACGATCTCATCATTTATCTCCGCAATAAGAGTGTCAGAATCACTAAAAAACAAGTCCAACATCTCTTCTGAAAAATATGCCTTCTCGAGCTCAGTAAGCCCTTTCAAGAATTCTTCAATACGACCAAGATCTGTGGAGCTTGCTCTCCGTACAATGCAGTTTTCAAGAAACCACATATAATAAAAAAAGAAAAAAGAGGTTAAAAAGCTTTACACTTTTACACTTGCATTTCTTTCCTTAATCTCAAGCAACGGAATCTCCTTTACAAGCTCTCTTATCTTCGGCATGTATCTTGACTTTACAACTATCACAGGTGCCATGGTTTCAAAAATTATCCTTTCCTCACATCCACCTTTGAATAGTTTTTTCACTCCACTCTTTTTCTCAGCTCCGTAAATGATAAGATCTGGTTCGAAAGTTTTCTCAATTCTCTTCACTTCCTCATCTGCAATCCCTATATGATAACCGAGAACCTCATAGTCAATCCCTGCCTTCTTCAGCTTTTCAGTAGTTTCAATTATCTTCTTTTCAGCCTTCGCAACCACGGGCGCATATCTTTTTCTCTCAATCTCTTCCGAGGGGATTGCTATTGGCTCCTCATCCTTTATGTAGAAAATGTAAATCTTCGATCTCAAACCCGAGAGGTGGAGATCTATTGCACATTCTGTGGCTTTCTCTGCAAGTTCCGTATCATCAACAACCAATAAAACTTTCCAAACAAACTCCTCCTCCATTACTCACACCTCCTTCTTACTTTTAGATTTTGTAACCTTAATCCCCAAACCTTCAAAAATGAAGAATACAGCAAAACCCCACCACAAGGTATAGATAACGTAAAACACGAGCAATGCCCAGCCCTTAATGTCGATTGGCGTTGCTTCAATTCCGTAGAAGTTGTAAGCTGGTTCGATTGCTCTCATAAGAATTTGTGTCTTTATAAATAAACTATCTCCAAATTTTTGCTCTTTCTCAAGCTCCTTCGCTATCGAAGTTAACGAAACGTGCCAAAGATACAGCGCTTCTTTTGCAGACATCCCATACTTTTCCTCAAAGTAGCGATCATTGTTGTGATAACCCATATCTGCGTCGTTTAATGCTAAAGCGAGGATTTCGTTAAGGCGCCCACTTACAAATACCTTAGAATTTCTCTGTTCCGCGAAGTTTGCGTACAGCATCGCAATTTTTTTAGCGGTTTCTTCGTTTTTTGTCTCAATGTCAACTGAGAGCGTTGATTGAAGCTTTTCAGCTTCACTCCTTATCTCAGGGATAAAGTAGGATGAGTGTTTCGCATAGGCATCAAAGTGCTCATCTGCATACGCAACGAAGTTCTTCCCATAGAATGCAGGAGTCATCATGAACCCAAGAACTGCGAAGAACGTTATTGTGAGTATAATCCCGAAAAGGAGTTGTTTTTTCATCTCTTACACCTCCTTAAGTTCGGAAAGGTTTGCTACAAACTTGCTTAGCACCCAGAAGGCAAAGGTTATGACGATTGCAAAGAACACGATTAAACCCGCAAAGTCAATTACTGATGCAACGTTCTTATCAATACTTACCCAGCCTATTGCGTTTAACTTCGCTGGTAGTGCAAACAAACGATTCACAAATCCCGCAAGGATTACTGTTGCGTAAAATCCGCGGACGTGCATGCCTTTAACGACCTTGGTTACAAGGGAACCGATCTGAATCCCAACAAGTGAGCCCAGCAGCAAACCCATTGCAAGTGTATAGAAAACGAAGCCATAAATTGCATATTGAACTACTGAAGAGTAACCAGTAGTTATTATAATCTGGAAAATGTCTGTTCCTACGGTTGTAAACGAAGAGACACCGAGAACGTATACGAAAATCGGAAATGTCAGAAAACCGCCGCCAACACCCATAATTGCAGAGACCAAGCCTACTATGAATCCAAAAAAGATTACGAACCATGCAGAAACTCTCCTACCACCCAAATCGTGATCAAAGCTTATCATTGGTGGAAGATTTACAGACTGCACTTTAACCGCAAGCTTTGTCATTCCCACAGTAGATCCACCATTCAGCTTTGTTTCAACCTTCCCACCATCAAAGCTCGCAACTCTCTTCTTCAGCCTAAGATAATCACTGAGCGCAAAGAAGCCAAGAAAGCCCAGAAGGAGGACGTAAACGATGTTTATGAAAATATCACTCATTATCGGATTTGCGTAATAAATAGCCCTGTTTATCGTTCCCCCTACTGTTGCTCCAGTTACTGTGCCTATCACAAAGGCTAACGCCAAAGTTACACAAACGTTCCCAAGCTTTTTGTGCACAACTGTTCCCATTATGCTCTTCGTAAAAATGTGAAATTGGTCAGTTCCAACGGCTAAAATTCCCTTAACTCCAACACTCATCAGTGCAGGGGTGATTATAAATCCTCCACCAACACCGATGCAACCTGTTACAAGTCCTGCAATAAGCCCGATGAAAATACTCATTCCAAGCATTTCAAACGTTGAGTGAACCGGAGCATAAGCTTCCTTACCACCCAAGGTCTTTGGCAAAGTTTCGGCAGAAGCTGTTAAGAAAACTATAGGCAGGAGGGCAAGAAGTAGAACAGTTAAATATCTGCGCCGGTCGTTGATTATGCGCATCGAGATTTCATAGTCCCACTTAGCATAAACTTGCGCTCCTTCTAGCATCATGTCGTATATTTTTCGGATCATATCTCATCAGCTCCTACTTTACAAGAAAAAGTATGAAACAGGAAGTATTTATATTTTTCTGATTCAATTAATAATATTACTTAATAATCATGATTCACAAAAACTTTTAAATTTTCGGCTCCACTCATCTTATGGAAGTCGGAAAGATAAGAAGACTCACAGTTTCACTCGATGATGACACAATCGCAAAGCTCGAAGAGCTCGCAAGAAAAGATGATAGAAGTCTTTCCGAAATAGTTCGATCCGCAGTTTCAAGCTATTATGAGTTAAATCTAAGGGAAGCTATTACCGCAGATTTTGAAAGATTCCTCAACTTGATTGCGACCCGAGAGCATGTTGTAGTAGATGTTGGCTTATGGATTTCAGTAATGGATGAAATAAATGCGAGTGCACGCGAGACTTTCTGGGAGATAGTAGAGAAAGTTGGCTCCGAATACGGATTACAATTCAAAGAGATGGGTTTAAAAGATGTACACAGCATTTTGAAGTTCTTGGAAGTTACAAACTGGTTTAAGGTAAAGGCGATATCTGAAAGTGCATACACCCTCGTTTTAAATGCACGAAGTGAGGTAAAGTTTGTTAAAAAATTTTTGGAGGGGATTTTCAAGATAATGGGACTGAACATGGAGATCAACGAAGGACTGAGAAAGTTAATATTGAAAACAATTTGAGTTCCTAAAAAACAAGAAATAACAGGATCTGTTAAGAGTAAGTATTAAAAATGTAATATCATTACATATTTTTTGGTAAAGTTTATATATAACGCAGCTTAGTAAATGCATGCTTGAACATGCGTGGTGGATCTGGGTGCTTATACTCTTCGTTTTCACGTTTTTCTTGGGAATACTTGCAGTGATGGGTGGCGTTGGTGGTGGTGTTCTGTTCACACCTATTGTCGGAAGCTTTTTCCCATTCCATCTCGACTTCGTAAGGGGGGCAGGGCTTTTCGTAGCTTTGACTGGCGCTTTAGCAGCAGGTCCAGGGCTATTAAAGCGCGGACTTGCGAATTTACGTTTAGCGATGCCCTTAGCATTGGTCGCTTCTACGAGCTCGATAGCAGGCGCATTGATTGGACTTGCCTTACCCACATGGATTACCCAAACCCTTCTCGGCATCGCGATTCTCTTTATCACATTGATAATGATAACTTCCAAGAGATCGGAATTTCCGGAAGTTCCAAAGGCAGACAAAATATCACAGATGCTCGGAATTCATGGAATTTACTATGAAGAGTCATCTAAAACTGCGGTGGAGTGGAAAATTCATAGAACCTTACCATCTCTTTTTCTCTTCGCTCTAATAGGCATAATAGCTGGTATGTTCGGCCTGGGTGCGGGTTGGGCGAATGTTCCAGTTTTAAACTTAGTAATGGGTTGTCCGCTCAAGATAGCTGCTGGAACGAGCAAATTTTTGCTATCAATAACCGATACTTCAGCAGCGTTCGTTTATCTAAATTCTGGCAGTATTTTGCCTTTGATAACAATCCCCTCCGTGCTTGGAATTATGCTTGGTAGCTTTGTTGGAGTAAAATTGCTTGCAAAGGCGAATCCAAGAGTAGTTAGGATAATAGTGATTGCAATTCTTGCGTTTGCTGGGATCAGGAGCTTATTAAAAGGTCTCGGACTCTGGGTGTGAGGTATGAAGATCGAAGTCCCAAAGGAGCAGATAGTTTATGGTAAAATCCTCAACTATGGGGGCATAGTATCGATTATAGCCATCAGTGTAGTCTTTATGATTTACATTACTGGGATTGCACCCCATTACGTGGATTTCGAGAAACTCATGGAACTCTGGGGGGAGAAACATCACAAATTTGTTGAAGAAACAAAAATTCCCACAGGTTGGGAGTGGTTGAGATTGATCAATTATGTTGACTTCCTAAACCTCTTTCTCGTAGCATTGTTGGCTTTCTTGACAATAATCTGCTACATCGCAATTTTACCAGTCTTCATCTCAAAAAAGGACTGGATTTATGCAACAATTGCGCTGATCGAGATTTTGGTGCTTATACTTGCAGCAAGCGGTTTAATAAGTACGGGACACTAAAAATTTTTTACCATTGAAGAACAATGAGTTCCAAGTAGGAAAAGATTAAATACAAATACTCATCCGAATTTAGGGGATCAGAATGGGTTGGAAGTCTCATGGTTTTAGGTTCAAATCAGGTAGAAAACTGAAAAAAGATATTAGGGAGAAGGGTATAAACTTGAGGAAGTTTCTTCAAGAGTTTAAAATAGGGCAAAAAGTCATAATATCCATCGAACCTGCTTCGCAAAAGGGTATGCCACATCCAAGATATCAGGGAAGAAGTGGAATCGTCATTGGTCAAAGGGGAAGAGCTTATCTCGTTCAGATAAAAGATGGGGGAAAATTAAAGACTTTGATTTCTCGCCCAGAGCACCTTAAATCCGCTTAACTCTGAAGGTGTTTTGATGTTTAAAGAAATAAAGAATTTTGAATACATCACGATTTCTGAAGCGAGGGAAAGAATGGAAAAAATAGCTAAAAAAAGACAGGAAAAAGCTGAACTCCTCTTCGAGACAAGAAGGGCTTTAAGGCATCTAAGAAACTTCTCCAAGCTTAGTCCCGAAAAAGCCAGAGAACTTGTTGAAGAGCTCATGAAACTTCCACAAGTTGGAAGGAGGGATCTTGCTGTAAAAATTGCTGATTTAATGCCAAAACTCCCAGATGAGGTAAGAGCAATATACATGAAGGAGAGAACGATTGCAAACGAGGAAATAGAGGAGATTCTTGAGGTTGTGAACAAGTTCAGGGAGTAGGGAAAATTATTAATAGAAGCAGATGCATTTTTGATTGATCAAGTAATATGGAGAGGACAAAGGAGACCGAAAAAATGAGCAAAATGGAGAAATACGAGGATTATGTCTACGTACTTGACTTTCTGCCCTATGGTCATGTAGATGATAAAAGGCCAATACACAAAAGAGAGCCGTTGGCTCAGGTGATTGGGGAGCGATTTTTCACGCTACTTGAAGTCAGCATAAAAAAGGGTAAGAATCCCCTCGTAATGGATAGACTCTACATAGGAAAAGAGGAAAGAGAAGTTGTGAACAGAATAAAGAGAAAGCTAAGATACGAGGAGCTTACTCCTTCTGCAAAAAAGGAGTTGCCTTTCGTAGTTGAAAACATAGTCAAGAGCAGGGAAAAAGATTTCGTGGAGTTCTTCAACAAGGCTGAACCAATAACCACGAGAATGCACCAATTAGAGCTTTTACCCGGTGTTGGTAAGAAGACAATGTGGGCAATCATTGAAGAAAGGAAAAAAGAGACATTCAAAAGCTTTGAAGAGATTGCAAAAAGAGTGAAAGGGGTTCAGCCACTCAAGCTTGTGGTTGGCAGAATAATCTACGAGATTCAAAATCCAAATACGAAGTATAGAGTTTTCATTTAGCTCTGAACTGGTTTTACAATCTTGAATTTTTCGACATCGATTAAACCGAGATCCGTTAGCTTCAACTTTGGAATTACCGGCAAAGCTATGAAGGATAAAGTTATTATCGGCGACTTCAATCTGCAACCCAAAGATCTTAGCTTGGTTTCTATTGCGATTAACTTCTCAGCAACACTCTCAGCACTTTCTTCGCTCATAATCCCCGCAACCTGCAAAGGCAACTCTATAAATTCTTCATCATAGATAACTATTCCCCCACCAAGATCGATCACCCTGTTTACAGCTTTACAAATGGCTTCATCATTCGCCCCAATTGAAACTATGTTATGCGCATCATGAGCAATTGTTTGCGCAACAGCGCCCTTTTTTAATCCAAAGCCCCTCACATAAGCTTTTCCAATTCTCCCCGTTCCTTTGTGTCTTTCAACAACAACTGCCTTCAGAATGTCTTTTGCAGTGTCAACGCCATCAACGAATTCTACGCTTTCCCCTGTAAGAATTTCACCGTCGTAGACTTCTATAATTCTTGCAAACCCTTTTTCAATCTGCAAATCTTTCTCATAGATCTTTTTTGCCTTCACAGTTCTTTTAGCCTCTTCAGGATACGTGTATCTGGAAAATACTGGCTCTTTTCCGCCAACGATAACCTTTGCAACCTCAAAATTTTTTAAATTTCTCAGCAAAACTATGTCAGCAAATCTCGCCGGAGCTATTAGCCCGGCATTGATTCCAAAGAACTCCGCAGGATTTAGTGTTACCATTTGTAAAGCCTTAATTTCGTCAATTCCCTCCTCAACTGCTCTCCTGAAAGCGCTGTCAAGATAGCCCTCAAATAACAAGTCCTTCGCACTTCTGTCACCATCCGTTACGAGCATCGTATATCTGTTTCCAGCAATCCCCTTTAGTGCCTTCAGATTTCTTCCAGCAGAGCCCTCGCGGATCATTATACGCATTCCAAGTCTCAGCTTCTCTTTCGCCTCCTCATAGCTTGAACTCTCGTGATCCGAAAAAATTCCTGCAGAAACATATGCATTTAGATCCTTTCCCAAAATTTTTGGGCAATGTCCATCGATGATCCTCGATTTTAGTATTTTTTCAATTGCTTCCTCTTCCGCGTTTATAACAGCTGGATAGTTCATGAATTCTGCAACTCCAATTACACCCTCGAGTTTCATCAATTCCTCAATGTCCGCTGCACCAAGTTCTGCTCCAGAAGTTTCAAGTTTTGACGATGGAACACATGGAGGTATTAGGCAGTAAAATCTAATCGGAACATTCTTTGCCTCCTCAATCAGATAAAAAATCCCTTTTTTGCCCAAGACATTCGCTATTTCATGAGGATCCGCTACTATGCATGTGTTCCCCCTTGGAACAACAATTCTTGCAAATTCCGACAGCGTTAGGAGGCTCATCTCGATGTGAGTGTGAGCATCAATTAGCCCAGGAACTGCAATCAGCCCTTTTGCCTCCATCTCTCTTAAACCACTGTAATTCCCAATCCCGGCAATTTTTTCACCGCAAATTGCTATATCTGACTCGTATATTTCTTCAGTAAGGACGTTTACGATTTCTGCCCTTTTTATAACTAAATCCGCCTTCTTTTCACCTTTAGCTACCTTTATAATCCTTTCAACTTCAGTCTTCGATGGCTTCTCTGATGATATCATCCTTCAACTCGATTCCAAACTCCTTCAAAACCTCAAATGCTTCTTTCAAGCTCTTAGCCCCTTTTTTCGCAATCAAACCCTTTAAATCTTCTCTGAGACTCCACGGATAGATTATCCACTTCCAGCTCTCCATTTCAGCCGCATAGTAATCTGGAATGAAATTCGAGGTTTTTTTGTAGTCTATCACCGCTGTTTTGACTTTTCTTGCCTTTAAACTCTCAACATGTTCCTTTACAAGTTTTATCGTTTCCCCCGTGTCTGCAACGTCGTCAACAATGAGGACGTTTTTCCCCTCCAAACTTATATGCAGTGGTTGCGTAAGCGTAGCTTTTCCCGTTATCGTAGCAACAATCCCCCAGTGCTCGGTTTTAACGCTGTAAAGCTCCTTTACATCGAGATAATCTGCAAGTATCCTTGCAGGGATCCATCCACCTCTTGCTATCGCCACAATCGCGTCAACTCTAAAGCTACTGGCCTTTATTTCTTTTGCAAGCTTTTTGCAAAGCCTTTCAATATCATCCCAACTGTAGAGGTGACATTTAAACATTAGTATTATTCGCGAGAGAAAGAATTAAATTCTTTCGCTCCAAGAGTTATAAAATTTTGAATGGATTCTCGCAGAATTTTGTTCTCCTAAATTAAGGCCATCTCAAAAAGCTCGTGAATCATTACTGGCTGCAATCCCCTCTCCTTTACTTTTTCCGAAAGAGTTAAAAAGCACATTGGGCAAAGAAATGCAACCTTTTTCGCTTTTGTTTTTACAATATCCTCAATGTTTTCTGACTGCAATTCTTCTGCAAACTCCTCTTCACGGGAGAGCGTGAACGGGGCACCACAGCAAATTGAGTTCTCCCTATCGTATTTTCTTTCAACTCTTTCAACCCCTATTTTTTCGAATATCTCATCAAGGAGTTCATCTGTTTTGTTCAGCCGATTTGAGCAAGGTCTCTGATATGCAACCCTAAAACCCAATTTTCTAACCTCTCTCTCCGAAATGTATTCGATAAAGTGCTCAAAGATATGCTTTATCTTGAAACCAAAATCAATGCCATAGGCTGGTAAAAAAGAGTTGTAAAAACTGTAACATTCATCATGGAAAAGAACTACTTCATCGAACTCAAGAGATTTCATGTTCTCGATTACTTTCTTTGCCCTCTCCTTTATAACTGAAATTCTGCCAAAATGAAGGTAAACGAGATTACAGAACAAATGTCTACCCCTCACAACTTCATAATCCTGAAAAACTCTGGTTTTGTTCAGATCCTTAAATTCCGGAAAAAGACAAATGTGAAGGGCTTTTTTTACTTTTTTTGGCTTAAATTCCCCTTCTGGTTCGTATCTCCTTAAAAGAGAATCCATAACGTTATCTGGAACTTTTTTAATTCCAAATTTTTCCTGAAGTTCAACTATTCTGTAAAAGGGATGATTCTCATATGGACAGAATTCCTCGCACGCATAACAATTTCTACACTCTTCCAGTATTCTGCTAAACTCCCCATTTGCTACCTTAACGAATTCTCGCCGTAAATGGCTTAAATAACGGCATTTACTTAAGCAAAAGATTTCACAATCTCTACAAATGTCAGCGTTAAACCTGAGCTCCATGGGTAAACTGAAAGTTATTTAATAAAAACCTTACTATTCTTGCTCAATTTGCACGACTTCAACCACTTCCAACGGGATGTTGGGCATTCTTTTACCAATCTCTGCCTTGGCAATTCTTTCAGCGTGCTCCCTGCTCTGGGCATTAAAAACCTTCATTTCAAAAGCAAGTCCAACAAGGGCTGTATTTGAAACTAAAAGTGCAGATTTGAAAGCTTCGCCACATTTCGGGCATTCAACAGTGCCAACACTGATTCTAACAAAGCTGAGGTCTGGGCTAAGTTTTTTTCCTGCCTCGGCTATTGCAATGTTTATCGCATCCTCAACGCTCCGGACTTTTTTAACAATCCAGCCCGCTTGAAGGATTACGGTGAAATTTGGCATCTCCAAAAAATACTCAGCAGGCTTTATAAAGGGCTCGCTAAGTTCTATAGTATTTCTCAAAGACTTCTTTCCAGTCTACTTTTAAAATGATTGCCGTAAAAATCGTTGTTATAATGAAAAAGATTGCAAAGGTCAGAACTGTATCGTGGAAAATCTCGCCCATCACAAAACTCGCGAATTTGCCAGCAAAGATAACGTAACTCGTGACAACAACTTTCCCGCTTAAAACTGCAAGGAAGTAGTGAAGAATTCGATACCGGGCAATTCCAAGCGGGATATATAGAACATCATCAGGCAGAGGGCTTGCAGCAAAGAAAAAAACTGCAAAAAATCCCCATTTTTGAAAGAATTTCTGAAAGAATTCGAGATTTTTCTTTGTTTTTTCGGAGAGTGTAAAGCTTATCCCTCTGCCTATAAAGTAGATAAAAACTTTTCCAAGTGTTGCGCCAACAGCAGAAAAAAGTGCTATTACAAATGTCTCGTGAAAGCTAAGAAAAGGGGAGAGCAGAACCAAAAAGTTAAGATATGGAATGCCAATGAATGGGATCGAGTTTGAAATCAGGGAGATCAGAAATATTCCAAGATAACGATACTCTATAAGTGATTCAATCATTCACATCTTCTCAATTGCAGGTATTCCCAAAAGCTCCAGTCCTTCTCGCAGCACATTCCTCACAGCTTGAACAATTGCAATTCTGTGCTCTCTGAGTCCATTTTCAGCCTTTAGCACAGGATAATCGCGATAAAACTCGTTAAACACGGCTGCAACGTTCAGCAAATATTCCGCAAAAATGCTCGGTTTAACTTCCTCGACAACTCTTTTAATATAGAATGGCATTTTCGATAGTAAAAGAACGATATTTCTCTCGATTTTATTGCAAAGCTCAGCGCGGAAATCTGCAAATTCACTTGCTTTTCTCAGTATGCTACAGGCTCTTGAATGCGTATACTGAATATAGCTTGCAGTCTGCCTTTCAAAATCTATTGCTTTTTTCATATCAAAAACCATCGGTTTTTCAGGAGCGACTTTGAGAAAATCAAACCTTATAGCTCCTATTGCAACAGCTCTTGCAATCTTCTCAATCTCCTCCTTACTGAAATTCCTGTCAGCAATTATCTTCTTCACCTCTTCAACCACTTTCTCAATGAGTTCGTCTGCAGATATAAATCTCCCCCTTCTCGTGCTCATCCTGCCCTCTGGAAGTGATACGAATTCGAAGAAGATTATCTCTGGTTTTTTAATCCCGAGTATATCCAGAATTCTGCAAAGCTGGGCTCCATAGAGCTTGTGATCTGCTCCCCACACGTTTATTAGTCTCTCAAACCTCTCGCTTTTCCAGAGATGATATGCAAGATCCCTTGTTATGTAAAGCGTAGTCCCACTTTCCCTTCTTATCACTACATCCTTCAAATCCCCGAACTCGATAAACCATGCATTTTCTTTTCTTAAAATTCCCTTATCCTCGAGCATTTTCAGAACTTTTTCCACGTATCCATTTCTTACAAATTCACTTTCCCATAAAAACTCATCATGGTGAACATCCAAATTCTTAAGGGTCTCTTTTATTCCCTCCATTGCAGTCTCTATTGCGCTTCTAAACTTCATCGCTGTTCTCTCATCTCCAGACTCGTATTTCAACATTAACTCTTCTACTTCCTTTTCAAGCTCTTTTTTCTCCTCCAATAGCCTATTTGCTGAAATATAAGCATCAGCAATTGCATGATCTGACTTTTTTCTGCTTAAGCCAAATTTTTCAACACCCAAAACAGTTATTGCCATCTGTCTCCCCATGTCGTTAATGTAGTAATGCGTGGTAACATTAAATCCCGCCTTTTTAAAAATCCTTGCAAGCGAATCACCAATCACGGCATTTCTCAAATGCCCAACATGTAATGGTCCATCAGGATTTGCCGAAGTGTGCTCAATAAGAACTTTTCCCTTCATGTTTAGCGATCCATAGTTTGAATCTTCCAGAATCGTTTTAATCGTATCTTCGAGGAACTCGTAATTTGCAAAGAAGTTTATGTATCCTCCAACACCCTCCACACTACCAACGTAGCCAACAGGGCTTATGCTTTCTACAATACGATTTGCAACTTCTTCAGCTTTCAATTTTTCTTCTTTAGCAATCTTGAAGGCTATAGTAGTTGAGAGATCCGCATGTTCACTTTCTTTCAGAAATCTGGGATCACCGTATTTTCCCAAGCTCTTTATTACATCCTCGATGAGAAGGAGAAACATAACCCAAGTGTCCCCTGTGATTTAAAGCTTTTCAAAAATCGTAAATTAAATAGCCCCCAAGGTTGCAAAGATTTTGATGAGGAGTAAAGGTTCAAGATTTGAGCGAGACCTCATTGAAGAGCTATGGAAACAAGGCTTTGCAGCAATAAGGGTTGCCGGAAGTGGTGTTTCCCATTTTCCATGTCCCGATATAGTTGCAGGTAATGGGAAAAGGTTTTTTGCCTTCGAAGTGAAAATGAGGTCGTCCCTTCCCCTTTATATATCCTTTGAAGAGATTGAAAAGCTAAATAAATTCTCCTCTCTCTTTGGAGCCCAAGCTCTAATAGCACTAAAGCTCCCGAGAAAAAAATGGAGATTTTTTAGAGTTGAAGATCTTTCAAAAACGGGTAGAGGTTACAGAATCGACGAGGAAGTTTATGCAAACGGTGCGGACATATTTGAGCTAAGAGGTCTTATCCAGGCTAAGTTATAGAGATAAGGGCTGTTTCAATAAAAGCTGCAACTACCAACATGGGTAAAACGAATCTCAGATAATTCCAGATGGCGTTTGCAAGATGTTTTTTAATGTTTTTCCTATCTCTTACAAATTCAATGCCGAGAATGAAACCATAAGTACATGCAAGTATAACTGCGGGGATTTCTATGATTCCATGCGGGAGAAGAAGAAGAATGAATACCAGAATTCCAATTTTTTCGCCGATAAGCTTTGCAAAAAACCCGATGATTATACCATTGAAAAAGAGGAACAAAATTGGCACAATCCCAAAAAAGATGCCAAGAATCATTGCAAAAAAAGATTTAACAGAATTGTTTATAAGTATGATCAAAAAGATTAAGAGAGGTGGGAGATTTCTTGGAGAGACGTTCTGCAATAAATCTCTAATGTTCTCTATTTCTTTTTTCGCAACCTCTGGAAATGCTTCTGCGAGAAAATAACCAAAGTAACACGAGCCAACGAAGAGAAGTGCAAGAGCGGCGAAAGCTATTCTCACTCGCACATGATTGGTATGCGCAGGATACTAAAAGTTTTTTAAACACATGAAAACTCTTGTCATGCTTTCAAGGCTAACTCTCATAGCAGCGGTAATTATGATCATATTTGGCAGCTACAATGCTCTCACTCTCCCAGCGAAAATAGAGAGCTACAGAATTGTGTTTTTCCATGTTCCCTCAGCGATAACTGCTTATGTAGCCTTTGCAGTATCTTTTGCCTTTGCAATCAGATATCTGCAAACTAAAGATATGAAAAAAGACGCCTTGGCATACATCTCAGCCAAGTTTGGCATTTTAATGGCTACTATAGCTTTTATAAGTGGTGCAATATGGGCAAAAGCTACATGGGGTGCATTTTTTAGCTGGTATGAAGTAAGAGAAGTGCTCGTTTTGCTCCTATTATTTGTTTACACCATTTACTTCATGTTAAGAAATCTTGTTGATGAAAAGGAGAGAATTTCTGCAGTTTACCTGATCATTGCTTTTGTAACGGTTCCTTTTAGCTACATCGCATCCTTTTTCTCTCCTCTTCATCCACGCCCCTTTGAAGCCCAGTTTTCCCCTGAATGGCTTGCAAATCTTTTTCTAATGCTTTTTGCATTTGTGATTCTTTTCTCCTCCTACGTAGCAATCGAATACAGATCAAAAGAACCAAAAGGCTCATAAAGCCATTAACCCTTATTCCCCTAAAGGGCTCGTAGCCTAGCACGGATATGGCGGCAGCCTCCTAAGCTGCAGGTCGCGGGTTCAAATCCCGCCGGGCCCGTATTTTTGGAGTGTTGCAGTGAATCCATTGTGAAGACAACCGGAAAAGCCCTTGTTGCTCGTGGTTAAAATGGGAAAAACTTAAAAAACTTTTATTTAGCTGAATTAAGAGGTGAGACGTTGAAGCTAAAAGAAGTCATTTTCGTGGCTGTGCTACTCGCTCTGATAGCAGTTGGTTTTTTGGGAGCCTATCAGATGCATTTCGAACCTTTGATCCCTGTTGAGCCATATGAGGCTTCTTTGGGTTATCCATGGCGAACACTTGTTGCGCTTTATGTTTTTCTCGTTCTCATTGGCACCGCTGCAATTGCCTCTGCAGCTGAAGTTCTCGGTATTAAAGAACTTGAGAGCGTTGCAAAGGAGGCAATACTGGTAGGGATTATTACAATCGCTGTTGGACTCGTGACAATTGCAGTTGACTTAGAAAGAATAGAAAGGGGTAGCTACGCACTGCTTGGACATGCAAATGCGATGAGCGTTATGTTTTGGATGATAATGTTCTACGTTCTTGAAATGTTCTTTCTAATCCTTGAAGGCTGGTTTTACTTTAGAAGTGACCTCTTAAAGCAATCGGAGCTAAGAAACTTCAAAGGATTTGTTGCAAAAATATTATCGCTTAGATTTCTTGGTGGATTCTTTGCAAAGATAAACAAAAGTCTCGATATTGGCCTCGCAAAAGTTATCGGAGTTTTTGCGCTGATAACCGCAATTCTTGCCTACAGCAATCTTGGGGCGCTGTTTTCAGTAACTCACATCCCCCTATGGAATGATGCAACCAATCCCCTATACTTCATCCTAACCGCAATCGCTGCGGGTTCAGCTGTGCTGATGTTTGTTACAATTGTAACATCTTGGATTAAAGGCAATCTCAGCCAAGAAAAAATGTCAGCGCTCATAGTTTTGAGAAAAACACTTGCATTCACACTAATAGCAGCAATTCTTTTCTCGGCATGGAAATTCGTGATAATTGGCTATCCTGCAATATCGCAACAGGCCACTTTTTCTGTCCAGAACCTGCTCTTTGGAAGATTTGCGCTGAATTTCTGGTTCCTTGAGTTCTTTGTAGGTATGCTTTCTCCCTTAATAATTCTACTTCTTGTTAGCAAAAACGTGGATGCGTTTTTTGTCGCCTCTTCACTCGTAATTATAGGCCTTTTTGCATTCAGAATTGACTTCATTTTCTCTGCCCAAGTTGTAAAACAGGTTTCGGGTGTAACAATTGCAACTTCCGTTCATCCATTCGAAGTTATGTTCGCAATCGGCGCTCTATCACTTGCAATTCTGCTTTACTATGTTCTTTACAAACTCCTGCCAATGGAGGTGGAACATGCTTCGTAGAGATTTTCTGAAACTTCTTTTTTCTATTCCCGCAATAACCTTGCCAGTAGTTGCAAAAAGCGAGAAATTGAATAATCAGTATGCAATGGTTATTGATGCTAAAAAATGCATTGGCTGCGGAAAATGCGTTGTTGCGTGCAAAGTTGAGAACAAAGTTCCTCCCGAGCTACCAATATCGAGAACATGGATCGAGGCCTATGCGGATGGAAAGAAGATTGTGATGAACACAATAAGGAATCCTTTTTTGAATTTAACAGCTGAAAAAGCTCTTTTCGTGCCCAAACTCTGCAATCACTGCTCCAACGCTCCATGCGTTAATGTATGCCCAGTTTATGCGAGATTTTATACAAGCGAAGGTGTTGTGCTTATCGATAAGGAAACCTGTATCGGTTGCAAATACTGCGTAACTGCATGTCCTTACGGGGCAACCTTTGTTCACCCGGGGGAGAAGGTGACGGACAAGTGCACTTTCTGCTATCATCGAATTAAAAAAGGTTTAAAGCCAGCTTGTGTTCTTGTTTGCCCAACAGGGGCGAGAAAATTTGGAGAACTGAAAGAGGGGAGCGAAATTTATGAAATTCTGAAAAAAAGTAGAGCAAGAGTGCTTAAGCCTGAGGCTGGAACAGTTCCAAGGGTTTTCTACTTGAACCTCGACGTGGTGGTAGAATGAAAGCCTACTTCTTCCTCCTCATCCTCGGAATTGCTGCTTATAGCGTCCTTTACGTATACACATTCCATGTTTCGCCGGGGATTAAAGAGAAGAGCATTGAAGCCTGGATTGAGAAAGAGCTTAGCAGAAAACCGAGCTACATGGAGAGTGCAATTTGTAAGGAGTGTCATTTAAAGATTTACAACACTTGGAATGCTGGAAATCATTCAAAAGTAGAATGCGAAACCTGTCACGGAGCGGGATATGAGCATACAAAATTCAGAAATTCGGCAAGCATAGTTCTCGATAACTCCCGAGATTCTTGCATGGTGTGTCACAAGCGAATCACAGCAAGGGAGATTACAGTTGTTAGCGAAGATCATGGCAGCGGTGTTAAATGCACTTACTGCCACGATCCACACAGATGATCAATGTTGTCCTCGTCGAGCTTAAAATCCCGGAAAACATAGGATTTATTGCAAGAGTGCTTAAAAATTTTGGATTTGAAAAGCTAAGTTTATATAAATGCAATGTAACTGAAAATAGTTATAAAACGGCTGCAAATGCAAAAGATTTGCTTGAAAAAGCAGAAATCATTGACGATCTTTTTTCTTATCTTTCCAAGTTTAATCTCGTAGTCGGAACAACTGGGATTAGTGGGGGGGATTATAGATTTTTCAGAAAACCACTTCTGAGTCCTGAAGAGCTCATGGAATTCATTGATGGTGAAACCGCTATTTTATTTGGCAGAGAAGACTATGGATTGCTGAAAGAAGAGATTGAGAGATGCCATGTCCTCGTAAAAATTCCCACAAGCGAGGCTTACCCAGTTATGAACGTAAGCCATGCGGTGGCGGTTATTCTTTACTTCCTGAGAAATGTTCCAAGAAGAAAAAAAGAGAGCTTCGCAACCGCAGAGGAGATCGAGATTCTTGTTGACAGGGTTTCTCAGCTTCTTGAGCTCATCGAGTTCCCTGAACAAAGAAGGAGAAGAGAAATTTTAACTCTGAGAAGGGTTTTTGGCAGAGCCAAGCTTAGAAGTTATGAATTTGAGACAATTATGGGGATATTTACAAAGACAATTGGTTTTATAAAAAGGTTGAAACATTAAGTTCTCAGCAGAAATTCAAAAACGGCACCTTTTCTGTTGTAAGCTCTTATCTGCCCACCATATCTTTCAATTACTTTCTTAACGATGTATAATCCCAGACCGCTTCCAGCCTTGTCTCCGTAACTGAAACCTTCCCTAAAAAGGTTATTCATTACCTCCTCTGGTAAACCCTTCCCGAAATCTTCTACTATCACTTTGCAGTAATTCCCCTCTTTTTGAATTGAAATTTCAATCCTCTTAGCTCCTCCATGCTTCACAGCATTTGAAAGAAGGTTGTCAAAAACAGAGTAAAGAGCGTCGTCGGCAAAAGCCTTTGCCTCTCCCCTAATGTTAACCTCTATACCCCTATTTCTAAAGTTTTCTGCAATTTTCTCCGCAACCTCTCTAACATCCATTAATTTCAGCTCAGAAGTTAAAATTGTGTTTTCAAGTTCTCTCATTCTGTTTATAAGCTCAAAAGCTTCATCGGTCACCTTTAATGCCTTCTCAACCTTTTCTTTTTCCGGTTTTTCGAGCGAGAGTTCAAGAAAACCTCTAACAATTGCGAGTTTGTTTATCAAATCGTGGCGCAACATCTTGTTTACAACTCTGAGAATTTCGTTAAGTTCATCAATTTTCCTCTGCGCCGTTATTATCGGAGTTATGTCCCTTATCGCAAGAACAAACCTCTGAAAATCGCTTAAGGGTGTTGCATAGATTGAGCAATAAATTAAATTCCCCATGTGGTCGAGTTCAATTATCTCCCTTTTTTTCCACATTTCACCAGTTTTCAGTTTCTGGAAAAAATCCATCATCTTTTTGGCATCCTTCAACAATTCAATTTCCCAGAGCTTTTTTCCCGTGAGTGTTTCAGCTTTAATTCCAAAAACTCTGAGCGCGGAAGGGCTTGCATATATTATTCTGCCCTCTTTGTCTACTACGAGTATAACTTCAGCTATGTTCTCCATTATCTCTGCAAAGATGTTTTCCATTGTAAAAATTTGGAGCTATTTAAAAATTTTTACTCCCAGAATGTATCATTTTCTGCAAAGTTAAACTTGAATACGAGAATTCTGAAGGGTTGATCGCTTTTGTTTTTAACCCAATGTTTCTCTCCGGGTTTGCAAAGAAAAACATCACCAGTTTTTGCCTCGTAAACCTTTTCCCCGATACCAAAAATTGCTTCCCCACCCAAAATTGCAAATACCTCGGTCTGCTTTTTGTGATAGTGTTTTCCAACTTCCTTCTTTGGTTTAACCTCCACGATTTGGGTAAAACAGTCCTTTGAGAGTTCAAACCCCCTCGCAACTCTGTAAATCCCACGATCTTCCCATTCAAGTTTCTCGAGTTTCACAATGCCTGTAGTCGATAAGTATTAAAAGCTTGGGCAAACTTTACACCATGAGCAAAGTCAAGCTCGGCTTCGTTGTTTCGGAGTTTAACAGGGATATCACATACATGATGGAAATCCTTGCAAGGGAACACGCGGAGTTTCTTGGAGCAGAAGTGAGCGAAGTAATTCGAGTTCCAGGGACTTTTGACATTCCAATAGCTGTGAAAAAGATGCTTGCAAGGGGAAAAACTGATGCAGTCGTTGCAATTGGTTGCGTTATTGAAGGGGAAACTGAACACGACGAAATCGTTGCGCAGCATGCTGCAAGAAAGATAATGGATCTAAGCATTGAATACGGAAAACCCGTAACACTCGGCATAAGTGGTCCCGGAATGGGGAGAGTTGCCGCAGCAGAACGTGTGGATTATGCCAAGCGCGCCGTAGAGGCGGCAGTAAAACTCGTTAGAAGGTTGAAGGAATATGAAGGTAGCAAAGAGGATTGAAGTTGTAAAACCTTCTGCAACTTTAAGGATTTCTTCAATTGCCAAACAGCTTGCAAAAGAGGGAAAAGATGTCGTTGACATGAGCGTTGGGGAGCCAGATTTCAAAACGCCACAAAGGATTATAGATGCAGCTTACAAAGCGATGAACGAGGGTAAAGTTTTTTACACACCAACAAAAGGCATTCCGGAACTTCTAAATGCAATAGCAGAAAAAATGAAAAGAGAGAATGGTGTTGATGCTATTGCAGAGAACGTTATAGTAACCCCTGGGGCGAAATTTGCGATTTTTGGGGCAATAATGAGTCTTATTGATAAAGGGGATGAAGTCATTCTTCTTGATCCATCCTGGGTCAGCTATGAGGCATGCGTTTTGATGGCTGAGGGGAGAGTTGTCTGGGTTCCCCATAACGAGGATTTCAGCAACGCGCCAGTTGAGGAGTATTTAACTCCAAGAACAAAGATGATTATTATAAATACCCCCAGCAACCCGCTCGGAGTTGTTTATGACAAAGAGTTCCTTAAGAAAGTTAGAGACATTGCAGTTGAAAAAGACATTTTTGTTATGTCTGATGAAGTCTATGAAAAAATAATTTTTGAAGGAAAGCATTATAGCCTTGCAAGTTTTGATGGAATGGCTGAAAGAACTATAACGATAAACGGTTTTTCGAAAACTTACTCAATGACTGGATGGCGAATTGGATACGCTGTTGCGCCTAAATGGGTAATTGAGAAAATGAACGTGATACAGTCACATTCAGTGAGCCATCCAACTTCCTTTGTCCAATACGCTGCCCTTGAGGCGCTTAAAAGCGATGAGAGCTTTTTGAAGGAGATGGTTTCAGAGTTCAAAGCAAGAAGGGATATGATAATGAAAAGACTTGACGAACTTGGTATCTCCTATGCCCCACCCAAGGGGGCGTTTTACATTTTCATGAACGTTGAGAGAGATAGCGATAGTTTTTGCGAGGAGTTTCTGAAAAAAGAGTTCGTCGCACTAACACCTGGTTCAGCCTTTGGGGTTAACTTTAAGAATTGGGTGAGAATAAGCTACGCAACTTCGCGGGAGAGAATTGCTGAGTTTTTAAAAAGGCTTGAAAGATTTATAACCTAACTACCATTTTTCGTAATGGATTCTCTCCTCCTTAAACCTATCTTTTGCTTCAAAGAAATCCCCGCCGCTTTGCGGATAACCAAGTGCGACAACGCTGAAAACAACTATATTCTCGGGAACTCCAAGGACTTTTGCGATTGACTTCATTCTATCCTCATTTGGATAAACTCCAAGCCAGCAGGAGGCGATTCCAAGTGCACGGGCTGCTAAAAGAATATTCTGGGTTGAAGCACTGCAATCCTGAACCCACATTGGTAATTTATACTTCGAGAGTTTTGGATCGCAGCATACAACAATCGCAGCCCCTGCGGTTAAGAGCATTTTACCATATGGATGTGCATTCGCAAGTTCAGAAAGTTTTTCTTTGCTTTTTACAACAATGAAATGCCAAGGTTGCTCGTTTCCGGCTGAGGGGGCAAGCATGGCTGCTTTTAAAATCTTTTTTATATCCTCTTCCGCAATTTCTTTGCCAGTGTAATTTCTAATACTCCTTCTGGTGTATATCACCTCGAGAAAGTGCTCCATTAAAAACACCTCACAAACTCGCCAGAATTTCCTCGAGATTTCTTATTTCCTCTCTTATCTTCTTTACTGCTGCGCTGCAGTCTAAGTACTGGAGCATTTCGTTGCACTTAGGGCAAACAAAGTTCATCGTTATTGCCTCATCATAGCTAACCTTAACGCATGTATTTGGGCAAATGTAATAAATTCCATTGCTTTCAGTTTCAAGTTTCTTTTCCAGATTTCTCTTCGTTTTTTCAATTTCTCTTTTCAGAATCGCTCTCGCTTTTTCATAGTTCAGCTTCCAGTAGTATTCCATCCAGCCCGTTTCGTCGTCTTTTTTTCTACGATATTCAGCAAGCCCGAGTTCATACATTGCAAATAAAGCTTTTCTTATCTCATTTATTTCAATTCCAAGTTCAAGCGCAAGTTGATCATCGGTGAATTCCCCCTTTATTCCAAGCGAATATAAAATTGCTCCAATCTCTCCCGCAACTCTCGAGATCAACTCGCCAATCAGTTCCTCGCTTTTCATCACTGCTTTCACAGCAATTATATTCAACTTTCTCTTATTTTAAATTTACGAGCTGATCTTGGATTAGCACAATTTTCAGCAAAACCAAACTTTGTCACCAATTGTGAAAAAAGAATAAGTTTATCTTCACAACACTATCATTATGAGAGCCACATGGAAAGGATCGATAAGCTTCGGACTCGTTTCGATACCCGTAAAGGCTTACAACGCAACGATATCGAAGGAAATAAAGTTCAACCTCCTCCATTCAAAAGATGGGGGAAGGATAAGATATAAAAAATACTGCGAAAAGTGCGGAGAAGAAGTGGATGATGAGGAAATTGTTAAGGGCTTTGAAGTTTCTAAAAACGAGTTTGTGATTCTCAGCGAAGAAGATTTTGAAAAACTACCACTCAAGAGTGTCAAGAGCATAGAGATAAAGCAATTTTTTGAGCCTTCCGAGCTTGGAATGATATACTACAGCGGTTTTTATTACTTGGCTCCCGAAAAAGGAGGGGAAAAAGCTTACTGCCTGCTAAGAAAGGCGATGAAAGCAACGAATCTTATGGGAATTGGTAAAGTAGGAATTAGGGGCAAAGAAGCACTCGTGGCTTTAAAAGAGTTCGATGGCGGGATATTGCTCGCAAATCTGCACTACATTGATGAGATAAGGAGTCCAAAAGAAATCGCTGGGTGGGGTGTGGAGATGGAGATAACTGAGGAAGAACTTGAGCTTGCAAAAAAGCTGATAATGGCTATGAAAAAGCCACTGAGACTTGAAATTTTCAGAAATGAATACAAAGAGGCGCTTTTAAAGTTGATAGATGCAAAACTTGCTGGAAAAGAGGTTGTGCTCGCTGAAGAGGTGCCATCTGCGAGATCCCTGATGGATGCACTTAAAGCGAGTCTTGAGGCAATTAAATGAGCTGGTTTGAGGAGAGAATTAAGCCAATGCTTGCAGTGCGGGGGAGACCCTTCAGCAGCGCCGAGTATATATATGAGATAAAATGGGATGGGACGAGAGCGATTGCTTTCGTAGACTTAAACTCGGAAAAAGTAAGAATTCAGAACAGAAGATTGATTGAGATAGCGCATCGATATCCGGAGTTTGAACTGCTCGAGTTTGTAAAAGAGAACGCAATTCTTGATGGGGAGATAGTTGTTTTCGAGAGTGGTAAACCATCTTTTTATCTACTACAAAAGAGAGACCACGTGGAAAACAGGTTTAAAGCTGAAATCTTGGCGAAGAAAATTCCTGCGAATTTTTTTGTATTTGATCTGCTCTACACAGAAACAAAAGGATGGCTATTTAAATTACCTCTCTTAGAGAGGAAAAAGATACTCTCAGAAATAGCTTCAGATACAAAAAGAATTGCACTGACAGATTTTGTTGAAGAGAAAGGAGAGGAGCTATATGAGAAAGCTGTAAAAATCGGAATAGAGGGAATTATGGGGAAAAAGAAGAATAGCAGTTACATCCCGGGCAAGAGATCGAGTTTTTGGGTTAAAATGAAAAAAAGAAAGAGTGCCGACTGCATAATTGTTGGCTGGCTTGAGGGAGAGGGGATTAGAAAAGATTTTTTTGGTTCCCTGATCCTTGCAGTAAAATCCGAGAACTCTTACGTTCACATTGGACAAGTTGGGACAGGTTTTAGTTTTGAATTCATGAACTGGTTTTCTCAAAAGCTAAGAGAGATAGAAATAAAGACGCCATACTTTCCGCTGAATGCAAGCAGGGAGGTTCACTGGTGTTCCGCGAGATATGTTTGCGAAGTTGAATTTCTTGAACTAACTGAAGATTTGAAGCTGCGAGCACCGGTTTTTTTAAGGCTGCGAGACGATAAAGGTCCAGAAGAGTGTACACTGCAGGATTTGATTGCCAATGGATTTGAGAAAACTTAAATATCGCGATTCGAATTAATAAATGATGATTGAAAAACTTGTGCAACGAAGGGGTATACCCACAGGGATATCGCTGCTCGACAAAAGACTCGATGGTGGTCTTCCAGTGGGTAGTTTTGTTTGTCTCTATGCAGATCCAATTGCGATGCCTGAAGCGTTTCTTTATCAGTTCTCCACTGTGATGAAAAGCTACTATATAAATACAAACAGGCTCCCGAAGTATATCTTGAGAGACATTCAAATGCTAAAACTTGAGACAAAAAATCTCCAATTCATCGACATATTTTCCCAGTATTATCTGAACGAATTCGGGCAATTTATTGTGGAGGACAGATACAGGGATAAAGAAATTTTTGATTTCATCGCGGAGAAAATAAACGAGATCGATGGAGAAGAGTTCATGATAATAGTTGACTCTCTCTCGTTTTTCCTGAACCTGAACGTTGAGTGGGGACTAAAGGAGTGGTTTATGAACAGGCTTTACACAACTGCGAAAGAAAGAAATGGCCTTATCTATGCATACGTGCTCAAGAACTTTCATCCACCAAACGTTATCAGCAAGGTAATTGATCTCTCAGATGTCGTGATAAATGTCGAAGCAGAAAGGGTTGGAGAAAGGGTTGTTACAAAGTTTGCACTACCAAAGCTGAGAGGTAGAAAGCCAATAATGGAGTTCTTCCGATTCAGCATTGATGAAGGGGTGCAGATAGATACATCGAGGGATATAGCTTAAGGGTAAGAATTTTTAGCAGAGCTAAAACCTTTTCTATATGCATGTGCCATGGAAACTCGTCGCTTCCTGGCACTGCGATGCATGCGGAATTTGCTGCACGCAGTACAGGGTTAGGTTGAGAGCCTATGAGTTTCTTAAGTTCAGGTTCACAGGACTCGTGGAGGAAAAGGCAGGAAGATTTTTTATAAAAAAATTTGGAAAATTCTGTCCATTCCAAATTGGAAACCTCTGTTCTCTCGGAAACTCAAAACCAGTCGCCTGCAAAGTTTACCCTTTCTCAATACTAAAAAAAGGTGAGGATCTTGCAAGTTTCGAATTCGAGGGGGAGGAGTACTTCGTTTATGTAGACAACTTCTGCAAAAATGTAAGGGTAAAGAAAGATAAGAAACCTTCAAAGCTCGTAGCAAAAGAAGTAACGGAGGCGATGGAAATAATAACTGGGAAAAGAACTGAGTTGAGCCTACTTACTGCTAAATTAAACCAAGGAATTCAAGCGCTTCAACAACACCATCACCATCGCTCGAAGGAGTGACGAGATCTGCAAGCTCTTTAAGTCTTATGTCTGCATTTGCAACTGCTATTCTGAATCCTGCAACTTCAAACATCTCAATGTCGTTCTCAGAATCGCCAATAACAGCAAAGTCCTTTGCATCGATTTCTATGTGTTCAGCGATAAACTTCAAAGCCTTCCCCTTACTCACAGCACTGTCGGCGATATGGTAAGCAAAACCAGAATCGAGCAGTTTTACATCAAAGTTTTTCAAAACTTCCCTCGCTTTTTGTATGTCAAACGTTCTACGCATGCAGATTTCGGATTTTCTGTATTCGAAGTCGAGCAACTCAATCGAAAAATGTTTTTTTAGTTCTTCAAGTGCCCTCATGCACTTCTCCTTGTTACCAAGGACTATGTCTTCGCCATCATAGCCAAATCTAACAACTCCTCCGTTTTCGCAGATAACTATGTCAGAAACACCGATCATCTTCGCAACTGCTCTCGCAAAGCAGGGCACATTCCCAGTTGCAAGAATTACTGGAATTTTCAGCTTTCTCAAAGCTTCGACAGCCCTGCAGTTTATTGCCCTTCTTTTATCAGTAATTGTCCCATCTATATCCAAAGCAATCGCTTTTACATCGAACATTCAGATCTCTTTAGTTCTCTTCAATTCCCCACTCCTTTGCGAGAGCCATTTTGCAACGTCATCCCAGAGCGCCATACCTCTTCGTGATACTACGAGTCCAACATGTCCAACGTCTGCCTTAAAAACTGCCTTGTCCTCACTTCCAATGCAATCCAAAAACTTGAGAGTACACTCAGGTGGAGCTAAATGATCTCTCAGCCCAACAATAGCTGCAGTGGGCATCGTTATACGCTTTGGATCAACTCTTTTCCCTTTTATGTAAAGCTTACCCTCTGCAAGGGCGTTATTTTGATAGAGCTCTTGGTTATACCTAACATACGCTCCTGGCGCGACATTAACTCCGTCATGGATCCACCGCTCCATTCTGAAGAAATCGTCAACAAAACTCTCATCTTCCACATTGAGAAAGAGATTGATGTATTTTCCAATGTAATTCCCCCAAGGCTCGAGGATCTTGAACCTCTCTGTTAAGAACCATGATGGGACGTAGCCAAAAGGTGCGACGATTTCCTCAGGATTGAAAAATCGTTTATCAGAAAGTGTTACGAAGCCACCAATCGATTTGTCGAAATACAGGGTGGATGCTAAGAATATTATGTTCCTCACATTCTCAGGATAAAGAGCTGTGTAAATCGCGCTCATTCCTCCACCCATGCAGTAACCAAGGATTGAAACTTTTTCAGAGCCTGCATCGCTTTTAACTTCTTCAACAAAGTCATAGAGAAAAATGTCTATGTAGCTATCAAGCGAGAATTGATCCGCGATCGTCGCATCACCCCATCTCAAAAGGTAAACGTTAAAACCAGATTCGAGCAGTTTTCTGATCACACTCCTTTGCGGGGTGAGATCGAGAATATATGGCTTGTTTATCAGCGCGTAAACGATCAACAAAGGAGTTTCGAACTGCTTTTCTGTCCTCGGCTCATAGCGAAAGAGTTTCACACCGTCGTCGGATGAAATTTCAACCTTCTGTGTAACCCCAATCTTGACATCTGGAATAAGATAGGGCTTGTCCTCGCTTATCGGTAAGAAATGATTGTTTTTCAAAAACCATTCGGAAAGTTTAAGAACCCTTCTGTAATTGCGAAGTGCCTCAGACAGCATTATAACCACCTTTTGGCTTTATTTTCTCAATTTCTTCCTTAAGAACCCGAATCTCTTCCCTTATCTTTCTCGACTCCTTTTTTATGTCTCCCTTCAAGTCCACGTAAGCCTCGGAAAGCGCTATTATATCTTTCCTTGAAACCATACCCATTGAATGCAAAACTGCGCTCATAAAGCTTTGAAGGTTCATTAAAGTCCGCATATAAGCGCTATTAATCGAATTAATGATTGCCGAAACGACTGGGTTATCCATGTATTCCGCATATAGAACTTCAAATCTTTCCATTGCCCTTGTAAAGGCTTTTATAACCTCTTCGCTGTCCCTTTTAGCCAAAGCTTGGCTAATTTCAATTATTAAATCCCAGTAAGCCCTGTTGAGCTCAAAAAGAAGCTTTGTACTGTTGCGATAGAAATCCTCAAGCTCTTTCTCTTCTATTTCTTTGAAATAGATTTTGGGGTTCATCAATGTTAAAATAAACTCGTTAAACGCTTTTGCAGTTTTAAAAGCCTCCTCAAAGAATTTTGCATCGAACATCATACATTACTTTAGCTTTAAGGTAATTTAAATCTTTTCAATCAAGATTAAGAATTTAACCGAGAAACTGGGGCCGCCGAGATTTGAACTCGGGTCTCCGGCTCCCGAAGCCGAAAGGATATACCAGGCTACCCCACGGCCCCATGAAAAGTGGTGATAGTTTTTAAAAACTTTGCTTATTTACGCAAAATTTAATAACTGAGTAGTGAAGAAAAAATGGGCTCGTAGCTCAGCGGTAGAGCGCCGCCTTCGCGAGGCGGAGGCCCCGGGTTCGAATCCCGGCGAGTCCATGTTTTTCTGGGATTAGAGTATTCATAAAAACAACCGTTAAATTCTCGATTTTTTGAATGGCTTGATTTTAGCTTTGAAGGCTTTGGAGTTTTATTCTCTTTGGAATCAAACCCTTTTATCAATTCGAGTATTTTCCGCTCGATTAAATCCGAAATGGAAACGCTTTGAACTTTAGCAATCTCTCGCAACTCTGAGAGAAGATTTTTATCCACACGGAGCAAGAAGTTAACTCTACCGCTTGGCTTCCTTCCCATGTGTGGGGTTAGCAATTAAAGACAGAAGTTTTTAAAAATTCGAGAATAGATAACAACAAAGTCATCTTCGTTTGAGTTATGTTTTCCAAGGTAAGATATTTAATGGCTACTTGGCAAAGCGTTTCTCCGAAAACAATAGCGAAAATAACAAGGTATAGCAAGCTCAGGAAAAAATTGCGGATGATTTTGATCAAGCTTCCTTGATTTTTCCACGTGGTTAGCAAAGTCTTATTAATTTCTGAGCCAACTTCATTTATGCAAGAATCGATAACTCTGGTTGACATACTCAATGAGCTCAGGGAGATAAGGAAGAGAATCGAAAGGATAGAAGATGCCATAGAAGATCTTGCGGACTCGATTTTGACTCCAGATGAGCAAGAATTAATCAGAAAACATAAGGAAGCGATTAAAAAAGGTGATTTTTCAGAGTTTATAGATGCTGAAGATCTATGTATAAAGTAAAAGTTCACAGAGATGTGGAGAAGTTTCTTAACAAAATTCCAAAGAGAGATGCTGAAAGGATCAGAGAAAAAAATTCTAAGCCTTAAAGATCCTTTCGCTCAGAAACCAAAAAAGGTTGAGGGAGAAACGGATGTTTTTCGAATTAGAGTCGGAAAATATAGGATCCTCTTCTTTATTTAAACCAAATGTATTAACTTATGGCCCTATGATAACGTTTTTGGGTCACAAGGGAAAAAAGAGGGTAAATGGGCAGACTGTAATATATAATTCTTTTTGATTTTTGCACAACTTCATAGTTCTTTTTAATCATCAAGAATTTGGGAAAAATAATTACTAAGGCTAAAACATTGTTTAGAGTTGAGTTAAAAGCAAAAAATATATGCTTAGCACAGATTGCAGAGCATGGAAAAAGAATACAGGGCAATCGAGATCGAGGAGAAGTGGCTTAAAAGCTGGGATGAAGGGATGTATCATTTTGATTGGGGATCAAAAAAACCGCATTACATAATCGACACCCCTCCCCCCTATCCGACGGGTTCATTCCATATTGGCCACGCACTTAACTGGTGTATCATAGATTTCATTGCACGCTACAAGAGAATGAACGGATACGAGGTAATGTTTCCCCAAGGCTGGGACTGTCATGGATTGCCAACGGAGGTGAAGGTTGAGGAAAAGTATGGGATAAGAAAGAATGAAATAGATAGAGAGAAGTTCAGAGAGCTCTGTGTTAAATTCACGGAAGGGAACATAGAGAAAATGCGTTCAACAGCAAAAAGACTTGGTTTCAGTATAGATTGGAGTAAAGAATACATCACAATGTATCCGGAGTATTATTGGAGAACGCAACTTTCTTTTGTCAGAATGTTCAAAAATGGGCTTATTTACCGCGGTTATCATCCCGTTGTTGTTTGCCCGAGATGTGAAACCACAATTGCGCTTGCAGAGATTGAATACAGGAAAGAAAAGACTATACTCAATTTTATTAAATTTTCTGATGATGTTGTTATCGCAACAACCCGTCCCGAGTTAATTCCTGCCTGCGTTGCATTAGCGGTTAACCCAAAAGATGAGCGTTATACTAAAATAATTGGTAAAAGAGTTGTGGTTCCAATCACGGGACAGGAGGTTGAGATTCTCTCTGACGAAGCAGTCGATCCGAGCTTTGGAACCGGAATTGTTATGATCTGTACATTTGGAGATCGTCAGGATGTGAGATGGTGGAAAAAGCTCAATCTCGAAATGAGGGTTGTTCTCAATAGGGATGGGGTTCTCAACGAGTTAGCAGGTAAATACAAAGGGTTAAAAATTGCGGATGCGAGAAGAAAAATAATCGAAGATTTCAGGAAAGAGGGTATATTGCTCAAACAGGTTGAGATTGAGCATAATGTAGGTGTTTGCTGGAGATGCAAAACCCCTGTAGAAATTTTCCCGGCAGAGCAGTGGTTTGTTAAAGTTGACAAGGAAAGAGTGCTTGAAATGGCTGAAAGGATAAAGTGGGTTCCGGATTTCATGTTTGAAAGGTTAAGGACTTGGGTTGAATCGATGGAATGGGACTGGGTTATAAGCAGACAGCGAATATTTGCGACCCCGATTCCAGTATGGTATTGTAAAAAATGTGGAAAGATACTGGTAGCGGAAGAAAGCTGGCTTCCTGTCGATCCGAGTAAGGAGAAACCGAGAAAAAGTTGTGAATGTGGTAGCAATGAATTCGAAGGTGAAAAAGACGTTCTTGACACTTGGATGGATTCCAGTATAACGCCCTTAGTCATTGCAGGCTGGCCTGAGCTTAAAGAATACCCAGTGTCGCTCCGCCCTCAAGGGCATGACATAATAAGAACTTGGGCTTTCTATACAATTCTGCGATCCTTAGCCCTTGTTGGAGAAATTCCCTGGGAAGAAATTGTGATAAACGGCATAGTTTTTGGTGAAGACGGACGAAAGATGAGCAAGAGCATAGGCAACGTCATAAGCCCTGAAGAGGTTGTCGAAAAATACGGGGCAGATGCCTTAAGACAGTGGGCTGCAAGTGGTGTAATTGGGGAGGATTTGATTTTCAGCTGGAGAGAAGTGGTTGCATCGAGTAGATTCCAGCAGAAGTTGTGGAGTGTTGCGAGATTTGCCCTTATGCACATCGGTAATGGGAGTCCACAAAATCTGAGAATTGCTGACAAATGGATTTTATCAAAGCTCAACAAACTCATTTTATTTGTTCGCGAATCCATGGAGCGCTACAGATTTGATGAGGCTCTGAAAGCAATAAGGAACTTTGTCTGGTATGAATTTGCGGACAACTACATCGAACTTGTAAAAGGAAGACTTTACTCCGGAAGAGAAGCGGAATCCGCGAGGTTTACGCTTGAATACGTGCTCGACAGAATCCTAAGACTTTTGGCACCAATAACGCCATTCATAACAGAGGAGATCTGGAGCAAGTTTAGGAGTGGCAGTGTGCATTTGCAGAGCTATCCGGGAGTTGAGGAGGAGTTTATCGATGGAGAAGCGGAGAAGGTTGGAGAAGAAATGAAGGTGATTTTATCAGCAATAAGGAAGCTGAAGCACGATAGGGGAATTGCTTTAAATGCACCTTTAAAGAAGATAATTGTTTTTACAAATCTCAACATTGATTCGCTTGACTTAAGCTTTGCAACTAACTCGAATGTTGAGATAACAAGCGAGCTCCCTGTTGTTAGGGAGGAAATTACAAAAATCAAACCAAAGTTTGCAATTATTGGTCCAGTTTTCAAGGAGAAGACAAAAGAGATTGCAAAACTCGTTGAATCGCTTAGCATTGAGGAGAAAACGAAGCTATTGAAGGAGCCATTGAAAGTGAATTTAAATGGGGAAAAAATAGAGCTGAAGCCTGAATGGTTTGAGTTCGAGGTTAGAAGAGTTGTTGAGGGAGTTGAAGCCGAAAAAATAGAAACTACGAACAGTGTGGTGTTTGTTTTATGTTGAATGAAGTCCTTGGATTCATTCTTTTGATTGTCTGCTTTTCGGGAATAACCCTTGCATTCAGATTTTTCGGCAAAGCGGGACTTTATGCTTGGACAGCGATGGCAATAATAATCGCGAATATTCAAGTTACGAAGATAATCCAGGTTTTTGGGCTCATAACAGCAATGGGAAATGTCATATATGGCTCGACTTTCCTCGTAACAGACATTCTCACAGAACGCTATGGCGTAAAATGCGCAAAAAAAGCCGTGCTCATTGGCTTCTTTGCAATGGTTTTCGCAACGCTAATAATGCAACTAACGATTCTTTTTGAACCACACGAAAGCGATGTCATAAGTCCTGCAATGGCGCAGGTATTTCACTTCATGCCATCCGCGATGGTTGCAAGTCTTGCAGCCTATCTCCTATCTCAGTTCCATGATGTCTGGGCTTTTGAGATGTGGAAAAAGAGAACAAACGGCAGATTTCTCTGGCTGAGAAACAATGCATCCACAATGGTCTCGCAGTTTATCGACAATGTCACTTTCACACTTTTATTCTTTGTTATCTTCAATCCCGATTTTTTCGCAACATTGGGTTTTCAGGGAATTTTTGAGATTTTCATTACTTCCTACGCGATGAAGTTCATCGTAGCTATTCTCGACACACCTTTCATTTACCTAAACACATCCTTTAAAGTCCCAGATGAGGATCAAAGAGATTTAAAAATTTTTTAAAATTACCCGTATCCAATCGGTTTCGCGGAGATCTTAACCTTTTCAGCCCTTACTCTTTCTTCGAATCTTTCGTAGAAGCTCAACATAGCTTCACTTACACTTGGTTTAATCTTTTTCACCGCTTCCAGAAAATGTCTCATCTCTACTTTTTCAGCATTCGGATCCTCTCTTATTGCAAGCATGACCGCCTCTCTGCAAATCGCTTCAATATCTGCTCCAACATAGTGCTCCGTAAGTTCTGCAAGCTCCTCCAGATCCACATCTTCTGCCAAGGGCATGTTTTTGGTATGAATCTTGAATATCGCAAGTCTGCTCTTTTTATCGGGTGGTCGAACATAAACAAGGCGATCAAATCTTCCCGGGCGAAGTAGAGCGGGATCGAGAATATCGGGGCGATTGGTTGCACCTATTACAACGACTCCATGCAACTCTTCGAGTCCATCCATCTCAATGAGAAGCTGGTTGAGAACTCTTTCAACTGCTCTACTTCCTTCATCAATTCCTCTCATCTGTGCGATTGCGTCGATTTCATCGAAGAAAACTATACAAGGCGCAACTTGGCGCGCCTTTCTGAAAATCTTTCTCACGGCTTTCTCACTTTCTCCAAGCCATTTGCTCAGTAATTCCCCGCCCTTGATACTAATAAAGTTCGCCTCACTCTCGTTTGCAACAGCTTTTGCAATTAATGTTTTCCCAGTCCCGGGAGGGCCATAGAGAAGGACTCCTTTTGGTGGTTTTATTCCGAACTTCTGGAACTTTTCTGGAAACTTCAGAGGCCATTCGACTGCCTCGATTATTTCCCTCTTAACATCTTCAAGACCGCCAACGTCTTCCCATGTAATCTTTGGAATCTCAACAAGCACTTCTCTCATCGCAGACGGCTCTACTTCTTTCAAAGCCTCAATAAAGTCTTCCCATTTTACTTTCATTGACTCGAGAATCTCAATTGGAATCTCATCTGCTTCGAGATCTATTTTTGGTAGATACCTCCGCAGAGCTTTCATTGCTGCCTCTTTGCAGAACGCTTCAATGTCCGCTCCAACAAAGCCGTGGGTTTGATCTGCAAGTTTCTTCAGCATAGCTCTTACAATTTCTGCCTCAACCTCGCCCAGCAATTCAAGAGGAATAATTGCCCTGATTGCCTTTTCAATCTCAGCTTCGTTCTCAAGTTTTTTCACTTCCTCAGTTGCAAAATCCAGGTCCTTTAGTTGTTTTGGATCATCGATGTTTTTCTTAACTCTGTTAAGAGCCTCAAGAACGAACTCTCGGATGTATTTCGGCTCCAATGGCATATTTCTCGTATGTATCTGCAAAATCTCAAATCTACCCTCTCTGTCTGGAACACCTATTTCGATTTCTCTGTCAAACCTTCCGGGTCTGCGAAGCGCTGGGTCTACAGCGTCGATTCTGTTAGTTGCACCAATCACGATTACTTGCCCTCTTTCCTCAAGCCCATCCATTAAGGTTAAAAGCTGTGCAACAACGCGGCGTTCAACTTCGCCCGTTACTTCTTCCCTTTTTGGTGCAATTGAGTCAATTTCATCGATGAATATTATACTTGGCGCATTTTGTTTTGCCTCCTCAAATATTTCTCGCAACCTCTGCTCTGATTCGCCATAGAACTTGCTCATTATCTCCGGGCCGCTTATGCTTATGAAATGAGCATTAACTTCATTTGCAACAGCTTTCGCAATTAATGTTTTCCCAGTGCCAGGTGGGCCATAGAGAAGAACTCCTTTTGGTGGATCGATTCCAAGACGCTGGAATAACTCTGGATGTCTCAAAGGAAGCTCTATCATTTCTCTTACTAACCTTAGCTCTCTTTTTAATCCACCAATATCCTCATAGGTCACGTTAGGAACTGCTCTTTTCACTTCCTCTGCGGGTTTCTCCTTAAGCTCGATCCCCGTGTTTCTGTTCACAACAACAACTCCGGCTGGTTTTGTTGCGATTATAATGAAAGTTAGCGTGTGTCCAAATACCTCAACCCTTATCTTCTGCCCCCTTATCACTGGCCTGCCTTCGAGAAGTCTTAGGAGGTAATTTTCTCCACCCATTAGTCTTACTGGCTCCGTTGGTGCAAGTGTCAGGCGTTCGGCAAACTTTGCTTCGACTTTTTTTATCTTAACTCTGTCATCTATGCTCACTCCCGCATTACTTCTGAGATTGCCGTCAATCCTTATTATTCCCTTTCCCCTGTCTTCAGGATAGCTTGGCCAGACTATTGCTGGAACGCTTTCCTTTCCTATAATTTCCACTATGTCTCCGCTCTGAATTCCGAGCTTTTCCATTACTTCAGGATCGATTCTCGCAATTCCTCTGCCTACATCCCTATAAAAAGCTTCAGCAACCCTTAAAACTGTCTCTTCCTTCATCATTTCACCTCCAATACCCAGATTTCCTCTTCTCCAACTCTCTCCCTCCCAACTATCCCCTTCTCCCTAAGAGATTCAAGCACATGCTCTACATCTTTGTAAGGAATTCTAAAGCACTCTGCAATATCAACGGTTGTCCTGAGTCCCTTTGCTATTGCAACAAGGATCAAACGTTCAAGATCGTCGCTGACAATCTTTTCAACTTCCTCGAGGATTTGTTCTGTAAGTTCGTTTAGCTTTGAGATTATAGAGCTGTGAATTGCTGGAAAAGAACTGCAGATGTCTTCTGCAACTCTAAGAGCTTTGTAAATTTCTTGCAGTGATTCATTTTTTGTGTTGAGAAAGTCGAGCTTGGATTCAATATCTTTAAGCATTTCAAAGGGATTAATCAAACCATCGGATTCATCGTTGGATGCTAACTTCACTTCGAAACGATGCGGAGATATTGTAACCTCAACGTGAACATTGCTTGCGATGTAGTAGTATCTTCTCTTTCCATCCTCAATGCTACGAATTATTCCCGCATCCTCAAGCTTCTCTAAGTGCTCGAGTACAACCTTTGGAGCCATTCTTAGATAGTATGAGATCTCGCTTACATAGCATGGTTTCTTTGCAAGCAGTTCCAGAATTTTCCTGCGGCTTTCGTTTCCTATCGCATCGAGTATGTTCATCAGATCACCTGTTACTAACCAGATGTTAGTGCTATAACTATATAAAGCTTTCGCTACCGAAAAGATTTATTACCAATCAAGAGAACTAATTTTGCCGATGATGAATGATGGGCGAGCTGAGATGTGATGAAAAGGAGAGGCTGAGGCTGAGCTAATCTTCCTTAAACGCCGGAATTATTTTTTCTGCATAAACACTCGTAACAAATCTTGGATCTGGGCCAACGTTTATAATCATGAGATGTTTCACCCCGGCCTTTCTAAATTCCTCTATTTTTGAAATACACTCCTCTGGGGTTCCAACAATGAAGAAATCGGAAATTATATCCTCACTAACCCTCGAAGAATACTCCATAAACTTTATAAAGGAATCATCAGCTGGCAAAAGTCTTTCAAAGTAGAACTTCCGGGAGAAATCTTCTGGAACCTCGATATGATACCCAGCCTGTTCAACTTTCTCAATAGCCGATATAATTGCTCCTGAGAACTGCTTTGCTCTCTCCATTGCTTTTTCGCCATCTAAATCTACTGCAGTGTAGATCTGAAGGGCAGTGTCAATTTCGCTTAAGCTCCTTTTTGCCTTTTCAGCTCCTCTTTTAACATCTTCAAGGTTTTCACGATACGTTTTCGGAGTCTCAGCTATTGGCATCCAGCCTTCGCACAGCATTCCTGCCAATTCTCTCGTTTTTTTACCGTTTGCCCCCAAATAGATTGGAATCGGATTATTCGGAGCTATTTGCAGAAAAGCATTCTCGAGTCTAAAGGCTTTTCCTCCGTAGCTGAACTTTTCTCCACTCCAAAGCTTTTTAACAATCTCTATGCCTTCTTTAAGCATTGAAAACTTCTTCCAATCGATTCCGAAGGGCAACAAGTTCATCGCCTCACCTGCGCCTACGCCAAGAAAAACCCTTCCTGGAGAGAAGTGGTCCAGAGTTGCAAAAAACTGTGCAATTATCGATGGATGATATCGCGCAAAATCCGTAACTCCTGTGCCAATTCTAATTCTTCTCGTTTTCACAGCAATCGCAGTCATTAATGCAAACGCATTCGGAGTCAACCCCGGAGGCACCATTAAGGTGTGGTCTGGGAAAACAAGCGAATGAAAACCAAGTTCCTCGCTTTGTAAAGAAATTCTAATAGCCCTCTCCACAGATGGCATTGGCGGAGAAATCATGTTACCGAACTTCATATTTTTCCCCATACGGGGTCGTATATAAATTTTTATGATTTCAGAAATCAGATTTATTTAAAGCTTGAGAACCATCAGAATTTCGAGCAAAACGAGGGAGATGATGAGGATTAAAACGAGAAACTCCAAAGTTGTTGCTCTATATACATCAACCCTTTCCATTGCCATTGAATAAAGTTCCTGCAATTGCTCAAGCTTCTTGTCCACAAGGCTTAGCCAGTCCATGATCCTGAATCTGTCGCTCAATGCACTGTAAAGCTTACCAAGATACCAATCGCCAGTGAACTTCAGTATATTCCTCAGATCATGGACATAATCAACAACCTCGATCCTAAGCTCTGCCAATTCACTCGCAGTTCTCGAAAGCTCACTGTATGTTTTGCTTAGCCAAGCAATTCCAATCCTTGAACGGAAGAAAACACCCCTGAGAGAGCCATAGGCTTTGTCAATTCTTGTGTCGAGCAATTTGTCGTAAGTTTTAAGCTCAAGAAGCTGAATTTTTGCGATCTCTATTGTCTGAACAATTTCATCCACGTATTCTTCCCCGCCTATGAGCAACGCTGAATACCAGTCCACCACAACTGCTTCGTCTTCAGAATAGCTGAGGTAGTATCTAAGAGTGTCATCAACTTCCCTATCGCTGAGCTTTTCCCAGTTTTTCTCTCCCCTAAGGATTCCAGCGATTTGCTTCCTGAATTTGCCAAGCATTTCCCCAATTTTCTGCTTCGGCTCTAAATTCGAGATCATTACGACTCTGTAAACCTCAGGCTGATCAAAAGGTGTATATGGGTTGTATACCGCCTCCTGAATTCTTTTCCCTATCTCATAAAAAATCTCCGCAGAAAGCTTTTCAAACTCCAATTCTTTATTTTCAACCTTTAAAAAGCCTTCAGACATGTTTACAAGTCTAATAACATCTTCAAAGCTCGAATTTCTGAAATTTGCTGTAAAGATAACTTCTACCACACCAATAGGAAAGATCTTTGCACTAACACTCATTCCTACGCTCTCAATCTCTCTAAAACCAAAACTGATCTCAACTGGCTTAAGTCCCGCTTCCTCAAACTTAGGAGCCAAGATCTTTACACTTTTCTGGGTTTTAGTAGTGGAGCTAAAACCCTCTATACTTAATTTTTGAGGATCTATCTCCCCACCTACGTCGTAGTAAAACTGAAATTGAACTTTTCCCGTTAAAGTCTGCATTTTTCCACCAAGTTTCCTTAAATGAATGGGTATATTACGATTTACTTAACTTCCAAAAGATAATTTTTGGGATAAAAATTAAAAAGC
>JAWBZL010000009.1:0-36197 GCA_038866255.1 Archaeoglobaceae archaeon
TAGATTTAAAGGCTACAAAGCACTGCTTGAGAATAAAGAAGTTGAATTCAATTATTTGATAGGCGCCGATGGTGTAAATTCTGAAGTAGCAAGAGCATTCGGTTTTAAAAAGCCAAGAGTTTTTACCGCGCTCCAGATGGAGACGAGATTTGAAGCTATTGATGAGAAGTTTGTCGAAATTTATTTAGGAAATGCTTACAGCGAATTTTTTGCCTACGCAATACCAATCGGGGATACAGCAAGGATAGGAGTAATTGCGAAAAAGAACGCAATTCTATACCTGAAGAATTTGATAGAGAAACATCCATCTGTTTCCAAAAGATTCAAGGGCAGTATTGTTGAAATAAATTCGGGAGTAATTCCAGCTGAACTTGTAGACTTTGTAAAGGATAGAGTTGCCCTGATCGGTGATTCCGCGGGCATGGTAAAATCCTACACAGGTGGTGGACTATATTACTTGCTAATTGCAGCCGAAAAACTTGCAAAAAATTTTCCAGACTTAAATGCGTATCGCAAAGATTTTCTTAAAGAGGTTGGCAGAGAAATAAAGATTGGTAAGATTATCAGGAAGATTTACCAGCTAAGCGATTCAGAAATTGAAGGAGTTGTGAAAGGGCTCAAGGATTTCGATTTTTCTCGCATGCACATGGACTATCCTTCAAAGATTTTTTCCATGGAGAACTTCAAAGAGCTCTTGAAAGTTTTGGCAAAAAACCCTTCGCTTTTCCGGATAATTTTAAAGATTTTATTCAAATCATAGAAGCCTTGCTCCTCAACTCCCTTAGCAGGGGTTCAATCATGAGTTTCGAGAATTGCACAACCCCTCTACTTTCCCCAACTATGCCAATAGTTGTGTGGTTAATAAAAATGGCAAGAATTCTCTCGGAATCAAAGATCATAAGACCGTGGGCAAATTCAAGTTTTTTGTCTATAAAAGCCCCTCGAAGTTCATAAGTTTCTCCTTCGAGCTCGCTTGCATTTGAGGAGATAACCGTTAGTTTGCATTTGGCTTTTGAAATTATTTCCTTTATTTCCGGTTTTATATAGGAAATTAGGACAATTATCTCCTCCTTTGCAGAGCTTACCAGTTCTTCAAGTTTTTCAAGCACAGCTTTTCCACGATAGAGCTTCACGATTTCTATCTCTTCACTACTCCTAAGCTTTAAAATCTCTTCTCGAAGAATTTTTAGATTCTCGTTCATTTTCCTTGAGATTGCGGAGATTATTTCATCCGTTCCAATTGCCCTAAACTTTGCAGGTTTACCAATTTCTTCAACAAAACCCTTTGCTTTAAGGCTCGCCATAACATCATAAACAGAAGTTCTGGGAATTCCACTGAGTTCAGCAATTTCTCTTGCACTTAGAATACCCTTGGCAATAAGAGTGCTGAGTGCTTTTGCCTCATAATCACTAAAGCCAAACGATCTCAGCACGTTTATGAGAAGCATAACGATTCATTTCCGCAAAACTTAAATAACTTTCGTTCTTAAAACTACGACAGGTGAAAAGATGAGAGAACTGCTCTTTGCTTTGGCCTTACTTCTGGTTTGCCCTACAATGGCTTTGAGCTACGAAAGACAACCAACAGTTGAAGTTGTCAGCATGAGCTATGTGGATATTCAAAAAGGCATAACGACTCCAATAAGCTCGAATTATATTGGCAAAGGGGAGAAAATAATTGTAATTACACTCTACAATCCTGCCTTAAGGGAGAAAGTTGAGTATTCAAGTCTTCAAGAGGCGATGTTCTTTAACTCGCGCGAAGATATGCTATTTATTGCATACAATGTTGAGATCGAGCTAAAATGCGAAGAATGCATCGTGAAAACTGGGAAACATAGAATTCCCGCACTCCCACCAATGCAACCAGTGTCAGTTCAATTCCTATTGGAAGTTAACAGAACTGCAGAACTTACACTTAAAATAAAATATGAAAGAATAAATGAGTTAAGAGAACTAAATCCATTTCCAGAGCAGCTAATTCCAATGGAGAGAACAATTACGATTTCAAATACCACAGTATATCCAGCGAACCTGACAATTCAGAATTCCACGAGATACAAATACGAAATACTTGCACAGAAATACGAGCTTGAATATCTCAGCGAAGAAAAAGAGATTCCAATTAAGTTTTATGTTGAAGAAGAGAATGTTATACTCGAAGTCATCGAATTGAAGGCTGAGAATCTGATAGCCGGTGGGAAAGGGGACATAGAGTTAAAAATTAAAAATTCTGGGAGAAAAGTTGCAAAAAATGCATATTTGACCCTTGAACTACCAAAATCGCAAAGCTCTACTCAAGCCACGATGCCAACTGCAACGCTTCCAATTTCAATGTTTTCTATACAATCTTTACCAACAACCGCAACAACCCAGCAGCAGGTTCCAAGCTATTATATCGGAGATTTAAAACCTGGAGAAGTTAAAAAAGCGCAATTCCATATAAGTCTTGATGTGGCAAGTGGGGGAGTTTATCCGGTGAAGGCAAAGCTTGTTTACACAGATGAATACGGAAACCTAAAAGAAAGTGATCCCGTAACTTTTGGGATTAAAATTTTGTCCAAACCGCAAATCTCTGTTATTTCCACCGAGAGCAGTGTTTACGTGAATTCAAAAGGAGATTTGATAATTGAAATGATCTCAAATGCAAATCTCCAGGATGCGTCAGCAAGAATAAGCGTTAGCGCTCCAATTTCTGCTTTAAGCACCGAGTGCTATATTGGAGACATTGAAGCGGGAAAGAATTTCTCCGCAGTTTTCAGGCTGAAAGCCTCGAACGAGGCAAAGGCAACAAAATATCCGGCAGAAATTTACTTGAAGTTTAAAGCGGGAGAAGAATACATCGAAACCGATGCAGTGAAAATTGGGATAGAAGTGAAGCCGGAAATAGAATTTGAAGTATTGGGAATTCCAGAAATCTTTGCGGGAGAGGAGAAAATAATCCAGTTTGGAGTTAAAAATCTTGGCACGGCAGAGGTTAAAGATGCAACCGCAAGACTTTTCGCAGTTTCTCCGTTTTCATCTTCTGACGACACAGCGTTCATTGGAGCTTTAAAGCCTGGAGAGGTTGCAAATGTTAGCTTCAAAGTAATGGTAGAAAGGGATGCAACTCCAAAGCTATACGCACTTAACCTCGAAGTAAAGTATCGCGCCGAGAATGGGGAATGGATTATAAGCAAACCTTCGAAAGCCGTGATAAATGTCAAAAGCATGCCGGCCAATTATCTGCTCTACCTAATAGTTATAGTTGCAATAGTGGGCGGTGCAATTTATTACTTGAGAAAGAGAAGATGAAGTTGCTGAACATAGTCGTAAAAAGACCAGGAATCGTTTTTATTTTTATTGGGCTGATAATTATACTTTCAATAATTTCTGCAAGCAACATTGAGATGACTTCTGGCATGGAGTCTTTTTTTGCGAAGGAGAACAAGGTTTACCAGCAATACAAGATTTATGAGAGAAACTTTCAGCGTGAAAGTGGGGCAGTTTTTATTTTAATAAAAGGAGATAGCGTTGTAAGCTATGAAAGCTATGAATTCATGATTAAACTCGGAGAGCAACTCCAGAAGATTGAGGGGGTTGAGGCTGTAATTTCACCCGCATCAGTTGTAAAGGATTTATTTGGTTTTATTCCAAGTGATGAAAGATTTCTCATAGATTTTAGTGAGAAGTATCTCAGCGATTTAGTCCCGAGTCCTACAATTGCAATGGTAATGGTTCGACTCGTTTCTGCGGAATCGAAAAAACAGGAAGAGATTGCAAAGAATATCGAAAAAAGGATAAACTATCTCGAAATTCCTACTGGGTACAAAGTAGAGATAACAGGTTCACCCGTGCTTGGGTATCAGATAAAGAGTGAGATAATGAAAAGTCTCAGAATGACAATGATTGCCTCAATTCTGCTCATGATTCTTTTTTTGGTTGTAACTTTCAGCGGGATTGTGAGGAGAAAAGCTACAGCTTTTCTACCACTAATGATTTCCGTTTTCACAGTTATAATAACCTATGGTCTAATGCCCATTCTCGGAATTCCACTTTCCGAGCATACAAATGGGGCACTCCCAATGCTAATAGGGCTTTCAATCGAGTATGCTGTGCAGATTCAGAACAGATTTGAGGAAGAGATAAGAAAGAATGAGGTTGATGAAGCTCTAAGGCTATCAGTTGAAAGGACTGGAAGGGCCTTGCTTCTTGCCCTTTTAACAACGATCATAGGCTTTCTTTCAATGCTCTCTGCAGGAGTTCCGGCAATGGCTTGGTTTGGAATCCTTGCATCTCTTGGACTAATCATTGCTTATATTCTGAGCATAACCTTTCTCCCCGCAATTCTGAAAACAATTGAAAGGAAAAGGGTTGAAAAGGTTGAAGTGAAAAAAGAGCTACCAAAACTCGAAAGAGCTCTTTCCATCATTTCCACCCTAACCGCAAAAAGGCCTTATGGAATTCTTTTGCTCGCAGTTTTAATCTGTGGCTTTGGCTTTTTCGTTTCACCACTAATAGAGCTCGAGACGAACTACAATAAATACATCCCCCAGAACTTGCCCGCAATTCAAAAATTCAGAGAGCTCGAAAAAATCGTTGGAGGACAAACAATATATACTTTGGTTCTTGAAACGAGTGGGATTGATTCTGATGCGCTGAGCAAAGCGGAAGAGCTTGCAAAATACGTTGTGGAGAAAGAAGAGCTTATATACCAATACCAGTCTCCACTTTCTCTATTAACAAATTATGGAACTGTCGAGAACATTCCCGAACAGCAGTTATATCGATTTATCTCTGGCAGCCTAATGGCAGTTCACTTTTACTCAAGTGCAAGCGGTTACGAAGAGTACAAGAGAACATTCGAATCGCTCGCAAGAGACATCGAATTCTTTGGCTGGGATGGCAAATACTTTATAACAGGCGGTGCTGTGCTTTCAACTGAGTTAGGAACAGTGATGATAGAAAGTCAAACAAAGATGACGATGGTGGCATACTTTGCGATTTTAATACTGCTTCTGGCAATTTACACTTCGATTAGGAAATCAATAGTCCCGCTGATTGCAATCACAACAGTTATTGGAGTTATGAATGCTGTGATGTTCCTCTCAGGAGTTAGACAGACAATGGTTTCGATAGCAATCAATTCAATAGTTTTAGGCCTTGGAATTGACTTCTCAATAATGATAACGGAAAGATATCTTGAGGAAAGACAGAGGACATCTGAAATTGAAGCCGTTCGAAGAGCTATTGAAAGAACTGGAAAAGCAACAACAACCTCCGCTTTGGCCATGATTGGTGGTTTTGGATCACTTATGATTTCAACTTTCCCTGTTATGAGGGATTTTGGATTTTTAGCACTTGTAGCAATTGCATTCAGCTTATTAGCAGCCTTTACGGTTGTGCCTGCCTTTCTCATGGTTACGGAGAAGTTTAAGAAGTTAAAATAATCATACACTGACAATTGCAAAATAATTAAATTCTTCAAACTTAAAATTGATTTATGGGTAGTGTTGAACTGAAACTTGAGGAGAAATTGGCTTTGATTTTTCTGCAGGACTCTGAGATGAACGTTCTAAATCAAAGGTTTTTAAAAGAGCTCTATGATGCGATTATCGAAGCAGACAAGAAAGCTTCAGCGATAATACTCACAACAAAAACAAAAAATTTCTGCGCGGGTGCGGATTTGCGTGAGCTAAAAGCGCTGAGTTTTGAAGATGCATTAAAATGGTTCGAAAGTTATCTCGACGTTGTCAGAATTCTTCGAAACTTAGCCAAGCCTACAATAGCAGCGGTTCGCGGATTTTGTGTAGCTGGTGGCAACGAGATTGCCATGGCTTGCGATTTTGTCATTGCATCAAAAAACGCGAAGTTTGGGCAACCCGAGGTTAGAGTTGGTTCCACAGCAATGGGTCTCGGAGTTCAACTGCTACCATTGCTTATTGGAGAGAGAAGGGCGAGAGAACTTTTGTTAACGGGTCGTATAATAGACGCGGAGGAAGCATACAGAATTGGGCTAATTAACCGAGTTGTGGAAGATTCAGAACTCGAAAAAACTGCTAAGGAAATTGCAAAGGAAATAATCGAAAGCTGTAGCCCGCAGGCGTTTAGAGTTATAAAATCAGGTCTTAATTTCTGGACGCAGTTTGCAATGTCGAACTACGAAGTAGCAAGAGATCTCACTGCAATGGTTTGGCTTTCGGAGGAGTTCCGCGAGAGATGTGAAGAATTTCTACAAAAAAAGAGGCTTATGCCGCGGGAGTTCTTTAAAATTACTCACTGAGCTCTTTTATTATTGCGATTGTCGCTTCTCTTGCCACTTCTGACAAACTGCCACCTCCAAGTACAACGACAATTTTTCCTTCGCAAATTTTTTTAGAAGAATTTTTTAAAATCCTTGCAATCTTTAAGTAATCTTCAATTGTCATCCCGATGTCTGCGTAATCGCCAATGTGTGTGTCGTGGCCGAAATACCAAAAGATGAGCGATGGCGAAAATTTCTCACACTTTTCCACGAATTCAGTGACGTAATCGAAATAATTAGCTGAGAAATAACTTCGATCGATTTTCAGAGAATCCTTTGACTCATAATCGCGATCACAGATGCAGAAGTGGAGGACTTCGCGATCTTTTATCAGCTCCCGAGTTCCATCGCCGTGATGGGCATCGGTATCGATAATCGCAACTCTTGTTTTTCCAAATTTCCCGTAAAGATTTTCTATTGCAAGCACTACGTCGTTGAAACAGCAGTAACCCCAGAAGTAGTCTTTTCCTGCATGATGTCCTCCTGCACCGATGTAGCAGAAGGCGTTTTTTAGCTTACCCGTGAAGACGAGTTCTGTTGCGGTAACAACACCACCTGCGGATCGCAATGCTGTAGAGCAAAGATTTTCACTTAAAACTGCTTCAATCATTTCATAAGTATGAACTTTCCTGAGCAAATCAAAATTGACTTCAGGAGATTCAAGAAAAAGAATATTTTTGCCATTTAAAAGCTCAAAGGCCTTGGGAAAGTCCTTAAGTCTGTTTCCAAGGGTTAGATAGCTCTTTCTACTGAAGCTATCATGATAAAAAACTCCTGTAACCATAAAAAAATTTGAGATTATCCAGCAGCTTTAAGCTCTGGGAAGTCGTCGTAGAAGTATTCGTGTTCTCCACGTTCTCCTTTCTTCTTCTTTTCCTCTTCAAGCGCTCTTAGTTCGATCCTCCTTATCTTACCGCTTATAGTCTTTGGCAATTCTGGTACAAACTCAATGATTCTCGGAATCTTATACCTCGCAAGCACGTTTCTGCAGTGCTTAAAGATTTCAAGCGCAAGTTCTCTGGATGGCTTGTAGCCCGGTTTTAGCAGAACAAAGGCTTTCACGAGCTGATACCTTATCGGATGCGGACTGCCAACCACTGCAGATTCTGCAACCGCTGGATGCTCGAGTAAAGCGCTTTCGACTTCAAATGGTCCTACTCTATAGTCTGAGGTCTTTATCACATCATCTGCTCTACCAACGAAGAACCAGTAGCCTCTTTCGTCAAAGAAGGCCTTGTCGCCTGTGTAGTAATATTTGCCAACAAAAACCTTTGCAGTTTTCTGCGGGTCTCCCATGTATTCCTTAAAGAGCCCTATTGGGCGCCATCTGTCAAGTCTTACTACGATGTGTCCGACTTCGTTGGGTTTCGTTATTTCGTTTCCATCATCATCGACCAGTGTTACATCGTAAAGGAAAGTTGGTCTTCCGAATGAGCCGGGAATTATCTTTCCTCCCTTATACCATGGTGGATTTCCAATCATTGCCGTGCTTTCTGTCTGTCCGTAGAAGTCTCTGATTTCAGTTTCAGTATCTTTGAGCCATCTATCATATATCTCCGGGTTCAAGGGCTCGCCTGCACTAACAACTTCGCGTAGCTTGAAATCGAACTGCGAAATCTTTGAGAGCATGAAAAGCCTCCAGGCAGTTGGCGGGGCGCAGAAAGTTGTAACCTCAAAATCTTGAACTGCCTGCAGATACTGGTCGCCATTCAATCTTCCCGCATGGTAAAAGCCCGTGGTTGTTGCACCAACAGTTAACGGAGGGAAGAAACTGCTCCATGCGTATTTTGCCCATCCGGGAGCGCTTAGGTTGTTGTGGATGTCTCCAGGTTTTAGATTGATTATCATTGTTGTGCTCAAGTGCCCCAAAGGATAGCTCGTTGCTGTATGAACAACTCTTTTCGGCAATCCTGTTGTGCCAGAAGTGAAGAAGCAGAAAACGATATCATCTGATTTAGTTTTCGCAGCTTCTGCACCACTTTTTTCCTTTTTCACTTCATCGTAGCTCTTCCATCCGCTTTTCTCGCCGATCACGATCTTAACCTTCGGATTTGCTCCAACATTCTTTATGGCTTCGTCGATCACTTTCGCGGAGTTTTCGTCGGCTATTATTGCATTCGGGGGATAAGTTTTAAATCTGAACTCGAGATCGCGAACCGTCATTATCGTTGCGGTTGGAACACCGATGAAACCACCTTTAACCGTCGCGAACGTAGCAAACCATATCTCTGGGAAAAGGGGAATCATCATGTAAAGGTTTTCCCCCTTCTGCACTCCATATCCGCGCAACGCATTTACGAGTTTATTCCCTTCTTTTGCAAATTCAGAATAGCTGAACCTCCTTTTCTCCCCCGTATCGAGGTTTGACCAGATTAGTGCAGTTTGTTCGCCCCTTTCTTTTACGTTGATTCCTTCAAACACTTCCTCAGCCCAGTTGAAGAACTCTGGCAATTTCATTGTGTTTAGTTTTTTAAAGAACTCCTCCATCGCTTTTGCCTTTCTTTCATCGTCTGCCATTTTTAATAATTCTATAAACTCTCGGTATATATTTGTCAAACCCATACACTCACCTTCCTCATCATGTTCCTATCTATAATTTATTTATTTTTTTCACAAGTTTTAAGCTTTTCGAAATTTAAACGGATAAATACAAAAAAGTTTTTAACCTATTTAATGGAAATACAAGCATGGGCGAACTGACTGATAAAATCAAGGAGAAAAGAAAAGAATGGGAAAAAGAATGCCTTGAGCCCTGGTTGTCGAAAAGTGAGAGAGAAGTTGAAAAATTCGAAACTTTATCGGGAATCGAACTTGCGAATATTTATGATCCAACTGACATTGCACACTTAGACTTTTTGAAAGACATCAGCTATCCCGGAGAATTTCCATTTACCCGTGGAGTTTATCCAACAATGTATCGTGGCAGATTATGGACAATGAGACTATTTTCAGGATTCGGAACAGCAGAAGACACGAATAAAAGATGGAAAATGCTTCTCGAGGAAGGAGAAACGGGTTTAAGCACAGCATTTGATTTCCCAACGTTGATGGGACTTGACAGCGACGATCCTTTAGCTGATGGCGAAGTCGGGAAATGTGGGGTTGCAATCGACACATTAAAGGATTTTGAAATCTTATTCGATGGAATCCCACTCGACAAAGTTTCGACTTCGTTCACAATCAATCCACCTGCAGGAATAATTCTCGCAATGTACACTGCGATCGGCGATATGCAGGGAGTGTCGAGGGATAAGATTAGGGGGACGATTCAGAACGACATGTTCAAAGAATTCCATGCGCAGAACACGATCGTTCTCCCCCCTGAGCCTTCGCTAAAGATAATCGTCGACATCTTTGATTGGGGTGTGAAGAACGTTCCAAAGTTCAATCTTATAAGCATTTCTGGCTACCATATTCGCGAAGCTGGTTCAACTGCGGTGCAAGAGCTTGCTTTCACGATCGCAGATGGTATGGCGTATGTTGAGGCTGCAATTGAGCGGGGAATAGATATAGACAAATTAGCCCCTCAGCTGAGTTTCTTCTTCAATGCTCACAACGACTTCTTTGAGGAGATTGCAAAATTCCGCGCAGCTCGGCGGATGTGGGCGAAAATAATGAAAGATTACGGTGCAAAGGATCCTCGCTCCTGGTGGATGAAGTTCCATGTGCAAACAGCGGGTTGCTCGCTCACTGCACAGCAGCCTTTGAACAACATTGTTCGCGTAACAATCCAAGCCTTGGCAGCTGTTCTTGGCGGTTGCCAGAGTTTGCACACGAACAGCTTTGACGAAGCTTGGGCTTTGCCGAGTGAGGAGGCTGTAAGAGTTGCGTTAAGAACTCAGCAAATCATCGCCTATGAAAGCGGAGTTGCAAACGTCGTTGACCCGCTTGGCGGGAGTTACTACGTTGAATGGCTCACGGACAAGATGGAGAGACTCGCATGGCAATACATTGAAAAGATCAGAGAAATGGGCAACGGAAGTATGATGAAAGGTGTGCTAAAAGGAATTGAGAATGGCTTCTTTGTTCGTGAGATCTCCGATTCGGCTGCAAGGTATCAGAGAGAAATTGAGGAGGGTAGCAGAATAATAGTGGGTGTGAACAGGTTTAGAATTGAAGAAGAGCTCAGAATTCCGTTGCTGAAAGTCGATGTAGAGGTGCAGAGAAGGCAGATTGAAAGACTGAGAAAGGTCAAAGCGGAGAGAGATAACAAAGCTGTTAAAGAGAACCTTGAATGGATAAAGAACTGTTGCGAAAACAACGAAAATGTTATGCCGGCGGTTTTTGAAGCTGTGAAAAATTACGCATCCATTGGGGAAATAATGGGTACCTTTAAACAAGTTTATGGAACTTACAGAAAGCCAATAATAATTTAGGGTGGTTTAATGGAAAGAATACGGGTTCTCGTCGCTAAAGTTGGACTCGATGGCCACGATCGCGGAGCAAAAGTACTTGCGAGGTTTTTAAGAGATGCGGGCTTTGAAGTTATCTACACCGGCCTCCATCGCACACCGCAGGAGGTTGCAAGAGCTGCGGTGGATGAAGACGTCGACGTCGTTGGTGTTTCTTTGCTCAGCGGTGCACATATCCCATTAGTTCCAAGGATAATCCATTACATCCGCGAATACGGTGGGAAACCTGAAGAAATGCTTATTCTTGTTGGTGGAACCATTCCGAATGACGATTTCCCCAAGCTTAAAGAAGCGGGTGTCGATGGGATTTTCATCCCGGGAACGCCGATTTCCGAAATAATCAAATTCATAAAAGAGAAGCTCCCAGAAAAAAGAAAGGGAATGAAATGAACGTTGATGAAATCGTAGAAGGCATTGCGAGAGGGAATCGAAGACTGCTCGCGAAGGCTATAAGCTACGTTGAAAACGAGCATCCGATTTCAAAGGAGATTCTTCGCAGAGTTTACCCAAGAACTGGAAAAGCGCACATTGTTGGAATAACTGGTTTTCCTGGAGTCGGGAAGAGTACGATAGTTAGCAAATTAACTGAAGAGTTTATAAAACGCGATAAGAGCGTGGGAATTGTTGCAGTCGATCCGAGTTCACCATTTACGGGTGGAGCGTTGCTTGGAGATCGTCTCCGCCTCGATGGTGCGGATGTGAACAAGAACCTTTGGCTTGATGAGAGGGTCTTTTTCAGGAGTATGGGATCTCGCGGAAGGCTTGGTGGGATAGCAAAAAAGACGGGCGAAGTTGTAAAGATTCTCGACTCCGCGGGTTATGAAGTGATTCTCGTAGAGACCGTTGGCGCTGGACAAAGCGAGGTCGGTATTCTTGAGGTTGCGGACACCGTTGTAGTCATTCTCATGCCCGAAACTGGGGATGACATTCAGGTGAACAAAGCCGGTATCTTGGAAATTGGCGACATCTTCGTGATAAACAAATCAGATCTCGAAGGGGCTGAGAATGTGGAGAGATGGATAAAATACATGCTTTCACTCGACGAAGAAACTGTGATGGAGCTTACAAAGCTAACTCACGCAGATGAGCACAAGCTGATGGAAAGGTTGAAGTGGAAAAGACCTGTGCTTAAAACGATTGCGGACAAGGGCATAGGGATCAAAGAGCTCGCAGATGAGATTGAGAAGCATTACGAAGTTTTAAAGATAAACGGGATACTTCAAGAGAAAAGGAGAGAGAGAGCGAAGCTTTCTGCAATCGAGATTGCGGTTGAGGAGATAAAGGCGGAGATAATGAAAAGATACAGGTCCCTGCTGGATGATGATATCGACCCATACACGGTCGCGGATAAGATTGTGAAAGAGGTGCTCAAATGCTGAAACCCTTTGAAACGAGCACAATCAACGGCAAGGTATGGAAAGATTCTCTGCTTGCAGAAACTCTTGGCGCGGTTGATGAGGCAAATTCCTTCGTAGGACTGGCAAAAGTTCTGAGCAAAAAGGAGGAAGTGAAAAAAATTCTTAAAGACGTTCAGCTAATACTTTTTCGACTCTGCGCCAGCATTGCGGGAGCAAAGAATAGTGTAAAGCTCGAAAGCATTCTTTCAGTAATTGGTGAGCTGGAACAAAAAGTTGAGAGGCCAAATTGCTTTGTTATACTTGAAAAAGATCCTGCTACCTCTGCGCTGAGCGTTGCAAGGGCTGTGATAAGAAGGGCTGAAAGGAAGGCGGTAAGCCTTTACAGGAATGGATTAATCGATGGGGAAATTGTCGAGATTCTGAACAAGATAAGCTATCTCCTTTACTTGCTCACTCTCTATGAGGGTGAAAGTTTTGAGGAGGTGAAATTTTGAGGGTAGCGGTTATAGGAGTAGGGATGACAAAGTTTGGGAAGCACAGCGAGAAGTCGCTCGTAGATTTGTTTGCTGAGGCGTTTTTTGAAGCAATAAACGATGCAAACATCGAAGCAAAGAAAGTCGAGGCAGTTTACTTTGGTAACTTTGTCGGAGAAATGACTGACGGATCTGCAAATCTCAGTGGATTTGTTGCAGACGAGATTGGTTTGAAAAACGTTCCCGCGATTCGCTACGAAGGTGCTTGCGCATCTTCAAGCGTTGCTTTCCGAGAGGCTGTGAGGGCTGTAAAAGCTGGCTACTACGATTGCGTCGCCGTTGGCGGAGCAGAAAAACTGCTAAGCGCGGGAACTGCAATTGGCACAAGGGCTTTGGCAACCGCAGTGGATGGTGTTTACGAAATGACCTCTGGCCTGACTTTTCCCGGGGTTTTTGCGCTCGCAGCTCGTTACTATGCGAAGAAGTATGAAATTCCGATTCAGAAACTGAGGGAAATGATTGCACACGTTTCGATTAAGAATCACAAATATGGCGCAATCAATCCGAAGGCGCAGTTCTACGGCAAATATGGGGATTTAAAAGTCGATGATGTGCTCAATTCGAAGATGATCTGCTCTCCGCTGACCTTGCTCGACTGCTGTCCTATGACCGACGGCGGTAGCGCTGTGATAGTTGCAAACGAGAAATTCGCAAAAGAATTTTGCGACAAACCAGTATACGTTCTTGGAACAGGACAAGCTTCTGGAGGAAGTCTTTTCAGGCAAGGTGAAGACATAATAAAAGCTGTACCAAGAAGAAAAGCTGCAGAAATGGCTTTTAAGGAGGCGAAAATAAGCCCGAAAGATGTCGACTTCGTTGAGGTGCACGATTGCTTTACAATCGCCGAAATAATTGCACTCGAAGCAATGGGCTTCTTCGATTACGGAACCGCATGCTACGCGACTGTTGAGGGTGTAACCTCAATCGATGGTGATCTTCCCGTGAATCCAGATGGCGGACTCATCGGCAAAGGTCACCCGGTCGGCGCAACTGGAACTTCGCAAATCTACACCGCTGTTAAGCAGTTGCGTGGCGAATTTAAATGGAATCAAGTGAGGGATGCGAGGATTGCGATGACCGATACACTGGGCGGTGATTTTGGAACGCTTGTGAACATAATTCTGGGGGTGGACTAATGTTTGCCGAGTTTTTCAAATCTCTGCTTGAGGGAAAACTTCTTGGCATGAAGTGCAAGGACTGCGGATCTTTTACTTGCCCGCCAAAGCAAACTTGCAACAATTGCTCAAGCAGAAATCTTGAAAAAGTTGTTATGAAAGGTAAGGGAGTTATAAAAACTTACACTGTAACCTATGTTGCGCCTATGGGTTACGAAAAAGAAGTTCCATACGTTGTCGCGATGGTGGAACTCGATGAGGGTCCTTGGTTGATTGGAAGACTTGAAGTTGATGCAAAAATTGCTGAAGAGAACGATTTAACTGAAAAAAGAGTCAGCGTTTTTGCAAAAACGCTGACGAGCGAGCTTTTTTATCCTATGAAAGACAAAAGAATTGTGCCATGCTTTAGATTAGAGGATTGATTATGAACTTCGAGCTCGACGAGGATCACAAAATACTTCAACAGGCGGTGCAAGATTTCGCGGAAAAAGAGATTAAGCCTTATGGCAAAGAATACGATGAAAAAGAAGAGTATCCGTGGGAGATTTACAGAAAGGCTGCAAAACTCGGCTACATAGGCGCGAGTGTTCCGGAAGAATACGGTGGGGCGGGAATGGATTGCCTTGCAGAGGCGATAATAAGCATCGAACTAACTAAAGCTGATAGCGGGATTGGAAGTGCAATCGATCTCGCGGTTCTTGGAATTCCAATGCTTCTGAAGCATGGAAGTGAGGAGCAGAAGGAGAGATTCATCCCGGGAGTTGTAAAGGGGAAAAAACCGTCTGCGATCGCGATAACAGAACCAGATTGCGGAACAGATGTTGCGGCAATAAAAACGAAGGCGATAAAAGATGGCGACTATTGGCTGATCAACGGCTCGAAGACGTTCATAACAAACGGGAGTATCGCTGATTACGCGATAGTTCTTGCAAAAACGAGTGAAACAACTCCCCCGCATCGTGGCATAAGCGCTTTCATAGTTGAAACAAGCATACAAGGATATGAAGCGAGAAAAATAAGGAAAATGGGGCTGAATTGTCACGACACTGCTGAGGTTGTGCTTAAAAACGTGAGAGTTCCAAAAGAAAACCTCGTTGGTGAGGAAAATCGCGGTTTTTACCAGCTAATGGACTTTTTTAATGAGAGTAGAGTGAAAATAGCTTCACTCCATCTCGGAATGGCGATCGGAGCTTATGAAAGAGCCCTCGAGTATGCGAAGCAGAGAAAGGCTTTCGGAAAACCTTTGATCGAGCATCAGGCAATAGCCTTCAAACTTGCGGACATGTTCACTGCTATAGAGACTGCGAAGTTAATCGTTTACAAAGCAGCCTGGCTAATCGACAAAGGCAACGCGAATCCAGCAATAAGCTCGGCGGCGAAGCTTTATGCGAGTGAAGTTGCGATTAATGTTTGCTATGAAGCAGTTCAAATCTTTGGCGGTTACGGATACAGCAAAGAATACGACATCGAACGCTACTATCGCGATGCAAGGGTTGGAACGATTTACGAGGGAACGAGCGAGGCGCAGAGAATTGTTATCTCGAGACTTTTAACGGGGAAGCTCAGGTTATGATTGCAGAGAAGGTTTATCTGATCGATTCCTTCGCTGTTCCAGGAATTTTTTCAAGTTACTTTCTCGATTTTGAAAAGAAAGTACTCGTTGAGCCCTGTGTTGTCAGCGGGGCAAATATAATCCTCGATTTTATCTCAAAGCTCGGCGCTTCGAGGCTCGATTACATCGCTGTAACACATGTCCACATCGATCATGGTGGAAGTGCTGCGACGATTGCGAAGAAAATGAATGCAAAAATCCTCGTTCACCCAAAGGGGCTGAAGCATTTGGCAAATCCAGAAAGACTATGGATTGCTTCGAAGTCAGTTCTCGGAGAGCTTGCAGAGATTTATGGCAAACCTGAAAGCATTGAAGAAGATAAGATTATCGCTGTCGAGGATTTCCAAAGCTTCGATCTTGGCGATGATGAGCTCGTCGCAATCCACGCTCCAGGACATGCACCACATATGGTTGCGTATCTGCTTAAGAGAAGAAAGATCCTTTTCCCTTCGGATGCGGTGGGGATGATTTACAAAGGAGAGGTTTTCCCACTTACACCAACGCCTTTTGATTTCGCAAAAGCTATCGAAACGCTGGAAAAACTCGAAAAACTCGATGTTGAAATTGTTGCTCTTACGCATTTCGGAGTTGCGAAAAAAGATTGCATTTTTGAGGCGAAAAAAAGGCTTAAACTCTGGTTTGAAATTGCTAAGGAGGCAAAATCAGTCGAAGATCTTGACTCGAGGCTAAGAGAGGCTGACGAGGCAATTTCTTTGCTCGATAAAAATTCTCAATTCTATTCTTTCTATTTAACTTCACTTCAAGGCCTATTCTCAGCCTCGAGTGCTTCCAGAAACCCTTAACTTTAAATTTTAACTCTTTAATTGCGAAATATGGCTGCAAAGCCCTGAAGTAAAAAAGAAAAGCGGAGCAGGGCGGAAAGCGAAGCGAATAGCGGGGCGTGGATTTGAACCACGGATCTGCGGGTTATGAGCCCGCCGGGATTACCTGACTACCCTACCCCGCTTTACGTAACTTTTTTCTTTCGGTATTTCAATCTTTTCCCGGGGTGGGAGTAATGGAAGTTGAAGCTAAGTTCAGACTCAAAGAGGGTGTTAAAGAAAAAATAGGAGAGATTGCAAGATTTGTTGAGGAAAAGGAGGAATTTGATGTTTATTTCAATCATCCATGCAGAGATTTTGCAAAAACAGATGAAGCTTTAAGGCTCAGAATTGAGAAAAAAGTAAAGCTAACTTATAAAGGACCAAAAATCGACGCAGAAACAAAGACGAGAGAAGAGGTGAATCTTGAAGTCGACAATTTTGAGAGAGCAGTAAAATTACTTGAATTTCTTGGCTTCTCAAAATTCAGGATCGTTAAAAAGCTCAGAAAAATATACAGACTCGAAGATGCGATTATTTGCGTGGATTCAGTTGAAAATCTTGGAGATTTTGTTGAAATCGAAGTTGAGAGTTTGGAAAAAAAGAAAAAAATTTTTGAAATAGCCCAAAAACTTGGTTATTCCAAGGAAGAGAGCATTCGACTTTCCTATTTGGAATTACTTGAAAAATTATAGGGGGAAGTAAAGCGCCATCGTGGGGCAAACTCTTATGCAGGCTCCGCAGTGAATGCACCTTTCACTTTTAAGCTCAACTTTATTTTCACCATTGATGTAAAAAACCTCTGTTGGGCAAATGCTAATGCAGGCTCCGCAGTGAACGCAGTTGTCATTTCTCGCAATCGTTTTCGTCACTTCATGTATCTCAACCCCCAAGCTCCTGATGAAGTTTTCAACCTCTCTCGCCTTCTCATCCGAAACCTCGACAATGATTTCTCCTTTTCTCGCTCCGATGTCTGCTTTCAAGATGTTTATCATCGCTCCAGTTTTTATTGCAGTTATGGATATTATAGGTTCCCTCACAGTTTTTGCATCAAATCGGAGGAGAAAGAGCATCATTTCACCTCCAAAAGCTTGCTTAAACCTTCACTCGTTATAATTCCAAGAACTCTTCTCTTAGAATCTATAACCGGCAGTGCGGAGATATCGTATTTCTCGAGTTTGCTAACTGCGAGAACTATGGGGTCTTCAGGATAAGCAGTTATAACTTCCCTCGTCATAACGTCCTTCACTTTTTCGCTTTTCCTCACAACAGCCCTCGCAACATCCCAAGAAGTTACAATGCCTATAAGAATCCCGTTCTCATCTACAACTGGTAAGTGGTTTATATTCTTCTCTATCATTATTCTCGAAGCTTCTTCTATTTTTGTTTCCTGAGATATTGTTATTGCTTTTGTCATGACCTCCCGAACAATCTTTATCTCCTTCTGCTTCATTGGCTTGAAAATCTCTTTTTGTTTAATGTTCTCAACAGGCATTGTTAGGAGAAATTCTCCCCTCTCAATCATCTTTTTCAGCTCCTCCATTATCTTTTCAGCCATGTAGTAGCTTGAGAGAGGAGAAACTCTAACATCCTCCCCATTCAACTCAACTCTTCCACTTTTAAGCTCCGCGTAGCTGACTTCCCTGATCACAGGTCTATTGCGCCTTGCTACTCCAAAATCAATGATTGTCGTTTTTATCTCATTATCCCTAATTGCAGTTGCTTTTGCAATTTCAATATCAAGCACAGGAATTGGAATTCCAATTCCAAGGAATATCGATGGCGCATAACCGGGGAAATAGCAAGCTTTCATAAATTCTGGTTTCATTTCCTTTAGATTCCCCTTAACCATCAGAGTCCCAAACGGGGGTGAATGCTGTGTTCCCTCTCCAATGATGTACCCCTTTGCACCGCAGAGAAAAATTCTGGTGCCAATTCCAATTGTTCTGAATTCTGGATCGTTGTTCAGTGGAGACATCTCACCCGTTCCGGCAAAAGTAACGTTTCCAAAATTTGGCAGTAGAGTACCCATATATGTTCTGAGCACTTTGTCCGAAGAATTCGTTGCAGCTCTATAGCGCTGATAGGCATTTCTTGGATTTACCATGAAAGCCTGATTCACGTCTTCGAGAGAAATTGTTGTTTCAATTTCTCTTCTCGGGTAGCAGTCTGTTCCATAGCCAATTGCCCTCAATTCCACTTCCTTGCCTGAAACGAGCTCCTCTATAACATGTGCCCCGCCGTAGAATTCTCTTGTCTCGGATGTTTTTGTTGCTCCAATGAATGCATCCACCGCAGCCAAACCAGCATAGGCTTCGACATCGTTTAACCAGACTTTTTTGAACTTTATCGGTGGATCCGCATGACCAAAATTTATAAAAGCTCCCGTTGAGCACATTGCCCCAAAAGTCCCTGTTGTAACAACGTCAACTTCTTTTGCAGCTTTTTCGGCACCAAGTTCGGCTACAAGTTCCTTCATCTCCTTCGCTGTAACAACGCAAACACTCCCATCTTTAATTTTCTCGTTGATCTCCGAAATTTTTTTCATACTCGTGAAGAGTTTGCTGGATATATAAATATTTGGAAAGTTTAACATTGTGAATATTCCTAATAGGAATTTAAAGCAGAACTTATTAACAAAAAGGGGGACATTTTTTGTGAAATGCATAATTTGCGGGAGAGAATCTGAGGATAAGATTTGTGGAAGGTGTTTTGTTGAAAGATTCAGAATTGCTGAACTTGAAAAATTTGAATTAGAACTCTGCAGCAAATGCGGCGCTATAAGATTTGGTAGAGATTGGAAAAATATTGGACTCAGTGAGGCGCTGAAGTTTGAGATTCTAAAGAACTTAAAACTCAATCCTGAGTTCAGAATCAAAGAAATTAAGCTGAACGACTCGATTTTAATTAAAGGAGAAATAAAAGGAGAGGAAGTTGAATTAACCCTACCTCTTTCATATAGAATTCACAGAATTTCTTGTCCGAGATGCACGAGAGAGAGTGGAGGATATTACGAGGCAATAGTGCAAATAAGGGCTGGAAGAAAGCTTAGAGAAGGGGAAATTGAAAGAATAATAGAAATTGTGAGATCCATTCTTCAGGGTTGTGAAGGGGAGAAGGATTTTCTTTCAAAATTTGAAACTTTTAAGTATGGAATGGACTTTTACTTTGGGAGTAGAAAGATTGGAGAAAAAGTATCAAAGAGAGTCTTGGAAGAGTTTGGAGGCAGGATTTTTGAGAGTAAGAAATTACACTCGAGAATGGATGGACAGGACATTTTTCGTTTCACCTTTCTCGTGAGACTTCCAGAATACGAAGAAGGGGATGTAGTTATTAGAGAGGGGAGAATTTACATAGTGAAGAGTGCACGCTTGAGCAAAGGTGTTGAAATTTTCAGTGGAAAAACAGCAAACATTACGAATTCTGTTGTAATAGCAAAGAGAGATTCGATGAAATGGGGGGTAATAACTGATCTCGATGAGAATATAGCGGAAGTGATGGATGAAGATGGAAGAGTTTTTGCAGTTTCAAGACCCTTCAATGCAAAAGTTGGTGGAGAGGTTTTCATCTTTGAATATAGGGGAAAATTTTACGCTTTCCCCATAGATTTATGAAGGCTGTGAGAGTTAAAAAGGAGATTGCAGAGGAGGTGCGAAAATTCGCTGAAAAAATAGGTGCAAAAGATAAGAGAAGATTGATAAGGAGCCATGGAGATTACGTTGAGATTCCGATTCTTCCGGGTTACGAAGAATTCTTTAAAGAATTCGAAATCGTCGAAGTCGCTTTACCCGAGAATCCAAGAAAAAATTTAACAGAATTATTAAAAGATATTTTACCAAAAGAAAAGCTCGCATTTGCACCAAAAAGTTACAAAATTGTTGGAGACATAGCAATAGTAAAGTTTGGCGATGAAGTTGCAGAGTACGGTAAATTAATAGGGGCTACGATTCTAAAACAAAATCCAAGGTTGAAATCTGTATGGAGAGATAAGGGAAAGGAAGGGATGATCCGAAAGCCGTACTTCGAGCTATTAGCGGGAGAAGGAAGTGAAACAGTGCATGTTGAAAACGGGTTTTTTTTCAAGCTTGATGTTACAAAGGTTATGTTCAGCCTTGGAAATCAGTATGAAAGGATGCGAATTGCTCAAGAAGTTGCAAGCGATGAAATCGTTGTTGACATGTTCGCTGGAATTGGTTACTTCTCAATTCCAATTGCAAAAAGAGCGAAGAAAGTTTATGCTATCGAAATAAATCCAGAATCTTATAGGTACCTTGTTGAGAACATGGAGTTGAACAAGCTAAAAAACATAATTCCAGTCCTCGGAGATTCGATGTTTGTAACACCAGAAAGGATTGCGGATCGCGTTGTGATGGGACACATATTCTGCACCGATTTTCTTCCAACCGCGATCAGGGCGATTGCTGAGGATGGTTTTCTGCACTATCATGAATCTGTGCCAGAAAAAATAATCTGGAGAGCTGCAAAAAGGGTTGAAAAAGCTTGTGGAGAAGTTGGAAGAAAATGCAAAATTTTAAAAGTAAGAAGAGTAAAGAATTATGCTCCTGGCGTTGTTCATGTTGTTGTAGATGCTTTCGTGCACTAAATCTTTTTCTGCGCGGTTATCATTTTGTGTGTTAAAACCCCTCGCAAAGCTGAAATTCTGTCCACAAGCTTCTTTATCTCTTCCATGTTTCCTTTTACAATAATTACTTCAAGACAACTTTCCTCACTTAGATGGATGTGCATGTTTGAAGAGATCAAATGCGCAAAGCTGTGCTGAAGAGAGATTAGCCCATCACTCACACCGCGCACATTGTGGTCATATATTACAACGAGGACTCCAACTACTTCTCCTTTCTCGCTTTCAAGCCACTTGTATTCAGTTATGTAACTCCTGATTGCATCTCTAATCGCCTCGCTGCGCGAGGAGTAACCACGAACTTTTATTATAGTATCGAACTCATCCAGCAGATTTTTTGGTAAACTAACACCAATTCTTGTTATCCCTTCTTCCATAGATTAAGGATAAGGCTAATTATAAAAATATTATCTCCTCATTCAATGATTCGCATGATCTCCCCCATCCCCTTACTCCTTCCTTCACGAAATATGAACTTCTGACCCTTAAAAACACACTGGGGGTGATATTTAAACCTAATCCTAACCCTGTCCCTGTCTCCAGCTTTCAAATAGCCTTTTTCTATCTCTCTGAATATAACGGTCTCTGCTATTGTCTCAACATGCAACACAGGCTCGTAGCCTGGCTTTATAAGAGTTGGATGAGTAAAAACGTAAACTTCTGCCTCAAATTCTCTAACTGCCTTGGGCAAATTCTTGCTTAAAATCATTCCCCTCCTAATTTCTTCGGCTTTAACACCTTTTAATGCAATTCCAACAATATCCCCAAATTTTGTTTTGCTTATTCGATAGTGATGCATTTCAATGCTTATCGCCTTCACAACTCTAAAGCTACCATCATCAAAAGGCCCCAAAAAAACGTCTTCTCCTTCTCTGAGTTCTCCAGACTTTACACTCCCACTTACAACAGTTCCAACACCCGTTACCCTGTAGACCTTGTCTATATACATCAAGAAATCTTTTTCAGCGGTGTATCTTTTTGGAAGCCTGTAAAAAAGTTCTTCAAGAATTTCATAACCTTTTAGTGTAACAGCAGAGGTTTCTATGACTGGAACGATAAGAGGGTTTTCTGAAAAAAGCTTCGAGATTTTTAAAACCTCAGACCTGTCTTTTAAGATTAATGGAATCCTACCAACAGATCTCAGCAAATTCGATACCTGGGAAACGACTTCTCTTACTCTCTCAGCTTCAACCATATCTATTTTTGTTATCACAACAATAACGGGCAATTCCATTGCAAGAAGAATTCCCAAGTGTTCTCTCGTTGTTCTCATAACCCCATCATTAGCTGCAACCACGAGTAATCCATAGTCTATTTTTTGTCCGAGAAGGCCGCGAATTGTAGTTCTAAGCCACGGTTCGTGACCAACTGTGTCAACGAAGCTTACAAGTTTTTCTGCTCTTTCAACTATTCCTGCTTTTTCTTCCTTGCTCATCGGATTTTTAAGCCGGAGTATTTTTCCCTGTCTGTAACCGAGAACCGCAAAGCTGAGTTCAGCACTCAATCCGCGCTCAATTTCGTGCTTCAAAACATCAAGGAATATCCTTGTTGCTCCATCACCATCATCTGGCATTCCAGTGATCAAACAACCAACAAGAGTTGATTTGCCGTGATCAACATGTCCAGCGGTGCCTATTAAGATGTGTTCTTTTGCGTTAAGCTTTGAAATCTCCACAATTCCAACGTAGCCTCCATTTACTATGTATTTCTCAACTCCACTGACTTCCGCTTCGATTTCGGCTGCAATTTTCTTTAAAATTTCGAGAGTTTCGTTAAAAGTTTTTTCATTCAAACCCTTGAAAACACCAGAATCCGAAACTCCAATAATGTAGTAAGCCTTCCCTTTCCCCATTATCACACGATGATTCATCTGACAGGCAAGTTGCCTAAATCTGCTCTCTTTAAGGTGGTAGCTGCTCAAATACTCCTTAAATTCCACATTTTCTCCTTCTCCTTTCTCAACAAGTGAAAGTAGTTTTTCCACAAATTCTGGATTCCACAGAAAATTTAATCTTTATGGATTGAGAAAATTCCCTTCTTCTTCATCAACCTCCTGCTACCACAGAATGGACAATAAAGATTGGGAATATGCAGCGGAGCAGAATAGCTCGTGGTTCTTTTAATCTCCAAATCGAATTCTGAACCGCATCTTGCGCAATAGATGTCTTCAATCCTACCCATAAAGAAAATTATGAGTCCTTTTTAAATTTTTTCTCTAATGCTCCAACAGAGAAGAATACGAAGAAAGAAACCAAAAGAACCCAGACACTGATTGGAATTCCAAAAGTTGCCTTGGTGTAATAAAGCAACAAAGCTGTTGAGAAACCGATAACAAGTGTTAAGCCCGCGGCAAACTTCCCCCCCATTTTCCAGTGAAAGATGCCAAAAATAAGCGGGAGTTGGCAGAGAAGAATTGTTGAACTCATAACTGCTAAATCAACAATGTAATTTGACTTTTGAATTGCAAACAAGGCGATAAAAGCAGTCAAAGCAAGAACGAGAATTCTTCCCGTGACAACCCTCCTGTTTTTGAGCAGATCTCTTGAAAACATTGAAGATAGGGTTAAGACTATAGAGTTCGCAGTTGTTATAGCTGCAGCAAAAATGCTGATCGCAATTGCGACACTCAAAAATTCGGGAATCCGTTTCAGAAATTGCGGAGTTACGAGATTTTGATTGTCTACTCTCGGAAAAAGACCATATTCAGCAAGCAGCCTAAGCTCAAGGCCAAGAAAGGTAACGAGAACTGTATAGATTAAACCAAAGAGACCAAAAAGGACTACCATTTTCTTCAAACTGCCCTCATCTTTCGGAATAAAAATCCTCTGAACGACCTGTGGATTCGTTAAAGCGAAGAAAAACCATGGAAGGGTATAGGAAATGAAGGTCATCGGAGTCCAGAAATAGTTGGGAACATAAAGCATTTCTCCAAGCTTTGAGAAATCCTGATTTGGGGGTAACATGAGAAGTGCAGAGAACACTGCAATTATGGCCATTAAGAGCATAAAAAGTCCAAAAACAGCATCAGTCCATGCAACACTTCTCAAACCACCAATAAATGCCCAAAAAGCCACTATAATTGCAGCAATTATAACTCCATTCTCAAAGGTGAGTTGCTCACTAATAAGCAGAGAAATGCCCACGAGCTGTATGGATGTATAGGGAATCAGTGCTACTGCTACAAGTATTGCCATTATTTTTGCAATAATCTCCCCATATCTTGCAGCCATTAGATCTCCTGGAGTTACGAATCCTTTTTCTTTTCCCATTTTCCATATCTTTGGGGCGTAATAGGATAGAAGAAGTAGGGTTCCAACAAAGTAAAATAGCTCGAATCCAAGTGCTCCAACACCGTGGAGGAAAGTCAAGCCAACAAGCCCGATCATCATGAACGCAGAGTACGTTGTTGCAGCGTAGGTAAGAGCAGAAATTAAACCGCTAACGTTTCTACCTCCGATGTAGTAGTCTTCATCGGAAATTATCTTTTTCTTTGCAAACAGTGCAATGATTGAACCGAGAACCAAATACACTGCAAGTGCGTATATTAGCATTCTACCACCTCCTCAAAGCTATGTATGCAAGATAAAATGCAGAAACTGCTGTCCAGTATATGTAAGTAGACAAATCCGCGCTTCTTATTGCGATAAAAGGCACACACATTGCTAAGATTATGATTAAACTTTCCAAAGCCTTCATCGAACAATCGTTCGATTAGGCTTTAAAAACATTTCTATTTTAAGTTGCCTAAACTTAAAAAATTTCGAAAATTTATTCCTTTATGAATTCCTTCACCTTTTCCACGATCTTTGGCATTATCTCCCCAGCTCTCCCATAAATCGCAACGTCAAAAATTCTATCAGCATGCGTCGGCTCAGCGTTTATTATGATCATTTTTGCCCCACAGCTTTTTGCTATGTATGGCAACTCCGCAGCAGGGTAAACGACAAGACTCGAACCGACAACGATGAAAGTATCTGCCATTCTCGATTCCTCAATCGCCTCTTCGAGAACATCCCTTGGCAGAGGTTCACCAAAAAGAACAACTCTTGGCTTTACATACCAACTGCCACAAATCTTGCACCTCGGTATCTCCTTTTTCTCAAACATCTCGACAAAATCCCCCCAGTCGTATTCTTTTCTGCAATCCAGACAATCGAGCTTTCCTGTGCTTCCATGTAATTCAAGAACCCTTTTGCTACCAGCACGCTGATGTAGCATGTCGATGTTCTGGGTTATAACAGCCCTCACTATACCAATTCTCTCAAGTTCCGCTATTGCGTAATGTGCCGGGTTTGGTTCCGAAAAGAGCTTATTTCTCAACTCAAAAGAGAATTCCCAAAATGCTTTTGGATTTTTCCTAAATCCCCAAATTGATGCTACTTCTTCAGGGTCATATCTCTTCCAAAGCCCGTCTTCTCCACGAAAAGTCGGAATTCCGCTCTCTGCACTTACCCCTGCTCCAGTAAAAACTACAGCGTGCTTTGAATTGGCTATAATTCTTCCAGCAAGCTCTATTTTCTCCTCAGAGAGAGATCCAAACATATCCTTTGTTATCTTTAACCTTTAAAATTTTTTCCATTTAAATTCTATCAAGTCTCACATCTACTCTCGGTAACTCGAGTGTTGCAAACATCCCCCACATCACGGGCCCGGGGTTTATAGAAAGAATCTTGCCCCCCTGAATTCCAAAGCTTTCGTGAACATGGCCGCTTACTGCAACATCGAATTTGTGCAAATTTTTCGCGATTTCCTCACTGCCTATGTTTAGCCCATATCTTGTCCTGTCAAGCCTCCCTTTTGCGGGACAATGTGAGAGGAGAACATTGAAATCAGAGAGCTCAAATCCGGATATGAGTTTAGCATACTCCTCCTCTGAGTATTCGGATAGCGTATTAAAAGGGGTTTTCAAAGAGCCGCCAAGTCCATGGAGTGAAAAATTGTCAACTTCTACACTCTCTCCATGCAAGAATTGTATATTGTTGAGATTATAATTTAAAATTTCCTCATAATCGCAGTTTCCATGCACGGCATAGCATTCTATCCCTTTATCGGAGATAATTTGATCAATTGTGATTACATCTTCCCTGCTGAAATTTGTCAGATCCCCAGCAATTAATAGTACGTCGAACTCAACAGTCTCCAGAATTTTCTTGAATTTTTCGAGATCAGAATGAATGTCTGAAGTTAAAAGCAACTTCATATCACAAAAACATCACCATTTCTTGGTGCAAATGCTTCAACTCCCAATTCTTTTATCCAGTTTGCAAATTCCGTGCATTTTTCTCCGTGCATTGTAAACACAATCTCCGCTCCTCTGTCTATGGCATGTCTTAGAAATTCTTTCAATTGCGAATCATCAGCGTGAGCTGAGAAGTCGTATTGCTCAACACCCATCTTCAACTTCACAATTCTTGTACCAAGGTTTATCATTCCATGCTTCAATGCCATGTCTCCATTTGTCCCCTCTACTTGGTAGCCAGTGATTAGCAATTTCGACTTTGGGTCATCGTAAAGTCTTGAAATGTAAAAAAGCGCAGGACCACCATTTAGCATTCCTGCGGTTGTAACAATTACACATGGTTCTTTCAACACGTCCTCTCTTTTCTTCCATTCAACCCAAATCGCGTTTTTAAAAGCTCTTCTCAAAGCCTTTGGATCTTTTAAGTAATCGGGGTATCTTTCGAGAATTTTAAATACTTCCTTCCCAAGCCCATCTACGTATGGAGTTATCCCATAACTTTCGAGGATCATCAAAACCTCCTGCGTTCTTCCAACTGCAAATGCAGGAACTATTGCATGTCCCTTATTGTCAAGGGTTTCGAGAATGCTTTCAACAAATCTTTTTTCGAGTTCTCTTCTATTGGGATGTTTTACTCCATAATAAGTACTTTCAATTATTAAAACGTCAATTTCCGGCAAATTAACGTCCGCCTTCTCAAGTAATCTCGTTTCTTCGAGCTTAAAGTCACCCGAATAAAGTATGCTCAAACTATTTCTAACAGAGATCAATGCACTTCCCGGCACATGACCTGCGTTCAGAAATTCAATCTCATAATTTCCAATTTCAAATGCCTCATTGTATTCTGTCTCCAAACAATTACTTTCAAACTGTCTAAGCTCTTTTTTGGAGAATGGGGGTGGTTGCATAACGTTCAAAGAATCATAGAGCAGCAAACGTGCGAGATCTATGGATGGAGGAGTTAAATAGATTTTCGGATCGTAGTCCATCAGGCTTGGAGCGAAGCCTACGTGATCCAAGTGCGCATGAGAAATAACTGCAGCTTTTGGAGAGAAGTTAAGCGGAAATTCTGGAGGAGATGATGGCTTTATTCCATAATCTAAGATAACTGAATCTACTGCAACCGCAGATCTGCCAACTTCTCCACAACCTCCAAGGAACTTTATAGTTGCCACTTCCAAAAAAATCTACTGGCAGAATATATCACTTTCGCCTCTTCCCAATTCTACGAAAACCTCTGAAGGAAATCTTTTTTAGCCTTTCCAAAAATTGATTCCATGCGCTTTATCATATTAATATTCCTGTTGCTACAGTTTCCCGCGATGGCGCTTACAATAAGCTATGATATAACTCCGGAAATAGTTCTCCCCAATGGATATGCTGACTGTTTGATAACCATAACTAATACAGGCTCTGAAATTGAAATAGAATCAATATCATTCTTTTCAACCACTGTAGACGTTTTTCCAAACCAAATCCAGAACGTTGGCACACTTTCACCGAGTAGCGTATATAAGCTTAAGGTTTCAATGAGCTCTGCTATTCCGGGAAGGCATAGCATTGAAATGATAGTCTCAGCAAAAAACAATTCCATTTCGCAGAAAATAGAGCTGATCGTGGATGACAAGTTTCCTCAAATTTCTCTTGTCTCCCCTCTTTACAAGGGTGAAGCTAACAATGCCAAAATCGTAGTATCTTCCCCCATAGTACTTCGAGACTTTAGAGTGGAAGCGCTTTTTAACGCAACACCAAAAACCTTCTATCTCGGAAACCTAAATGGAGTTGCAGAGATTCAACTGAGATTGAGCGAAGAAGTTGAGAGTCTGAAGTTTAAATTGTCTTTCTACAATGGTAGAAGCTACCATGAGCTCGAGAGGGAAATAAAAGTTGAATACTTGCAATCTAAAGACGTTGTCGTAAATCTACAGGCAATAAAGAACGTAATCTTTTTTGGTGAAGCAGTAAATATTTCGCTCGAGATTGCAAATCTAAGAAGTGATGAGGTTTACAAGCTCGAGATCAAAGCTTCGGGAAAGGGAAAGTTCTCTCAGGAATGGGCAAAAATCGATAGGCTAAATCCCGGAGAGAGAAGGATTTTAAATTTCATTTTCAGTCCAAAAGAGACGGGAGTTGCAGAATTGATCTTCAATATCACTTATTTCGATTTCTTTGGAAAAGTTCAGCAGAGAGAAGAGAGAACTGCGATTAACGTGCTCGATTCTTATGCTCTGCAGATAACAAATGTCGAGAAAGACACAGTCCTTGGAAAGACGAAAATTTCGGGAGAGGTTGTAAACTATGGCTACAGAAGTGCTTTAAACGTTGAAGTTTCTGCTTTATGCAATGGTAGCAAAGCAAACTATTACATAGGGGAGATTAAGGGAAATGATTACGAAACTTTTGAACTCGAAGTACCCTGCACTGAAATCTTTCTCAGCCTTAGCTGGTGGAATGATGCTGGGGATAATTTCAAAACTTCTCAAGAAATAAAAGTTGAATCAAAGCTCGAAAAACAAGAGTCCAGTTTTATGCCAATTGTTGTAGCCGCTATCACTACCATCGCAGTAATTTCATTCGTTGCTTACATAGTGCTGCGAGGAAGAAGGAAGTGATATGTATTTAGAACTTGCAAAAAGAAATCTAAAGAGAGCAAAGGTCAGAAGTGCTCTCGCAGTAATTGGGATTCTGATTGGAGTTATGGCAATCTCTGCCATAGGCATTTTTGGCGAGAGCTTAAAGTCTGCTGTCCTTGAGAACTTCAAAGATGTTGCCAATGAACTCGTTGTGAGTCCAAATTATCAAAAAGGTTATGCCTACATCGAAGAAAAAGACATAGAGAAGATAGAAAAAATTCCGGGTGTTGAAAGGACAATTGCAGTGAAATCAGATTATCTTCTCGTTGAGACAAAGGGCAGAAGAACCTATGCGACGGTTTATGGTCTGAGTGAGGATGATGTGAAGTCTCTTTTTAAGGCGGAGAAGGGGACAATAGATTTAAACAGGGGCTGCATTGTTGGATACAATTTTGCAAGGGCTTTTGAGCTAAAAAGCGGAACAAAAATTATCGTAAATGGCAAAGAGTTCAAGATCTCGGGGATTCTTGAAAACGTAGGAGTTAGATACGATATAAATCCAAATTTTGCTGTCATTTTATCTAAAGAAAGTTTTTCAGAGATTTCGGATGTAGGATACACAAGTGTTATTTTGAAGACTGAGAAAATTGAGGACGTTTCCAAGGTGAAGGAGGAGATAGAGAAAAGGATTAACACAAAAGAGGATAAAATAACGGTTTTTGAAATGAAAAGGATTCTCGAGATCATAACTCAGGCTTTTAGTCAGATTAATCTCTTCCTTATGGCGATAGCAAGCGTTTCCCTACTTGTTGCGGGAATTAGTATATTAAACATAATGCTGATGTCAACAATCGAGAGAACAAAGGAGATTGGTATAATGAGGGCAATTGGTGCTCACCGCACAACTGTTCTTCGCATTTTTCTGCTCGAATCCTTGATTCTTGGCGTTATTGGAAGTGTGACTGGAAGTTTGCTGAGCATTTTTGCAGGCTATGGGATCAATTATTTCATCCTGAAAGAGACAAAATATGTTTTCCAGATTTCAACACTTGGCTACGTCTTCCTCGGCTTCGCAATCGGAGTGTTAACTTCAATTCTAAGCGGCCTATACCCAGCTTGGAAAGCAAGCAGACTTGAACCCATAGAAGCGCTCCGCTTCGAATAATTAGGCAGTTCTAAGCCTTATTACAAATGTCGCTCCTCTTGGTTTTGTATCTTCAACCCACACCTTGCCACCGTAGCGCTCCACAAGCTTTTTAACTATGTATAGCCCAAGCCCAAGTCCCGCAGTTTCGCCAAACCTAATTCTTTCTCTAAAAAGCTCTTTTTTGATCTGAGATGGGATGCCAACACCATAATCGATAACCCTGATCTCGCACTCTTTTTCAATCTCGGTAATTAAAACGTCGATTTTCTCTGTTCCGCTGTGCTTAACGGCGTTATCAAACATAACATCGATTGCAAATTCCAAGGATTCATCTGCCAACGCGCTACAGCTGCCTTTAACATTTATCGGTAACTGATAATTCTTCGCAACCTTTTTTACGATTTCTGCAACGTTAATAGGCTTTAAATCTGTTTTCTCAACAGTAAGAACTCTTTCAAGCATTCCAATCTTCTCTATATATCCAGCCGCCTCTTTTATAGTTGAAAGAGCCCTTTCATGGTAAGAGATGTCCTTTGTCAGCTCGTACGCCTCAACAAAGCCGGAGATTATTTGCAGCTTTTTAAGCACATCGTGACGCAGGGCTTGATTCATTAGTCTAAAAGCTTCTTTCATCTCCTCCATTTTTGTAAAAAGCATTTCAAATCTCTTTCTTTCCTCGTCAATAGTTTCAAAACTTAAAACACGCAATTTTCTGCGGTATATCTCGTAAAGAGAGAAAAAGAGGGCAGAGATTGATAAATTGAAGAAGATAGCTGGAAAAATTGAAATAGCGGAGAGGGTTTGAACTGAAAGCACCGAAAACTTTGTGAGATGTTGCAGAATTATCGCTGCAGAGATTCCTGCCCAATAAATCCGAGTTTCAGTGTTAAAGTAAAGGCTCAGCAGTGAAAGAAATACAAATGCTACAACGGCATCAACAACTGCACCGATGTGCAAAACTTCAAAATTTGGAATTAAAAAAACTGGGAAGAGCATGGCAACAAAAATAATTACTGGGATTATGAGACGTTGGAGAGTTAAATATTCCATTTCTCGAGCTATTTTTGGAATTCCAAAGTAGAGAAGGGATGCGTAACCAAGTATAGCAACAGCAATCACTTCCCAACCAATTTGAAGAGTTTCTTTAAAGAACGTGTTCAAGACTATGGCCAAAGTTATTAGAAGGAGAGAAATGTAGATGACAAGAGAGGCCATGAGCTTTCTCTTCTCCCCTTCAGACGCGCGATAAAGCTGAAAACAAAGGAAAAGAGATAGTATCAACACTGAAAGAGAATAAATAAAGGTAATAAATATCGCCAAAGGAGAAAGAATTGTAAGCAGTGGTGGAATTACAGCTAAAGCTAACAGCAAAGTTATGATAACTCTGTAGTCCATGCGTTAATTATGAGATATCAAACATTTAAGTCTTATGTTCAAAGTTTACTTCCTCACTTCAGCCCATTTATCCGAGCTTTCCGAAACTCTAACAGCTACAACGTTCAAACCAATCTTTTTAAGCTCGTTAAATACATAGATTGCAATGTTCTCGGATGTAGGATTTTCAATTACCTCGTTCAGCAGAATGTGATCGAATTTCTCCAGTATTCCCCTAAGGGCTTTTTTTAGATCAAAAAAGTCAATTACCATCCCATTCCTTAGTTCCCCCTCAACCTCAACACTAACCTCAAAGTTATGTCCATGAACTTTCCCACACTTCCAGTGCCCCGGAATTGCATGGGCTGCACTGAAAGTTTCCTTTACACCCACAACAAATTTCATCACTTCACCCCAAGAAGTTTGTGAATTTGAGGAACTACACGCACATCTGCGAGTTTGATCATTTTCTTTTGCAGCTTAAAAATGTTTTCCAGCGCTACACCAAAAACTGGCTGAAGAGTGAAGCAAAAAACAAAGTCCCTTATCTGCATAGCTGAGTTTATCACCTCTTCCTCATTGAAGTGCTCGGGAAGAACTATTTTGCAAAATGTAATCCTTTTACGTGAATTTCTCAGTATTTTAAAGCATTTAAAAGTTCTTTCAAGCACATCTTCGTAGTTTGCAATCCTTGCCTCCCTGACTTTCAGATCTCCAGCAACGAAGTCAACAAATCTGAGCTTTTTTGCCATTTGTGGTAAGGTCATGTTTGTCTCAAGATAGAAAGGCCTTGTTTTTTTCAAAGACTTTATAAAATCGGCCTGCAACATTGGTTCACCCCCTGTGAGGCTAATCGAATGAACGGTTGCAGAATCTATCAGTTTTTGCACGTAATCGCTGCTGATCGGGTTTTTTAGAACTCTTCCCATAACCTCGTCTCTGCAGAATTCCGAATCTCTCAGCGTATCGCAATAAAAGCAGCTGAGATTGCAGCCAGAAAAGCGAATAAAGAGCTGTCTTACTCCAACAAAAATCCCCTCCCCCTGAATGGATTCGAATATCTCAGTAATCTTGCCCATCATATTTCTATCATCTCACCAGTTCTTTCATAAACCCTAAGCCCGCCGATTCTTTCAAGTTCTCTTGCAAATTCCTCGCTTTTAAGGACCTCAAGAAATTCTCTTACAGCCTTCTTTTCGAGTTTTTCTTTGGGAATTAAGAAGTCGTATTCTTCACTCCTCAAAGGTATAAAGTCAAGGTCGTATATGCTGGCAACACTTCTAATTCCAACGCCTGCGTCTGCTTTATTCATCAAAATAGCTGCCGCAACTGCGTCATGGGTTTTTGCTTCGATTTCATAACCCCTTATCTTTTTAACAATTTGTTCAAATCTAACCCCGATTTTCTCGGCAATTGCTTTTAAATTCATGTCAAGCAAAATTCTCGTTCCAGAGCCACGATTTCTGTTTATAATCCTTACATCTTCCCGAATGAAGTCTTCAAAGCTCTTTATTCTCTTTGGATTACCCTTTGCAACAATTATCCCCTGTTCACGAAGATAACCCTTGACAAGAACTGCATTTCTAACCCCGAGCTGCCTTATAATTGGCTCATTGTAAACACCATTTTCACTGAGCAAATGTGTCCCTGCAATGTCTGCTTCTCCACGCTTAACTGCGAGAATTCCTGAAGTTGAGCCAACATTTATAACTTTTGCCTGAATTTTTGAAATTCTAAGGATTGCATCAACTCCAAGACAGTGACTACCAATGATTACAAGCTCTGCTGGAGCTATTTCGGTAAAAAGAGTGATTTCAACTTCTTCATTCTCTTCCAGCATTACAACGTTCTCCCCAATTTCTATAAATCCATCGCTCATTGCCAATGCACTGACAGCTCCACTGTATGAACCGAGAACCGGATAGGCTGAGAATCCTTCTCTCCCAGAAACAACGTTCACAGGCAAAAATTCCTTTCTTCCACTTTCTGAGAAAACTTTTACAGCGAGCTTAGCCCTTATCTTTCTCCCTTCCTTTTTAAGCCCGGAAAGCTCTCTTATTATTGGTGCAACAAAAACTTCGAAAACAGTTAAAGCCGAGATTGGATAACCCGGAAGCCCAAAAACTGGTTTTTTATTGCAAATAGCAAAAATTGTTGGCTTTCCAGGCTTTATAGCAATACCATGAACGAGAACTGTGCCAATTTCTTCGAGAGTTCGAAAAATTCTGTCTCCAAAACCAGCAGAAGTGCTTCCAGTTGTTATCACGATGTCTGAAGTTTCAAGGGCTTTCAAAATCGCCCTCCTTATCTCATTCTCATCATCTCTCACAATTCCAATTCTCACCGCTATTCCACCGTTCTCCTCGATGGCGGAGCAAATTGCATAAGAGTTTACATCGTAGATGCTACCAACCTTAAGTTTTTCTCCAAGCTCCAAAAGCTCGTTTCCTGTTGAAATAACCGCGACTTTTGGTTTTTGATAAACTTTGACTTTATTTATTCCACAGGCTGAAAGTAGGGCAATTTCTCTGTGTGTAAGTCTCGTATCTCTGCGAAGTATTAGCTCTCCCGCCATTATATCGCTCCCAGCAAACATCACATTCTCCCCTGGAGTAACAGGTTTGTAAATTTCAACCAAGCTACCCTTTTCTCTTGTGAATTCGACCATCACAACAGCATTTGCCCCCTTTGGAATTGCTGCACCAGTTGCGATCTCTACAGCTTCGCCATGAGTTATATCTTTTTCAAACCATTCACCAGCTTCGACTTTTCCGATTAATTTCAAAATAGCAGGCTTATTTTCCTCAGCCTCAAAGGTGTCCTCCGCTTTCACAGCATAGCCATCCATTGCTGCTCTGTCAAATGGTGGAATGCTGAAAAATGCGTAAACGTCTTCTGCGAGAACTCTACCAGTTGCCTTTATTAGTTCGACTTCTTCTGTCTTTCTTAATGGCTTATAGTTTTCAAAGAGAACTTTTTTTGCCTCCTCAACTGTCATAATCTCCCTAAATATTTTCCTCATTCGAAAACCTCCGTAATTTCTCTCAAAAGAATGACTTCAACTTCCTCCATAGCTTCATAACCTTCAAGATTTTCTGGAATCCTTAGCAAGGCATTTGCTCTAACAAAAGAGCTTAAAATCCCAGAACCGGAAATTCTCACAGGATAAATTTTTCCATTCTCCCAATACACTCTTACATTGCTCCTTATACCCGTTTCTGAAGGTATTCTCGCCTGCAAAACGCCTTTCTTGATACTCCACTTCCTGTGCAGAATTTTGACGTTCATCATTCTGTAGAGGGCTGGAACAACAAAAGTGTAAAATGCGAGAAGGGTTGCTGCCGGTGAGCCGGGAAGCATAAAAACCGGTTTTCCATTTACAATTCCAAATGCAGTTGGCATTCCTGGTTTCATCGCAACTCCGTGAAAGATTATTTTACCTTTTTTTGACACAACTTCTGGCACGAGATCGTGGGCACCAACTGATGTCCCTCCCGTGAAGATAACAACATCGAATTTCAGCGCCTCTAAGAGCTTTTTTTCTATCTCCCCAACAGAATCTCTTGCGATTCCCAAGCTATTTGCTTCAAACCCATGCTCAGCAAGGGCATTGCAAATCATCGGATTGTTTGAGTTGTAAATTTTTCCAAAATCAATTTTTTCTCCTACTTCAACGAGCTCGTTTCCTGTCGAGATAACAGCAACTCTGGGTTTTTTATATACCTCAACACTTTTAAAACCAAGAGATGCAAGAATGCCCGCATCCTGGGGCTGCAGAATTTCGCCTTTTCTCAGAATTATTTCACCTTTTTTAACATCTTCCCCCTTTCTTGAGACGTTTTTAAAAGGGGTTACACTTTTTAAAACCTCAATGAATTCATTAACCCTCCTTGTGTGCTCAAGCATAACAACCGCATCAGCACCTTTTGGAATCGCAGAACCAGTGAAAACTCGAACCGCTTCACCGCTTTTTATCTCTAAATTCGTTGCAATTCCGACTTCAGCAGTTCCAATGACTTTAAGAATTATTGGAGATACTTGTGAAGCCCCAAAGGTGTCCTCCGCTTTTACAGCATAGCCATCCATTGCTGCTCTGTCAAATGGTGGAATATCAAACTCGGCAACAACATTTCTTGCCAACACTCTTCCCCAGCAGTTGTAAACGCTCACATCTTCAGTGCCAAGTGGATGAAGGGTTTTCATGATTCTCTCAATCGCATCATCCACGGAGGTGTATGCCTTGAAACCTATGTCCTTTACCATTGTCAGAAATTATTGCAAACTCGTTAAAAATTTGACGCCAAAGGGATTTTAGCGAAAGTCTTATTAAACAAATTTACCAAGCTTTCTCAAGCGCCGATGGTGTAGCCTGGTCTAACACAGGGGCTTGCCGAGCCCCTGCCCCGGGTTCAAATCCCGGTCGGCGCATAAATTTTGGGGTTGAATGCACGGGGACGAAGTTACAGGTTTTAAATAGCAGAAATAACAGGGTTAGAAACGTGGCAAGTCGAACGGATTCAATAAAAGCAGTCAACCTGGACAGGTTGCGAAGTATAGATTATGAATCGAGACTTAACAGCGAAATTAAAAGAATTGAGAACTCGGAAATCGGCGAAGAGAATAAAAAACTGATTCTGCAATACATGAACTACCGCCTTGCGAATGGTGTGAGTATCGCAAGGGCTCACAGAGAGATCGTGAGTCTGAGATTGCTCTACGAAAGATACGGGCTAAAACTGAGTGAAGTTGATGAGCTCACTATTAACGCCGTTCTGGCTCAATTGAACTGCTCTAACTTAAGCCTCAGCACAATCAATGAGTTCAAGCTGGCATTGAAGGGGTTCCTTAAATTCCAGGAGAAAGAAGATCTTGCGAAGAAGATAAAGAAAAAGGAAACTAAAGATTCTACTTTCTTTTATGAAGTTCTCTAGAGTTTGATCATCTAGGTACATAATAAAATTTATTGCTGAAATACCATCAAACATATTATCTTGATACGGCAATTTTTCTTTGAAATAATATTTTATAACATTTATTATATCGATACAATCATTCTTTTCCGCTTTTTTCTTACCAGTTTTAGCCCCTTTT
>JAWBZL010000010.1:0-35232 GCA_038866255.1 Archaeoglobaceae archaeon
TTATGATGAAAAAATTAATTTGCAAGCTTTGCAAAGAAGCGATATGCGTTCTCAGACTAAGTGGGGTCTGGCTTTCATAATTCTTGGCTTTTTGCTTCTGCTACTTTTTGCCCCTCACGTTGTTATATTCTGTTCCCCTGATCGCCATTGGTTTGGCGTTGATATTATTTAGGTATGGCAAAGACATCTCAGCGCTTTTCAAGAACATTGTTGGCGGTGAAATTCAGGAATACACCGAAATGCTGTCTGAGGCGAGAAAAGAAGCTCTGAACAGGATGATCAAGAATGCAAAGGAGCTTGGAGCGGATGCTGTTTTAAACGTCAGATTTGCAACTTCTCAAACCATGGCGGGTGCAGCGGAGCTTTTGGCTTTATGGAACCGCGGTTAAACTGAAAAAGATTTAAGATGGTTGAGTTAAGATGAATTTATTCGTAGATCTTTCTTTTCTCTCCGGAATGTGTGCAGAAATGGATGGAAATGTGCTTTATTTCTGGAAAATCTTTTTTTAACTTTTCCGAGATCTTTCTTGACAACGCATCTGCTTCTTCAACCTTCATATTACCATCAATTGTAACATGCAAGTCCAAGTGAATCTCGTTCTCTGCAGTGTAGAGAGCGAGCATGTCGTGAACGCCATTCACACCGTCTATACCCTTTACAGAAGTCTCTACCTTTGAGTAAAACTCCTCCGACGGCGAAAGGCCGAGAAGGAATCTTGCGTTCTCTATAAAGAGCTTAATAGAATTGTACAGGATTAGAATTGCAATAGCGATCGTGGTTATGCCATCAAAAACTGGAAACCCATTGAGCACAAAGAAGACTCCTAAGATTGCACTGAGAGTTGAAAAAGAGTCATTCAAACTTTCCAACATCGCAGTTCTGTTTAAGATTCCCTTTTTTCCCTTCAAAAGCATGGCAGTATAGAGTAAAAGAATCAAAACCAAAATCTCAGCAAAAAGGGCAATTTCAATGTTTTTGTAAACTCCCGGGTTGAGAACTCTTTTTACACCCTCTTTTAGAAGTTCTATTGAAATCAGGGTTATGAAGGTTATCGAAACCACGAGTGATGCCACGTTTTTGACCATTCTGTGCCCGTGAGGGTGATGAGCATCTCCAACCCTTGCCGAGATGTGTGAGGCCAATAATAGTACTAAGAGTAGTGAAATGTCCGTAACTGAATGGAAAACGTCTGCAAGAATTGCAGCTAAATTTGAGTAGTAAAAGGCTACGAGTTTTATCAGGAAAGTGAGAAAGTAAATTAGGAGAACTTTGTAGAGCATCAAAATTTCTTTCTAAATCAGTATATATCATTTTCTCACAAATCCCATGTTGCGAAGCGAGTTAAAAATCCCTAATTTGGCTAAGCATTGTTTTTAAACCTATTTTAACGCCGGGGGTGGGATTTGAACCCACGAGCCCGTTAAGGCACCGGCTCTCAAGGCCGGCGCAGTTCCGCTCTGCAACCCCGGCTTAAAACGTAGTAGAATAAATTTATAAACATTTCCGAAATCTGATAAGGAAGATGGAAGCAGAACAGATCAGAGAAATTGCCTTTGAAATCGCAATCAAGGCTAAAGATTTTGAAGAAGCGCTCAAAATCAAAAAAGAAATGTCAAAAAAATTTAAATTGACAAAAATTCCTTCAAACGTTGAGATTTTACAGAAAGTTAAGGGAACAGAGTTCTATGAGAGACTAAGAGAAATTCTAAGAGTGAAACCTGTTCGAAGCCTGAGTGGGATCGTTGTAATTGCTGTGATGAGCTCTCCTGCTCCTTGTCCCCATGGAAAATGCATCCCCTGCCCTGGGGGCGTGGATTTTAACACTCCTCAGAGTTATACTGGTTTAGAACCTGCAGCAATGCGTGGAAAGCAACACAACTATGATGCCTTCCAACAGGTAACTGCGAGATTGGCTGAATTGTTCGAAATTGGTCATGATGTAGAAAAAGCGGAAATCATAGTTATGGGGGGAACATTTATCGCTCGAGATAAAGAATATCGGGATAAATTTATTCTCGATGTCTTCAATGCACTTAACTCTTTTCAAAGCAGACTAAGAATAGAGAATAACTTAGAAAGAGCAAAGAAAAAAAATGAAAATGCAAAGGTTAGATGTGTGGGGTTAACGATTGAAACACGTCCAGATTACGCAAAAGAAGAACACATACTGGAAATGCTGAGATACGGAGCAACGAGGGTGGAACTTGGAGTTCAGAGCATTTACAACAATATTTTAGAGAAAATTCAGAGAGGACACACAGTAGAGGACACAATAAAAGCAACGAGATTGCTTAAAGATTCTGCATTCAAAGTGTGCTATCACATGATGCCCGGGCTTCCGGGTTCGGATTTTAATCGAGATTTGAAATGCTTTGAGGAAATTTTTTCGAACCAAGAATTTAGACCAGATTATCTGAAAATATATCCAACGGTTGTAGTAAAAGGGACAAAGCTCTACGAGATGTGGGAAAAGGGGGAATATAAACCATACACAACGGAAGAAATTATAGAACTGATTGCAAGGGCAAAGATGAACTTTCCAGAGTGGGTGAGAGTTCAGAGAATCCAAAGAGATATCCCCATAAACATAGCAATTGGTTTAAGTGCGGGAAACATAAGACAGCTTATTCAGAAAAGACTGAAAGAACTGGGTGGAGAATGTAGATGTATAAGATGTAGAGAAGTGGGGCATAAAGGTGTAAGTGAGAAAGAATACAAGAAAGCAGAGCTAAGGATAACGAAATATGAAGCTTCAGGAGGCAAGGAATTTTTTATTTCTTATGAAATTCCAGAACACGATGCGTTGGTCGGATTTATTCGCCTTAGATTTCCCTCAGAACCATTCATTCGCGCTCTAAAAGATTGTGCACTTATAAGGGAGCTACATGTTTACGGAAAAGCAACACCGCTTGGGAAAATTCAGGCTTTTCAGCATCGAGGCTTTGGAGAGAAGCTGCTAAGGGTTGCTGAAGAAATTGCAAAAGACAGCTATGACAAAATTGCAGTGATAAGTGGTGTTGGTGTTAGGGAATACTACCGAAAGCTTGGCTATAGAAAAAGGTTCGAATTTATGGTGAAGAGATTATAACTCGAAAATCTCAGCCTTTGGTTTTCTTCTTTTCATAGCGTAGTCTTTCGCAGCAACGATTATCTCGCAATAGGGGGTGTTTTTAAGGGAGACAGAGGGCTTTATTGTCGAGGTTACCATCATGTTTTTGTTTCGAGTCTTTTGCAAATATAATTTTTCATCTTTTTTATAATTAGTTTTTTGAAATTACTTATCAGCAATTGCAGTTGGAAAAGGTTAAATACAACATAATAATAACAATGTTGAGGGGACTTATGATTTCGATTAAAGAATTATTCGAAGAAGGCTCAAATTTGAGTCAGCAAAGAATTCTGAAGGTAATCTCAAGGAACGGCGTTAGCGATATCCTCTTTAGCCTTGATAAAAGTCCAAGAAGATTCTCTCAGTTAATGTTTGAAACAAAACTAAACCCAGGTATCTTGGACAGGCATTTAAAGGCTCTAATGGATCTAAAAATCGTTGAAAAGAATTCAGAAACCTATGAACTTACGCAGACCGGAAAGAGACTTATAATCGTGCTTCAGCAGCTTTTTAGAGTTTTGAAGTAATCTTTAATATAGCTCTCTTCTTTTCCCAAAATTCCCTATGGCTCTGCGAAGAGAAATAAAGTCTTCAAAAACTATACTCGGATACTTTCTAATTGCCTTAATCGTTGGCATTGAAAACTCATCATAAAAGCGAAGGAAAGGAAGTAGGGAAATTGAGATAAAAGAGGAGATGAGAAAAAGAATTTGATATGAAAAACTTGTGTAATAAAGCGCTGAAATAATAAATCCTGCAAAAACGCAACCCATGGCTGAGAAAACATCTTGTAACCAGTTGCCAAATGCAAAAAACGGTGCAGAATGCTTTTTATGTGTTAAGTCAGCTACAGCGTTCATGAAAGCTATTGTTGGTGCAGAAGTGTAGAAACCGTGGAGCAAATAGGCGATCAGGAGGGGCAAAATCCCCGTCTGGGGATTGGAAATCGCAAAAAAAATTGCAGAAATTGAAAACACAATAAAAGATGTGGAAAGTAAAGGCTTATTTCCAACTCTGTCTGAAAAAGTTCCGGCGATTCGGAATGAGTATATTGAGCTCAAATGAGCTATAAACATAAGCATAACTACAGCCCATAGCGGATAAAACAGAACCTCGATGAGATAAACTGCAAAAAAAGTCCTTGCAGAGCTCAAAGTGAAGCAAAAAAGTGAAACAAGAATCGCAAGTTTTAAAAAATTCGAATTTTTGAGCGGGTCTTTTAGTTTCGCTTCACTTACACGTTTTGACTTTGCATTTTCGATGTTGCTAAGGAAGTAAACTCCAAAAACTCCAATGATTGCTGAAAGAAGAAAAAGAACAGAGAATGCTACCTTATCAAGAATACCAAAAATCCAAATCTGCGGAAAAAGGAAAAAAGTTGCAATAATTCTTCCATAAGCCGATCTCTTCGACAATAACTCCCCTCTTTTTCCACCTGGAATTAAGTCTCTCATCCAAGAACTCCAAGTCACGGTAAAGATGTCCTCACACACGTTAAATGTCAGATAAAATAAAGAAAAGAGAAAAACCTCTGTCTCCCCGTTGATAAAAGAAGTCAAAGCTATTGCAAAGAGAGAGAGCTTTGCAGTAAAGCTTGCCACAATTGCTATCTTTTTTCTGTTTCTTTTTTCAACAAACTTTGCAGAAATTAGCTGAGCTGTAGTTGTGAGATGGGGAATTGCAACAACAAGCCCAATGACAAAAGGTGGAGCCTTTATCGTTGCAAGATAGGAACTTATAACGGTTGCTGTTATAAGGGAATACGTTATTTGCGAGGAAATACCCTCTAAGACGAAGTTTTTAAGACTCCTTTGCATATCGTGGCGTTCAACGCTAATGCGCATCGAATCAAGAGTATTCGCGCTATTTAATTGTTTTTTCAATGGCCAGATAATTCTGGGAGTGCAATTTCACAAATCTTAAATACTTTGTATCCTTTCACCTTTTCATGGATTACGAAATTTTAATGCAAAAACTTGGTTTTCCTACGTCCGAGAGACTGAAGAAAATTCTCAAATATTTGATGGATGAAGAGAGCGCAAAAGTTGCTGCCGCACTTCCTGGGAGTATTGATGAGATTGCAGCTAAGCTGGGAATGCCGAGGGAGAGAGTAAGAGAGATTCTTGAACAGCTTTTTGCGAAAGGGGTTGTATTTCCAAGGGATTTTCAGCATAGGGAATACTTTAGATTTGCGAAAGACATTATCCAGCTTCACGATGCAACGCTTGCCAGTCAGCACATGAAAGATCCAAAATTCGCAGAACTTTGGAAGGAATTTGGAGAAAAAGAGGCACATGAGGTAATGGGGAAAATTTTCTCCGCTTCAGGGGTAAAGATATGGAGAGTAGTTCCCGCTTACAACGCGATAAAGGATTTGCCTGAAGTTTTGCCATATGAGAACATTAAGGAATTGCTTAAGGCGCAGAAAAAAATTGCAGTCGTTCCCTGTTCATGCAGAAATGTAACCTCTCTTGCCGGAGAGGGCTGTAAATACACGAGGGAAGAAGAGGAATGGAAATGCATCCAAGTTGGGAGAGGGGCGGAGTACGTAGTAGCGAGAGGTTCTGGAAAAGAGATCTCCCTTGAAATGGCTCTTGAGCTCATCGATAAAATAGAAAAAGACGGACTTGTGCATACTTGGGCAAATACGGCTAAAATGAGTGATAGGAGAATTACTGTAAACTGTAACTGTTGTGGCGATTGCTGTGAATTTTTCCTTGCGGCGAAATTTGCAAATGTTCCAATGGAAACGATGCTTGAAAAGAGTAGATTTGAAGCTATTATCGATCCCGAGAAGTGCACAGGCTGTCAGACGTGTATTGAAAGGTGTCATTTTGATGCAATTGAACTTTACAAACCCCCTGGGAGCAAGAAGTTCAAAGCAAGAGTTGTTGCGGAGAAGTGTTTTGGATGTGGCGTTTGTGTTGTTGGATGCGAGCAGAAAGCAATTAGGATGAAAGTTGTTCGCCCACCTGAGTTTATACCGCCGTAGCAAAAGCTTTTTATTTTATAAAATCTCCGCATCTTATGGATGAAACTATTGAAACTCTAAGTAAATTTTTAGATGAAGACGAGCGAAGAATTTTGAGGAGCGTTGCAAAAGACGAGATAGCATTGCAAGTGCTAAAGAAGGTTTTTGAAGAACCTGAAAAAGCAGAAAAATACCTTGTTTTGATTAAAGATAATCCCCATGCTACTTTTCTTACTGCAAAGCTTTCTGAAAAGATTGGCAGATATCTCAACAGTGTTGACGAGGAAAAGTGTCTAAATATTTTCCTTGCAGCTATGAACTACTTGAAAGAGAGAAAGGACAGAAAAATAATCGAAAAGATTTTTTCAATACTAAAAGATGCGATTGACTCAAGAATTGCAAACGGTAAATTTGAAACAGCTTCAAAGCTCGTATCTTCATTTTTAGATCTTGGCTTTGGGAGTTATGTTAAGAAAATTGTTTTTCGTGCAATTGAAGTTGCTGATGCTGGCGATTATAGTAGAGCAGTGAGAATTCTCGACTTACTTCCTCAAAAAGAAGAGGTTATTACAACCAAATCTTACATCCTTCTTGAGTGGGGGCAAAAGGTCTCTGCAAGCAATCCAGAGATTGGAATTGAGAAGATTAGGGAGGCTTTGAAGCTCAAGGATATTCCCTCGGCGAAGTTGATAATAGCTGAAATCTACGAAAACATTGGTAACTATTCCAAGGCCTACGAAATCTACTCTTCCCTTAAAGATCAGCCTAATGTGGGAAAGAGGATTGCAAGGCTTCTAATGGAGTGGGGAGAAGAGGAGAGGGACATAAAGAAACTTGAAGAGGCCAAAGCCCTTGTTTTTGACGATCCCGTAATGCTGGAGGAAATAGATCGGAAAATATCAAAAATAAAGAGTTAAAGGCTATCCGGATCGTAGCCAAGAACTGCAACCCACCACCATCTTGCCATGTCAATCAGATCTTTGCTAAACGCCCCTGAGAGCGTGTATTCTCCATTTCTGACTGCAACCATCCCAGCTCCAATCAGTTTATTCCTCATTGAATAAAAAGAGGATCTCGCCATTTTTAGTTCTTCGAGAATTTTTTCCCACTCGTCCACTTTAAGGGGTTTACCAGCTTTTTGCCTTTCTTCTACAAGATTCAGGAATTTTATTGCTTTCAGTGCAACTTCTTCTTTTCTGAAAATCCTTCTCATGAGCTCGAGCATCGGATTCTTTGACTGGGAAACCCTTGCTGTTGCAGTTGATCTCACTATGAGAGAGGTTGCAGTTTTTGGTGCATCTTTCACCTTCACAGATAAGGATTACTAAAGCGATTAAAAACTATATCGCCCCCTCTAATTTTTGTCCATTTATCTCTATCCTTTTTTCCTCCTCATAGATTCGCATAACATCGCCCAAGAAGCTCTTTATAACGTATTCGTTACTCCTCTGGTGTAAGGTGATTTTTGTAGTTGTGTAACTTGTCCTTCCCCTCGCAATCGCACCAAAGATCATTACTTGATCTGCTAAGTGTGAATCAAAGGTTCCTTTGGCGCTGAACTCATCAAAAAAGTTTTTAGCAGCTTCCAAGCCTACTTCCTCTGCTCTCTTCCCCTTCTCTCCCAATGCACTCCCAGCTTTGTAGCAACTCCAGATCGTTATACCACTACCAGTTGAAATGCCTTTAAGGGTCTCAACCCTTATTTCTGCACTCAAACCTCTTTGTCTGAGAAACTGCAGCGCGGCCTCTTTCTGGCGATGTGCAACATGCTGTGGCAAATTCTGACAATGGCTTAAGCCAAGGATTTGTTCATTCTGTACTTCAAAATTTTTTCCAGAAAGCTTTGAGGGTTCGATTTCAACCCTTATTTTACCACCACCTTTTGGATAATACCCCCTGCTCTCAATCTTCAGGATTATTTTTGAGCCCATTTCCTTAAGAGCTCTTAGCGTCAAGTTTGCAAAGTAATCTACCGTTGGTGACCAAGCTACATCTGTTCCGCCAATAATTTCGAGTTTCGATGCATTTTCCGCAATCAGCAATGGAGGAAGAATTGTTTGAAGAATCAAAGTCACACTGCCAGCTGTTCCTATGTCTATTCTGTAATTTCCGCCCATTACCTTTCTTGGTTTGAAAAAAATTCTTGTAGAACCCAATTTTAGACCCTCTACCTCCGCATCACTTATGAGTTTTGCAATCTCAATACCCTTCAAGTGCTGTGCAGCCAAACCGGGATTTGGTCTATTTGCTCTAATCTTTGTTATCTCAACTGATTTGCCTGTGATGCATGAAAGCGCAATTGAACTTCTGAGAATTTGTCCGCCACCCTCTCCAAAGCTGCCATCTATTCGAATCATGGAGACAAATTTTCACTGAGTTTAAAAACTCTTGAGTAACTTTGAGTGTATGAGAGAGTATAAATTCAAGAGGGGCTATGAAGTTAGTGAAAGAAGACTTGCGGAAGAACTACAGAAACATTTCGGCAGTTTTGAGAAGGAAGGAGATTTTTATGTTGTAAGGAACTTTTATGGGATTGAGGAGCTTAAAGCAAAAATTGAGGGTAAGCTTTTGCTTGTGGAGACAAAAACAAAAATTGTGGATGATGAAATCGCAGTAAAAACTCTGAGAGCATACAACGAATTCATTGAATCTCTTACAGGCTACAGCGCAAAAGAAAGACAGAAAATGCTAAGAAAAGAAGTCGAGGTATGAAATTTGGATATTTTCTCGCCATTTTATCTCTTTTTACTTTACTGCTTTGTGTTGGGCTAACTAAGGAGGAATATTGCCAGAAAACTTGGAGATACGACCTCGAATGTGCTCTCAACACAACTCTGAGCGATGAAGAGATTGCGAAAATATCGGTTTATGCGCTAAAGCTTAAAGGAAAAAACTGCGTTGAAACTGCTTGGAATGTTCTTAAGTGGGTTGGGGAGAACATCGAATACGATAAGCAGAAAGCCTCGCTACCACCGCCGGTTATTTTGGTTAGAGGTAGGGAAGTTCAGGTTTTAAATTCGGAGAGGTTTTATCAAACACCCATAGAAACTGCCAAGCTTAGGAGAGGTATATGTGGGGACTTTGCAATTTTTACAACTGCCGTTCTCCTTTACAACAACTGTTCAGCATTTGTTTTGCATCTGGAATTTGAAAAAGAAGAAACTGGGCATCTTTCATCGGTTATTTTGCTCGATCAATTCTATGTTCTTGACCAAAATCTCCCTCCACTCGATCTTGGTAGCTACTACAAAAAATGGCTTAGAGAAGGGAAGAAAGTCCAAAATTTAAGTCTCTGCGAAAAAAACGGATGCAGAAAACTGGAATTGGAAAATTTACCTGACTACAAATTCTCAGCTGAGGATATGGAATTGATTAGGAAAATTCTGGGTGAGAGACTTAGAAAATCGATGCTTGAAGATCAAAACTTGGATTCGAAAACCTACAGAAAGAGTGCAATTATAACTGCAAGATTTCATGGCTACGCAGATTACTACACCCCTGTTTTTTCATCTAAAATCTCTGAGATGATTGCTGAAGAGCTGGAAAAAGAGATTGAGAAAACGAATGAGAAATGGAATTCATTTAAAATCACGATTCAAACAGTTGAGCATGACATCGAGATCAAGCTCGAAATTGCTAAGTGATCGAATCCAGCAAATAAGCGTAGAGAATTGGAAGCGCAATCGTTGCATCACAGTAAACTGTTGCAGTTTTCGCATCTTTTTTAAGCTTGCACCAGCTTTTCGCCTCCTCAAGCTCAGCTCCGCTTAACCCACCGAAATGCGGCGAATCCGTTGTGATTTGAATTGCATAATCAAAACCATCTGCAAGCAGCATGGCTTGAAGAGCGAAATTTTTTGGCACACCGCCGCCAATGATGGTGATTCCGATTTTGGCTGAGTGGGAGCAGATCTCTATCAACTTTTTTATATCTCGATTATAATCAAGTAAGGCTTTTTTTGCATAAATTGCAAAATGTAACCCTGCAACAGAATCGTGAAATGTTGGACAAAAAACAGGCACTTTTTTTTCATTTGCAACTCTTAGAAATGAGTTCTCAAGTTTACTTCCAACTTCCTGCAGAACTTCGTAGCTCCCTTTTTGCCCTTCGAGGTCTCTAAAAACATCGGCAAGAAAGTTCTCTACAGCTTCAAATGCTGGTGTGTTTATGAGAACGTCGTAGATTCTGTTGAGATTCATTTCTGCAAGTTCAACATCGCTGATTTTCTCATCTGCAATGCTGTGCTTATATCCAAGAGCCTCGCAGACTTCGTGCACAAAATTTGCACCTGTGAGTACAAGTGCATGAACAAAATCCCTCTCTAACATCCCCTTCAAAATCTCTCGCATCCCCGCAGGTATCATCGCCCCGGCTATGGTTAGAATTACAAAAGCTTTTTCAGAAATCATCTCTTTCCACAGTTTTCCTGCTTTAGAAAGCCTTCGAGCATTGAAAGCTGAGAAAAAGAATTCCTCTAAAAGCTCAGAAACCCTCATACCTTTCTCAATCTTTACCGGTTTTACTTCCATGCAAATCCTGTTGTGAGGTGGGTTTTTAAAAAGTTTCAAAAAACATATATACAAAAGATAAGGAAAGGGATTTGATGCTTGTGCTTGTAAGCCCGAAAGACATTGAGGAGGCAATAGAATCAATTGAAGGTGGTGCGGATATAATAGATGTTAAAAACCCTTCTGAGGGATCTCTCGGTGCCAATTTTCCGTGGGTTATAAGAGAGATTGCAGAAATTGCGAAGAAGCATGGAAAAGAAGTAAGCGCAACAACTGGAGATATGCCATACAAACCCGGCACGGCAAGTCTTGCAGCCCTCGGTGCGGCAATTGCGGGTGCAGATTATATTAAAGTTGGTCTTTATGGGGCAAAGAATGAAAAAGAGGCAGAAGAAATAATAAGGGCGGTTGTAAAAGCTGTAAAAGACTTTGATAGTAAGAAGAGAGTTGTAATTGCAGGTTATGGAGACTATTATAAAATAGGTGCTATAAATCCATTAAAGCTTCCAGAAATTGCCGGCAAACTTGAAGCGGATGTGGTAATGGTTGATACAGCTATAAAGGATAAAACTTCGATTTTCGACCATATGCAATTCGAAGATTTACAGAGATTCATCTCGATTGCGAGGAGCTTTGGCATGCGCTGTGCAATAGCGGGCAAGCTGGATTGGAATCACTTGGATTTAATCAAAAAACTTTCTCCTGACATAATTGGTGTTCGAACTATTGTTTGCGAGCGAGGAAGAGACTCAAAAGTGAAAAAAGAGCTTGTTAGAAAACTTAAACTGCTGGTTGCTTAACTGCGGAGCAGAGATTTATAAGCTCTTTTTCACCATCTCTGGGACCCTTTGCAATCAAAATATCACCTGATAGAATCCTTGTATTTGCAGTAGGCCTTGTTATCCACTCCCGATTTCTCTTTACCGCAATTACGTGCATTCCGGTGTTTGTCTCAATCCTTGCCTCACCAACTGTTTTGTTGTGGAGAGGTGAATCGCTGCTGACATGAACCATGGTTAAAACTTCATCAGTTTTTCTCATCGCCTCTTTGAAAATCTTTGGTAGCTCTATTTTTCTAAGCAAAACTTCAGCCATTTCTCTTGCCCCATCTGCTATTTGTTCTGCGCAATGAGCGATTTCTATGATGGGTATGAGCATACTTGGGTCTTCCATTTTTTTGCTTACAAGCAGAATTAATCTCTCTATTTCAAACTTGAAGTTGTCTACAAGACTCTCGAGATAAATAACCTCGAGAGCAACATCTTCATTGCCGTAGATAAGAGAAGAATAGGCTAAATCCACAGCAAGTTCGGAGAGATTTTTCATCTCTATAAGTAAATCCACTGCCCGATCAAGCTCAGGAATTTCAAGCTCAGTAGTAAGCTCAAGCTCTTTTTTCTCACCAAAGACGACTTCGTATAATTTTGAAACCATGTTTGGATCCCCTCTTACGAATATGATATCTCCCTTCATGAGCCTCGTATCTCTGTGTACATCGAAAATCCATTCTAAGTCCCTTTTTATGGCTATGATCCTCATACCGGTTAATTTTTGAAATCTTGTCTCTTTAAGTGTTTTCCCGGAAACTATGGAATTCTCAGGCACCGTTGCTCGAATAATTGTCTCCTCTGAATGACTTAGAATAAGGCTCACTATGTCTTTTGGAAGTTTGTAACCTCTCAAAACAAGTGCTGCAGTATCTCCCGCTGCGCTGCTAATTTTCTGTCCAGCATTCGCAACTTGCAGTATTGCAGCAATTTTTTTCGCCTCCTCGACTCTTCTAACTGAGAGAGAAGCGATAGTCCTTATTTCATTGAGTAACTCATTAAATCTCGCCTCAAGTTCAAGAACCTCTTCTGCAATATCCTCGGCATCGTAGAGAACTGATGAGTATGCAAGATCTATTATCAACTCACTCGTATCCCTTACTTCGATGAGCAAATCCTTAACAGTTTTAGGCATTTCAAATCCTTTGAAGAATTAAACAATTTAAAACTTTTGGCTGGGGAAGCGTTAAAATTAAATACTTTTTTACATTCAAAATTTGGGTGAAGGTTTATGGGCCTATTTAACAAGCTAAAAACAAAGGAAAAAGTTGTGCTCGAAAATTATGAGGAACTTGATCTCAGCCAATACGAGTCAGAAATTGGCGAGAAAGCTACATTTATGATAAAGGTGGCAGAACTGACGGGATTGGGAGAAATTCCAAGGATAAAAAAGGAGATATACGATGGAAACGTGGTCGTTGCAGACATAGCTTTTCTCCGACACGACAAACTCACACTCGACAGAATTTTGAAGGATTTAAAACAGCTTGCGGAAGAGATAAATGGAGACATCGTTGGTTTGGGTGAGGAATACGTTCTCATCACACCCACAGGAGTGAAGGTTGACAGAAATAAAATTCGTGGTGGCAAATGATTGTTTGCCCAAATTGCAGCAGGGAATTGAAGCTCTCTGTTGTTACTTATAACGTCCCTTTTTTTGAAAAAATCCTTATAACATCTATTTCGTGCGAATGCGGTTTTAAACATGCGGATTCCATAGTGCTTGGGCAAAAAGAACCCGTGCGGTTCAGGGTGAAAATAAATAGAGAAAGCCTATACACAAAGATTGTTAGATCAACTTCCGGAACAATCCGAATTCCTGAGATTGGAGTTTCAATCGAGCCAGGACCCGCGAGTCAGGCTTTTATAACGAACCTCGAGGGAATTCTCGATAGAATTGCGAACGTTGTAAGAACTGCGATGCGGTGGAATGAGGGTAACGAGGAGAAATTGAAAAGATGTGAGGGAATTCTGAAAAAAATAGAGGAAACAATTTCAGGAGAAGGAGAGCTTACGCTAATTCTTGAAGATCCATTTGGAAACAGCGCAATTTTATCCGAAGACATTTTTATGGAAAGACTTAGCGAAGAGGAGGCGAAAGAGCTTAAAACAGGTTTAACAGTGATCGAATTAACAGGTTTTACCGAGGAGGAGATCTCGAGGCTTTAAGTTTCTCAACTTCTATCTCCAATTCTTTATACTTCCTTTCCATTTCCTCTTTTAACTTCTCATCACTCGGAACTCCATAAAGAACCTCGAGCTCGATCATTCTTTTTGCTTTCTTGTATTCCGCATATATTTTTCCTAATTCTCTTGCGAATTCAACGAGTTTTTCTGGTGTCAAAATCAGGAGAGCTATTATCGCGATAAAGATAATTTCTTCGAAGCCAAGCATGAATTGTGTTGAGTTAAGAGATTATTACCTTTTCGAGTTTTGCAAAAATTTTAAATCACTTTCTCCCGAAAAAAGGGACATGAAAATAACAATTATTTCAGACAACAAAATTGTATCCCCGAAAAATCTTAAAGCTGAATGGGGTTTTTCAGCCCTTGTTGAAGGGAAAGAAACGGTTTTACTTGATACCGGTTTTTCAGTAGCGTTTGAGAACCTTATCAACCTGCAAAAGCCGATGCCCTCAAAGATAGTTTTGAGCCACGGACACTACGATCACACTTCCGGGCTAAGACCGTTCCTGAGGGGTGTAACGGTATATGCGCATCCCGATGCATTTTTGCCGAGATTTTTTGAAGGCAGAGACATTGGAATCCCGTTTAGAAAAGATTTAATTGAAAGTTCTGCCAAATTGGTAGAGCACAGGGAGCCTTTAGAAGTTTCAAAGAGAATTTGGGCTTTGGGTGAGATCCCAAGAAATTTTGAAACCGCAATACTCAGGGACTCGTTTTTAATTCGGGGAAATACGAAGGAAAAGGATGAAATAAAAGACGACCAGTCTCTTGCAGTAAAAACGGATAAAGGTGTTGTATTGTTGCTTGGCTGCGGTCATTCGGGTTTAAGAAACACAGTTACTTGGGCTGAGGAAGTGGTTGGAGACGAGGTGAAGTTCATTATTGGAGGGACGCATTTAATAGCTTACAATGAAGAGAAAATAAACGAAATTTTGAAAAATCTGAAAGTGGAGTTCATAGCTCCTTGCCATTGCACAGGTTTTAGAGCTGAGTTCTTGCTTGCAAAAATTTTCGGGGATCGAGTTAAGATTACTGGAGTCGGTAGTGAATTCGAATTTTAGGTTGATTTTTCGGAAGGGCAAAGGTTGAAATATTTTGAGGTTGGTAAAAAAATGTGATGGTTATGGATGGTGAAGTGAATAGAATAATAACGCTTTGCGGTAAAAGTTGGGCAAAAATAGGTCTTGAATTCATATTCCTTGGAGGTAAACCTGAATGCGAGAATTGCAAGGTAAAGAAAACGTGTCTAAGGCTCAGAGAAGGAGCGAAGTATAAAATAGTTGGGCTCAGAGATGGTTCAGTTCAGGAATGCCCCCTCCATGAGGATGGTGTTGTTGCAGTTGAAGTTGTGGAGCTACCAATCATAGCTCTCGTCGATTCAACCCTTTCGGAGGGTGCAAGGTTTAAATATGAGGAGCGGAAGTGCGATCATTACGAATGTGGAATGTTCAATCTTTGCCACCCAATGGAGCTGAAAAGCGGAGAAGTTGTTACAGTGGGCAAAATAATTGGAGTTTCTCCTGAAAAATGCACTCTTGGCCACAGCTTTATTGTTGCGGAACTTTTACGCCACTCATCTTAGCAAGGGTTCGAGAATAACGGCCTTTGGAACTCTGAGTCGAAAATCCTCGGGATTGGCCTTAGTATTTGGTATCGCTCCATAGTGCATTGGAATGTAAATCTTTGCCTTTATGTCCCAGGCAGCCTCGACAGCTTCTTTTACGTCCATCGTATAGGTTCCGCCTATGGGAAGGAGTGCAACGTCAACTTCAACATTTTTCATTTCTGGAATTCTGTCTGTATCTCCTGCATGGTAGATTTTAATTCCATCGATATTTACTATGTAACCTACACCGCCTTTTTTATGAAAAGGTTTGTTCACATTGTAAGCGGGGACTGTTTTTATCTCAACATCTTTTACAACCCTTGTCTCTCCTTCAGCGAGCGAGCAGCTTTCGAAACCCTCTATCACGCACCCTTTTGGATGAACAATTACTGTATCACTTTTTGATAGCCTCTTTATTGCTTTAATGTCGAAGTGGTCAAAGTGGTCATGCGTTACAAGTATTAAATCCGCTTTTTCAAGAGTCGTGGAAATGTCATATGGATCTATGTAAACAACTTTCGAACCCTTTATTTTGAAGCCCGCATGTTTCAGATACGTTATCTCGACATTGTCAACTTTCAGGGTGTTCATATGAATTTAATGTGGATGGATATTAATAAAGGTTGCTATGCTGAGTAAAAAAGTTTAAATTACTTCTTGGGAGGCCAGTTCTTCTCCATCCATCCCTTTATTCTTCCTGAATCTATTGGCCCAACGAGGACTTTCCAGCCAGTTTCATCTTCAATTGCCCCTTGTAAGCGTGCTGCAAGTCCAGGGATTACGAGGAAGCGATGTTTTACTTTTTCACCAACTTTAGTTTCGTTTATAAGCTCCTTGACCTTGCTCGCGGTGAATTTGCCACCAGCTACGCTCGCTTCAACTCCAATTCCCTCAGTATTGAGCACGAGCAACCATCCACGAATTTTTGCACTGTTCAGATCGTTCTCCACTGTGTAATAAGTGAGGGCGAAATTCGTTGTTATAAAAACCGGATCTTCTGGTGTTGGGTTATTTATCTCTCTCAGCCCTGGCGCAACTTGCACAGGGGTGCGTGGATCGGTGTAGATGTTAAATCGAAGCGTTAGCGTTGGCATAACAACGTGTTGGTCAATGCTGTGGAAGATCATTGCGTCGCCATATTTCACGATGAACATTCCCGCAATCACAGCTTCCCAGTAGGATTTCGTTACTTCATCACCATCGATCATCCAAGCTGCGATTGGCGTGACCATTATTGGATGCGCAAGATCCTTATCGCCGTCGAGTATTGCCTTTCTTCTCACCTGTACGACCCTTTCAAACGTGCCCTGCAAACCCTCGCCTATGGGTTCAGTCACTGGATCGAGAACTATGTCTTTTACTCCTGCAGTTTTGAAAGTTACTGCAAGACTTTTGAGCAAATTGAGATCCTTTGCTCTCAAAACTACGGGAACTTTGTAATCAAGCGCAAGTTTCAAAAATTCCTTCCAGTTACCTTCGGTTGCTGCGTAGATTAGTGGTCTCTGATCAGCAACGAGTTTCAGCGCGGCTTCCATGCACTCAGCATTTAATGCGATCAGAACCATTGGTTTTCCGTAGCCTGCAACCTTTTTCGCAACTTCGGCAAACCTCTTTGGATCGTTGGAAGTGCAGCGAACTGCAAAGCCGTCGAGCGTTAGATATTTGCCAACGTAGAACTTTTTGTAGCTAACAACTCTATCGCAACGTTCGTCAATCTTTTTATCATCGAGCGTATCCCAGACGTCGTAGAAGAAAGCGGTTGGGTTGAAGAAAGTGAGCTCGTGGCGATGCAACACTTCTTCGCCACCAATCTTCAGCGCAGAACTTCCAACGCCAACGATAACTTCTGCAATCTCCGGAGCGGTAAGATCGAGTAATTTTTCAAGCTTCTCCTTTGCTTTTGCATCTTTTTCAGCATCTCGAACGAGTGGTTTGCAATCAAAAACCTTCGCGGAGCGGTCGAGAACGTGTGAAGCGAAACTCATGCAGGTGTCGTAACCGCACTCCTTACAGTTCGTTCTCGGCAAGAAATTGTAAACCTCAAGTGGACTCTTTACCTTCATCCTTACACCTCCGCGAAGATCCATTTACCAGAGTCAGCAACATTACCCTTCACTTTACCTCCGAGAGTGCTGAACACCTCTTTTAGCACCGCAACTGCCAATGGATGCATCATCATGAACATATCAACTCCGGCGAGTGAGAGCGTTAAACCAGTGATTATCTCCCAAATCGGACCGCGGAGTTCTCTTGGTCCCCATGGAGTGTCGCCTTCGAGCGGGGAATCTGTCATCCACGCTTCTCTTGCGCCCCAAGCGTTCGTAGTCCCGCTCGAGATTGGGAAGTTAAGGTCTGTGTCCCCTTTTAGCCCGCTGAGTCTTATTCTTTCCATGTTCGTGAACGCGTAGTCAAGTCCATACCCGAGGGCTGCGGTTGTTGGATCCATCACGATGCTGTTTCTCGGCATGTTGGCGCGCTTGAGCAAGTAGCGGTTGAGCATTTTCTGGTTGTTTATATCCATCTGTGTCCAGCTTAAAACGACATGTCCATGCTTTTTCGCAGCTTCACAAATTCTTTGCCAGTCCATATCGAGAGTAGCACTCGCAAGCATAACTCTTTCGCCTTCAGCGACTTCTGCAGCTTTTTCAAGCACTTCTGGATCCTTTTCCTTGTTTCCGCTACCACCAATGATGATCGGGCATTTGACTGCTTGGAGAATGTCCTCAACAACCTTCACTGCTTCACTTGCGGGAGTGTTCTCGAGCAACGGATCCGTGCTAACGAGATGGATCGTAACCATGTCTGCGCCAAATTTTTTAACGCACTTTCTTGCCCATTCTGCTGGGTTACCAACAACGTCTTCGTAGTGAACTTTCACAGCTTTTGCGAGCGCTGGTGGGCGATCAAAGACGTCAATCGCAATCGCAGGCAGATTTGGCTGTTTTTTATCGAAAACGTAGAAAGCTAAACTTTTTTCTCCTCCAAGCTTAACGACGTAGTCTCGAGTTCCGCCATCAGCTTTCGTGGCGCCGAGAACGACTTCTTCGATGTAACCGCTATATTCAACCTTTGGAGCCTCAAACTTTGCCTCGATGAGTTTTTCAGGCAATTTAATTTCAGGAACCTTTGCTGTGGGGACTTCTGGAGCAAGAGGCGCAATAGCTGGAGAAGGAGCCGGTACTTGAACTTGGAAGGGCATCGGAATGCCGAGCATGGCAGAAAGTCTTTGCAAATAAGTCAGAGCCATGTTCGTATGATAAAGGAAATTTCCAAACTCGTTCAAAAGCGTGTAAAGTGCTGTGAAGGCAGTTAAATCCACTGCTGAGCCCTCAAGCTCTATTTCAAGATCGCCATCGATTTTCACATCCTCTAAGACTTCAACGTCGTACTTCTTGAGCAAGGCTAAAAAATCCTCAAGCGTAAACCTTTTTGCCAAGTTCTCACCCCTTCAAAAACAAATCCGCTACCCTACTCATCTTCTTATAAACTTCCGAAGATTCGGCAAGGTTGATGATTGGCAAACCCTTCAGATCGAGTTCTACAACTTTCTCATCATAAGGCAAAACTTCGAGCATTTTTATTCCCTCGCTTTTTGCGAATTCCCTGATCCTTTTTTCCGCTTCTTCATTCGCTATTCTGTTTGCCAAAAGATAAACATCTTTGAAATTCAACCTCAACTCGCTGACGAGTTCTTTTATTCTTTTTGCAGTTGCAAGCCCTTTCTTCGACATGTCGGTAACTACGAGTATGTAATCCGCGCTGTCAATTGTTTTCCTGCTAAAATGCTCAAGTCCAGCTTCGCTGTCTATGATAACGAATTCATAGTGTCTCGTTAATTTGCGTAAAATTCCGCGAAGCAACGAATTGGCAAAGCAATAGCATCCTTCGCCTTCTGGACGACCCATGACGAGGAGATCGAAACCGTTGCATTCACAAATTGTTTCATATATTTTTCCCTCAAGCCATTGCTCCTTGTTGAGAGTCCCCATCTCGTCTCTGCTTGTCTGAAAGATTTCGCGAATATCTCCGAGAGTTTTTTCAACTTCAACGCCAAGCGCATCCGCGAGATTGCTGTCCGGGTCTGCGTCGACTGCAAGGACTTTTTGCGACTTTTTTGCAATAAAATGGATGAGTAGGGCAGAAACCAAAGTCTTTCCAGTCCCACCTTTGCCAGTGACTGCAATTGCAGTCATTCTTCTTCCTCAATTATCAGCTCTGGGATCTTTATCTCCGCCCCCACGAGGATCAGCTTTATTTTCTTCGTGCCAACTTCCTTTTCCATCACTTCTCCCCCTTCTTTTTAACAACGATCTTTCCGATAGTAATCTTTGCATCTTTGATAATAAGTTTTATGCCTGCAGGCGCGGTTTGTGGTGTTGGCAACTGCAACGCTGGAAGCTGGAACGCTGGCATTTGCATCGGCATCGCTAATTGCGGTTGCGAGACCTGAACCTGTGCTGGCACTGCCTTTACTTCTGGCTTTGCCTCAACCGCGGGTTTTTCTTCCTTAACTTCAGCAACTTCAGGCCAGCCGTTTGTTATCTTCTTCCCATCGACTTTTCTCACAATTCCTTTCACAACCGGGTGATCCACTTTCTTCAGGAACTCCTTTAGCTCGTCGAGTGTTTTCGCATTCTCCTCAGTTGCGATCTTGTCTCTGATATCCTCTGGTATGTATTTGGCTACTCTTTCCTTTAGCTCTTTTGGCATCCAAACAACTCTATACCAGCCTCCATCTGCTTGGATGAACTTCTTGCTCCTGAAGTAAGCCATGCCGACTCCCAAGAAACCCGCAACCTGTTTTCCACCACCGGTTTGTCCGGCCATTGAGGAGAAGGTTAAGCCATTAGGTGCAGGCTGCGGATATCCGCGATGCACCCAGCCTATGCCATCGACTTCTGGCATGTAGAAGCCAATGACTTCAAAGCAACCGCAACTCGTATGCGGGAACTCGAAGAAGCTGTGCAATTTTATTCTCTCATATTCTCCTCCACTCTCCTGTTTTGCAAACTCGTTCACTCCACTGTATTCACCGCCAATCGAATCAACTACTTCACCCTTTGGAACAGCTCTGTTCGGTCCTTCTGGATCAACTTTTGCCGCAGCTCTACCATCGAACCAGCTTATGGCTCCGCAGAGCGATGGTCTGTCAGGAGAGACGATGCAAACGTTTGTTGGGGCAAAGCTCTGGCAGAGTGTGCAGGAGTAGAATTCGCTAACGTCTTCATCGTGGAGAGTTTCGATTCTCTTATCTCTTTCTTCGTAAATTGACATTGCAACCTCTTTCAGGATTTTCTCCACAAGCTCCTTGTCTGTAATGTATACTGCCTCGATTTTCTCGATGAAAGGCAGTTCGTTCTTGTAGAGCATCATAGTAGCTTTTGCGATCTGTATAAGGCTTTTTAATCCCTTCTTTACTGGGTTTTTGCCAATTCTGACCCATACATCGTATCTCTGATTGAGATGCATGTAGCCTTCAATGTAGTTCTGGAAGTCGTGGTTTCTGCGTTCGATAACCGGCTCGAGATCTGTTTCGACTTTGCTCCCGGCGATGTAGTAAAGCATCCCATAGGGATAGCTCTCTCCTTCCTTCATTTCATCGAGATCAGGCCCAACGAGAGTTACCTTCATGTCCTCAACCTGATCCGCAGGCAAAGCCATTACGAGTTCAAACTTAACTTGCTTCGGTCCGCCGAGCTCAACGAACATGTCCTCTTTGCGAATTCTTTCGCCCTCATACATTGGAGAAATGTCGAACGGGAAGCTATCTTCAGCACCAACGCTCACTTTGACTTTTGCGCCCGCTGGGATTTCAATCTTCTTTCTTTCAACCATACTACCACCTCGTGTTCACTTTTCAAAATTTTTCCGTCTAAACCTTTATTTGTATTTATCGGTTTTTTTCTACAGTGGATTTAACATAATTTCTCATTAAACAAGAGCAGCAAAATCTCTTTCGTTTGAAGAGATTTGCCGAGAACTTAAATCTTGGCCAATTATTATTATGAATAATTTTTTTGGTTTTAGTAACAGTATGTAATAAAAAAATATCTTAAAGTAATAACAAAAACTTAATAAAGCTTTATGAAATTCTATTCTATGGAATTGTATTGGATAATAGGCATAGCTCTGGTTTTGCTAATCTTTATAGCATCAGCAGTCAGAATTGTAAAAGAATACGAAAGGGGGGTAATCTTCAGGCTTGGAAGACTTCTCGGAGCCAAAGGGCCTGGTTTGTTTTTTATAATCCCGATACTTGACAACATGGTAAAGGTTGATCTCAGAACCATAACCTACGACGTTCCGGCTCAGGAAGTTGTTACAAGAGACAACGTAACTGTGAAGGTCAATGCAGTCGTTTATTATCGCGTTATCGATCCCGCAAAAGCTGTGACGGAGGTTTACAATTATATGTATGCAACAGCTCAAATTGCGCAGACAACGCTGAGAAGCATAATAGGCCAGGCAGAGCTTGATGAAGTCCTTGCTGAAAGGGAAAAGCTAAATTTAAGGCTGCAGCAGATAATTGATGAGGCAACAAACCCCTGGGGAATAAAGGTGACTGCAGTCGAGATAAAGGATGTTGAGCTTCCTGAAGAGATGCGAAGAGTGATGGCAATGCAAGCCGAGGCTGAGAGGGAGAGAAGATCAAAGATAATAAGGGCAGAAGGAGAGTATCAGGCTGCAATGAAACTAAAAGAAGCCGCAGAAGTTCTGGTAAAGAGCGAAGGAGCGCTATTTTTGAGATACCTCCAAACTCTGAACGAAGTCGCAGCGGAGAAGAATACAACGATAATCCTTCCAATTCCAGTCGAGCTGCTTAGCGTATACAAAAAATAACTCGACCTTTTATGGACGTTATTCTGTGCCCATCTTCGCCAATGCTCGGCAAAAGGGTTGCAGAGAATCTTGGTTTAAGAATTGCACAAGTCCAATACAAGAGATTTCCAGATGGTGAGCTTTACGCAAGGGTTGAAAGCGAAGAAGAGAGGCATTTGATTGTAAGTAGCTTAACTTCAAGTGAAGACATAGTTTTGCTCAATCTTCTTTTTGATTCACTTAAAGGAGAAGTGGTTGCTCTTATTCCCTACATGGGTTATGCAAGACAAGACAGAGAATTCTTGAAGGGTGAAGCCGTAAGCATAAGAGCGATTGCAAAGATGCTTGAGAAAAGAGCAGAAAAAGTTCTAACAGTGAACATACACAGCGAGAAGGCGAAGGAGTATTTCAAAAAACTCGTTGAACTTGATGCAATGCCTTTAATAGGCAAGCACTATGCGGGAAGAAATGTGGTAATGATCTCTCCTGACAAAGGTTCTGCAGAACGTGTGAAAAAAGCTTCAATGGCTGCCAACTGCGATTGGGACTGGCTTGAAAAGAAAAGAATCGATGCAAAAACTGTGGAGATAACACCAAAGAATTTGAACGTGGAAGGAAAAGAGGTTGTTATCGTTGACGATATAATATCTACTGGCGGAACCGTTGCGGAGGCTGCGAAAACCCTTTACAATCTTGGAGCTAAGAAAATCTATTGTGCCTGTGTCCATGCAATTCTTTCTGATTTTGCAGCGGTTAAGCTATTTTCAGCAGGAATTTCTGAAATAGTGGCAACAGATACTGTAGAAAGGATTTTTTCAAAAATCAGCGTTGCAGAGATAATTTCAAAAGAACTTAGCTAAATAAGTCGACAAGTGTAACTTGTCTCTTTTCGAGAAAGAGCGATTTTATCTCGTGTTCGATTAACTTAAGCCTTTGTTTTGTGTATTCTGAAACTTTATAATCTTCGCACAGCTTTTTTGAAATGTCCAGATACTTCACAATAGAGCTGCTGTGCACCGTGAGAGTAAGATTTCCACCACATCTCCTGCACTTCCCGTTCAGAGGTATTCTTCGGTACTTCTCGTTGCAGTCAACACATCGAAACTCCTGTTTTGAAAATGCACGGAGATTTCCTATTATATCTGGAAGAAAGTGCACATTTATAACTCTTTCTGCAACATCGTTTTCATCAACTGCAAGAATCTTCTTTGCTATCTCCATCTGCTTCTCCACTTTTTCATTCATGTTTTTCAGCTTCTTATATGCACTTTCCTTAACTCCAAGGCCGATATCTGTGTCGTGGGTAAAATTTAGGCCGCAAAATCTGGTCTCTAAACTCAATCTATCTTTTACTTTTTCTATTACGTCCTCGCAATCCTTTGGATTTGCAAATCTCAGCGTTGCACTGTAAAACTCCAGCGGATATCGGGAAACGATATCCATGTTGTGCACTTCTTTGTCAACTTCTCTCGGGTCAACAACTGTTGTAAGCACAAGAGGAGCGTCCATTTGTCCGCCACGCTTTTCGGGCAAAAAATGTCTCGAGAAATTGATCAAACCATCTAAAAGAAGCATAACGCTGTCCTCATCTCCATCGCAATTTCTTCTTTTTGCAGCGTGGAAGTATGGATGTGCGTAGCAGGCGAGAATATCTGCAAAGCCAATTATTCTTCCAAGAACTCCGGCAGAGGTGTGGGGAGCTAAGCCTATAACCAAATGTCCAATTAAGTCCTCAGGCTTTTCAACCCTGTAAAATGGTTCAATTCTGTAAAATTTAACGAGCAAATCGTCAATGAATTTTGCAACTTTCACAAGATACTCAGCGCAGTTCTTTGAAATCACTAAATCTTGTGGTTTTAGCTCGACTATCTGATCTTCATTTTTAAGCTCATTTCCAAGATAATCTCTTGTGTATCCGAGCTCTTTAAGCTTTTCAACGCTTAAACCAATCTCCTTTGGCTTGAAATGTGTTAAGGGTAGATCGGTCATGTCGTATCTGATGGTTCCATCTTTAAAAACATACACATCGTGTTTTGCACGAAGAATTCCCTTCTCAATTTTCTCTGGGAACTTGCTCTTTGAAGTTAACCCAAGCACACCTTTAACGATCTCAAGAGTGTCGGATTCGTTGATATTCTTCAACGCGGTGGTGTAGAGTTTTCTTATATCAACAACCCTTTTCACATACCCCCTCGTCTCTGCACCACATTTGCAGATCTTGCTCGTTTGCCTAATTCTGCACTTAGGGCAGTAATAAAGCTGCTGCGTTAGTTCCCCGCATTCACATTTCAGCCAAAAAGTTTCTTTTCCACATTTCGAACACTTTCTTAAAACAATTTCAACCTCAATTTCCCCCTTTGAGAAATTGTAACCATTGGAATGGTCAACGGCACTCTTTATATCTCTCCTTTTTCCTCCGGCAAAACTTAATGGGAAAAGCAAATGTGGTGGAGGACTCATTTTCCTCTCTTTTGCTTTCTCAGGCCTCCCCATTCTTGCTCCAATTCTTGAAGGAGCTTTTGCCCTGGCTTCAATGCCAGAAACGCTTTTTATAACTTCGAGAACATTTTCTCCTTTTGGTTCTCCAACCTTTTTTAGTCTCGAATCAAGGCCGAGACATCTTGCAAGCACCTTCCATTTTTCTATAACAAGCTCCTCTCTTACTTTGTGCTCAACAAGCAATTTCTCAAGAATTTCTTTTGCTCTCTCATCTCTCGGCAGAACAAGGAACTTTCCTCGCGCCTCAATTTTTCCATGCTCACTTATAAAATTCCTAAGGTATTCGAATTCATCAACAGTTATATCATGCCAGAGATAAGTCCACTCAGGATGTAATGGGGCTCCAAGCTCATCACAGAGTTTTATAGCCTCTTCTTCACTAATTCTTTCCTTTTCAATTCCTGTTTCCTGTACCCACCATTCGTAGCAGTAAGAACTTGGCATAAGGGGATGATTGTTCTCAAGAAAATCACCATAGTTTATTAGAATCTCTCCCAAGTCAAGAATGAGTTCAACTTCATCTCTAATCTCAAAAGCTTCTTTAACGCTGTTTATCCTCACAACATCGCCATTTTTCAGCCTCACCGTTGGCCCTTCAATTGTTGTAACGGGAACTACACCTCCAGCTTTCCCTGGTAGCTCGATCTTCAGCTGAGTCCCTATTGCTATGAAATCAATTAAGACCATTGTTGCTGGATTTATTCCAACGGTTGCAAATCCAGAATTTCTTGCCCTTCCATATCTAAGCCTGAATCCGCCTTTTTGTGAGGGATGACTCAAAACAGGTCTTCCAGCGACAATATCGGAAAGATATTTGCTCTTCGGTTTTACATCAACTTCTTCGCTTGCCTCCTTTTTTATAAGCTTATCAAGCCATCCCCAACCATCTATTTTTAGACTCTCAACAAGTTTTTTCAGCTTTGGAGCTTTTAAAGCAATCCCTTCTGCAATTATAAGAGCCATACCACCTCTTACTTTGTTCGTCTCAACTCTTGGGAGATTTCTATACCCGGAAACTTCAACTTCCTCTGTTGCTTCACCATCAATGCAAACTGGACAATTGGTAACAATCAACCTTATTTCTTCGTCCGTAGGTAAATACTGTAGATTTGCAACCTTTTTGTATAGCTGTATTTCTTCACAGTATCTTAGAACCTCCTCCTCTGTTGGTATATACTTCCCAATTCCGACTTTTCTCCTTACATAGTCCGCTATTAAAACAGAAATAACTTGTGCAGTCCCTCCTGCGCTTCTTATGGGACCAGCATAATATACTTTTAGAAAACTGCTTCCATCACTGTTCTTGTCAATTCCAACTTTTGCAATCCCTTCTATTGGAGCGGCAACAACACCCTCAGTCATTATTGCAACTGCAGTTCTTATTGCCTTTTCAATTGCCTCTAACGGGTTCATTTTTCCAAATTTGGCCTCAAGTATTTCATCCGCAATTATAAACGAGATCTTGTCCCTTTCCAAACCGCTGTTTTCGAGTTCTCTTATCCTTTCAGCAACCCCCATAACTCCAATAAGCTTTTCAACTCTTTCAGCCATGTCCTTGGCTATTGCAATCTCAACTCTTGTCTCGGGATCAAGTCCTCTGGATCTTGCAAGCTCTGCAACCTTGTAAGCTTTCTCTAATTTCTCCAAAAGCATTTTTTGGTAAGCCTCAACTTCTTTTATCCTCCAAAATTCATCTTTTCGCTCTTCTTCAAACAAGGGGAAAAACATATCAAGGGTTACATCCATGATTTGAATTTAGCATGAATAAAAAAACTTTTTTGGACTCTGGAACATTTATAATGACTCCTTTTTATTTTTCGTGCCCTCTGCTACTTCATCTCCATGATAATTGTCATTATCTCAGCAATTGTAGTTTCATTGCCATTGGATAGCTCCAAGTCAGCTTTAAAACTCTTAAAGTTATCGAAATCTGTTAAATAACTTGCAAAAATCGAGTTTGGAATTATTCCACCATTTTCTGGAGCTGTGTCGAGTAATTTCACTCTGAAATTCACTTCTCTCCCCGATCTCGAAACTTTGACAACATCTCCCTCCTTGAAACCACATCTTTTTGCAAAATCAGGATGAAGATAAAGTGTTGCAACACTTTGTTCGCTGTAAATCCTCGCAACAACAATAAAGGCCTCAAATTTCATCAATCTTGTTAAACGCATCATTACAATCCCTCCAAAATCTTTTTAAGCACGTAAACGTCGTCGATTTCTGATTTGAATATGGGAGAAAGTTTTACACGAACCCCATCGCTTCTAACCATCTCTCCTTGAGTCTCGATTCCAGAAAATGCTGTTGGAATGAAGATGTCTGCATTTTTAGCAGTCTCTGTCATAAATGGATCGATAACGACTTTCTTAATTTTCAAGAGATTCTTAGAGACCTCAAAGGGTAACGAAGAGATCGGATTTGTCCCAACAATTACTGCTGAGTCGATTTTTTGATTTTTGATGAGCTCTGTAAACGCAAAAGCTGCGCTGCTTTTCCTTTCTGCAAAACTAAATTTATTAACAGCTTCAACTTTTTCAAAGAGTGTCTCATTGAACCCGCGCATGTTCGAATGAAAACCCGCTGGGAGAAAGAAGAGCGGAACAACTTCGTTTACCCTTCTCATCATCTCTGTGAACATTTTTAGGTTTCCTTTTAAGCCATATTTTAATCCTAATCCGCCAAACACGGCGTTGAAGTCTGATTTTTTCATCTCCCTCAGAATTGAAGCAGTGTCATATTTCGAAACTTTTCCCTCGAGAGATTTGATAAAAGAATCAACGAGCTCAAGATCGTTCTCAACTTTTATGAATTTTGCATTCTTCTTTGCGAGTTTTGCTGTTTCAGTTTTTCTTATGTCCACAACAACGAGATACCGATCCTCATCATAACCTCTATTCCTTTTTGCCCCTCTTGGGTAGTATGTGTACCTTGACATATGTCTCGGAAGGCTGTGATAAGGATTTGCACCCCAGTAAATCAAAACATAAGCTCTGTCGCGCACCTCGTCGAGTGTTGAAGTCTTTACTTCCTTTTTGAGTATTGCCTCCACGAATTCACCAAGACAGAAGGAGGAGTTATCATCAATGTAGCAATTAAGCTTTTCGGCAATTTTAATCGCAACTTTCTGTGCTTCAACTGTTGAAGTGTCTAAACCATAAATTGCTGGGCTTTTTGATGTTTTCAGAATCTCTATTGTAGCCTCTATTGCTTTGTCAACGTCCACTTCTTTTCGATCAACAATTGGCCTTGCCCTTTTTTCTTTAAAACGAGATAAATGTCTGCAACCTCTTTCGCAGGCATTGAGGATTTCTCCGTTTCTGATTTCTATATCATCGCAAAGACAAGAACAAGCTGTGCAAATCATTTTTACCCCTCCAAGAAACTTATTGCATCTGTTGGACAGTTTTCCCTACAAACAACGCAAAGAATGCGATTTTTCCCATACCTTCTGCAAGCATGCATGTTTAGTATTACAAGCTTTCCATTTTCTATTCTATAAATAGGATCATTTATCGTAGGCCCTTTTCCAATTCCCGCACCATAAGGATCTTTTTCAACATGAACTGGGCATACAACAATACAATTTCCACATCCATTGCATCTTTCGCTGTTCACTATTAAACCTGTCTCTGTTGCCTTTTCAAGCGGTTTAAGTATTTCTTTAAGTTTTTTTAGCTGAAATTCGTATTTTTTTTCCTCAAAAAGAGGTTTGCAATCATCAAGCTTCTTTTCTCTGTTTAAGATCTTGAAAGCGAAGCTCATGCATGTTTGCTCGCCACATTTCTTGCAGTTTGTCTTGGGAAGAAGTTTATAAATTTCCATTGGAGTTAAAGGCATGGCCAATCTATCGCGATGAGGAATAAAATGATTTCTCAGTTTTACTTACACGAGACATTTTGCAATTCCAACTGAATATAAGCACTCACTACACGAGGGAATGTTTCCATAGCAATCCATTCCATTTGCCAAAAACCAGCAGCCAAAAACATGAGCACAATCCCCGCACCAGGGAAAATCCATTTCTTCTCTGATTTTTTCAAAAAATGCGAGCTTTGTTTCAATTCTTTCAATACCATCTAAAACTTTGCCCACAGTGAACTCGCTCACAAATTTCTCTCTCTGATTCACAAACTCATTATGCGGGTATGCCATTTGCATACAAGGAGAGACTTTTGAATCCGAACGAACGAAAAGCGACCTCTCGTAAGGGCATTTTCTACGCTCAGACTCTCCAAAGAAATTTGGCTTCACAAAATCCACCCCATAGCTTTTTGCGACCTCCAAAACTTTTTCAATTTCCTTCTCTGCTTCTAAAGCTCTTTTAATCCTCTCCTTTCCCTCTATTAAAGCCTGAAGATTTGGAAACTTCTTCTCCACAAACTCTGTTTCTATCGTTTCTACAGCAATAAAAAACTTTTTCCTGATCATTGAAAGCATTTCCGATTCGCTCAAATGGATGTAATCTGCATTTATTCTTGACCCCTCAAAATAAAGAGCTCTTGCATAGATCTCCTTTCTTGGAGCAATGACGTTTGTAAGCATTATTCCAACCCCTTTTTCAGCTAAAAACTCGGCAAATTTAGCTAATTTGCCTATGTTATCTCTTGTAATCACAATTTCTGCAATGCCCTTTGTTTTAATCTTTTCAAGTTTACTCAGCACTTTTTCCAAACCCATTCCTCTTCGCAATTCAGCGTTTAAATCAACAGAAATTCCAACAAAGTCAGCAATTTCCGCAATTTCAGCAAAGTTCTCATCAACCATTCCGTTTGTGCTTATCACAATTTCTCCATCGAGTTTGTTGAGAATCGGAATTATTTCTTTATGCATCAATGGCTCACCAAAACCATAGAGGATGAACTTTTTTGCAGCTCCACCGAGCTCCTCAAAAATCTCTCTTTTGATCTCAACAGCTGTTTTTGGTCTCAGACAATACTCGCAATCGAGGTTGCACCTCGTTGTTAGCTCAATTTGAATTTTCTCAATCATCCTCCAGCCACTGGGGGAAATACGGCAATTCTATCATTTTCTTTAAGCTTCTCGATCATTTCATCCTTTATATTTCTGCCATTTACAGTTATAATTCTATCGTTTCTGAAATTTCCTCTCTCATCGAACACTTCTTCCAGCAGTGAGTTGCCAAGAACTCTGGACGCGGAGATAAAAGCATTTTTAAGCGTTCCATCGCACTCGATTTCAATACTTTTCCCGAATTTCTCTCTTAGAGTTGCATAGAATTCAATTCGGACTCTCACAATAGCAGTTGTCGCAGGAGTTTAAAAAATTTAATACAAAATTACCAGGCACTGAAATGCGTTAATTCAACAACCTCTGCCTCAATCGCTTCAAGCAGGTTACCAGTTCTTATCTGAATTATCCTCCCCAAACCCCTGGGATTTAGCTTAATTCTAACCACTGCCATTTCGCTTTCCTCAATGTAATGCGGAGAGGAATAGAACAAAGATTGATGTATAACTTCCTTCCCACTTACCTCTGCGATAACACCACCAACACCCCTTTCGAGATCACTTGTTCTCGAATATGTCAGAAAAACGCAATCTCCAAGGTTCACTCTTAATGCAGTTGCGACGTTATGCGCACTCCTGAGTTCGATTGTCCTTATGTTTCTGCGAACTATTTCTTCAATTATTCCCTTTGCAATCCCACTCAGAACGTAGCAGCGCATTTTTATCACCCATACATCGGAAATTCTTCTCTTTTGACTTCTTGGATGGCCTGTTCAGCGAGTTTCTGCATTTGTGCCTCTATAAACTCCGCCTCCTGCAAAAGCTTCTCAACGTTCACTTTCCAGCCAAGTATTTTGTTCATTGCCCCGATTAGATTTGCCGCAGCTCTTGGATCTGGGTTAAAACCAGAAGTTTCGCCAAGAAGAGCTATCCCTGGAAGCTTGGAAGCAACGCATTCATTTAAAATGCTACCCGCAATCCCGGAAATCGTGCCCGTGCGGAATATTTCCACGTGTTCTTTTATCTCATTGAGCAAATCTTTATGCGTAACAGCACCAAAAACTCTTTTCTTGTCCTCTAAGGTAGCGATTCCGGCAAGAGAGAAAACTCGATTGGCCTTCACTTCTATTGCCCAGTTCACAATAACTCTGCTTATCCCGTAGGCAATTTGTGGAACTATCGGGACATCAGAATGGATCAGGAGAAAGTTGAGGTCTTTGGATTCATATATTCTCAGCGGGGGTAAAACTACGCCCTCGTAAAGTGAAGCAATTGGTGGTAGCATTTTTGATTCCAGAATTCCGATATTCTCAAGTTGCAGTTCGCTGATAAAATACGCAGTTGCTATTGTCCCTACAAGTCCGATACCGGGGAAACTGGTTATGAGTATTGGATTCTTAACCGATGGGGTCTCGGCTACGATTTCAGCATCAAACTCCATGTATGAATGTCTAATCTTAAAAAAAATTTTGTGTTGGTAAGCAGATGGTGGCTAAAAAAGAAAAGTTTTATATTTTATGCGCAAGTTTCTTCATGGCTCTTATCCCACACAGACATTGCGTTGTTTGCGGAAAAGCGATTGAACTTGAAAAATTTTTCTGTAGTGAAGAATGTGAAAACAAAATGGCTAAGGAGAGAAAGAGACAAAGAAATTTCACGATTTTCATGTTTCTAATGCTTATACTCCTCTTACTCCTCCTCTGGATACCCTACATCAGGTAGGCAAATTTCTCCAGGCACAAAAACAGGATATCTTCCAGTAAGGCAGGCTATACAGAATCCTTTTCCCCCTATTTTCTTCAGGGCAGTCAGCAAACCATGAAGGCTTAGATATTGAAGAGTGTCTGCACCAACAATCTCCCTAATCTCTTCCACGCTGTGTTTGGCAGCAACAAGTTCTTCCCTTGTTTTCATATCTATACCGAAGTAGCATGGAGCAATTATCGGCGGGCTACCAACCCTAAGATGAACCTCTTTGGCTCCAGCCTTTTTTATCATTTCAACAATCCTTTTCGAAGTAGTTGCACGAACAATGCTGTCATCGATTAGGACAATTCTTTTACCATCCACGTTCTCCTTTATGACATTAACCTTCATTCTTACGAGTAGCTCCCTAAGCTCCTGTTTTGGCATTATGAATGTCCTTCCCACATACCTGTTCTTTATTAGACACTCCATATATGGAAGTGCTGAACGCGTAGCATATCCAATTGCAGCAGTTATCCCGCTGTCAGGAACAGCGGAGACGAAGTCTGCATTTGCTGGAGACTCTTCTGCCAGTATTTTTCCCATTTCTGTTCGAGCCTTATAAACGCTTACACCATCGATTACTGAATCTGGACGTGCAAAGTATATGTATTCGAATATGCAAAAAGCCTTTCTTTTGCTATCCGCAAATTTTATGAATTCAATTTCTCCGTTTTGGATTAAAACTGCTTCTCCAGGAGAGACGTCCTTTATAAACCTTCCTTCAAGAGCATCGATGGCGCAACTCTCGCTACAAACAATGAAGCCATCCTCAACTTCTCCGATGCAAAGCGGACGAAAGCCAAGAGGATCGCGATAAGCCAAAAGGGTATCGTTCACCATCAGAACACAAGAGTGACTACCTATTATTTTTTTACTTAAGCTGGAAAGAATTGCTTCAAAGTCCTTCTCTTTTAGCAGCATTTTTGAAAAGAGATGTGCTATAACTTCTGAGTCGGAATCAGTTGTGAAAACACCCCCTTCGTTTTCAAGTTCTTTTCTAAGAGTTAGATAGTTCACGAGATTTCCGTTATGTGCAACAACAATTGTGCCGGCTTTGGATTTAACAATAAAAGGCTGTGCACTTTCAGCTCTTGAAGATCCGGTGGTTGAGTATCTTACATGCCCAACTGCAAGCTTTGCCGGAATCAAATCTTTCCTGCTGAAAACCTCGGAAACAAGCCCCATCTCCTTTTTGCAACTTAATTCTTTGCCTAAAAAAGCAATGCCAGCAGACTCCTGTCCCCTGTGTTGAAGGGAGAAAAGAAGGTAATAAACATACTTCCCTGCAAGGGAATTCTCGCTATAAGCTCCTGCAATCCCACACATCAGTTGGAATCCTTCGTCTTATTTACCCAGCTATAACTTCTAAGTCTTTTACTTCTCCCAAAACCACATGCTGAACAATACCTTTTTCTCCAGTGGAAAGAAGTTCTACCACATCTTCTACATCGGACATGAACCATTTTTCTGTTTCTTCTCCCCATTGCAGCTGTTCCTTCTGACATTCACTCACCACCCCCGGTGAAGGGGGAAATGAAAACAACTGTATCGCCCCTTATTATCACGCTACCCACTTTTCTGATTATTTCCCCTCCTTGAATTTCCTCTGCATTCAGTAAAACGAGATTCATGTGAATATCGTATCCGTCAAGGGTTCCTCTGAATTCTCTGCCTCCTTTAAGGCGAACTATCACGGGGGATTTCAACGATTTGTTAAGAACATCCAAAGGACGGACTGACATTTTACAACCTCCTTAAACACATCTCTCCTCTGCTATTTAAAAGTATCGTTCTGGGAGGGGATTTTAAAGTTTAGGCGTTTCAGTAAAGAAAAAATTGTTTCAAACTTGAGAGTTTGAGAGGGAAAAATTTTTAGGCTGAGATACTACGTTAATTGCCCGGCTGCCATGCGTCTCCTGAGAGGTGATGGGGATTCCACAGGCCGGGCTACATTTTTTTGAAATCATTTTGAGTTCAATACTCGGCTGAATAAAATAATTTTTAAACCCAAACCTGAAGTATGAGCCATGAAAGTGCTTGTGGCTGAGCAGATAAGCGAAGAAGCCGTAGAGTGGCTCAGGAAAGAGGGATTAGAGGTTGATGTTAAATTAGGGCTTAAGAAGGATGAAATCTTGGATATAATTCATGATTACGATGCACTAATTGTTAGGAGTCAGATAAAGGTTGACAGAGATATTCTGGAGAGGGCAAGGAGTCTAAAGATAATTGCAAGAGCCGGAGTTGGTGTTGATAACATAGATCTTGAAACAGCTACACAGAAAGGAGTAATAGTTGTAAACGCTCCTGGGGGGAACACGGTTTCAACTGCAGAGCATGCAATAGCTCTTATGTTCGCGGTTGCGAGAAAAGTTCCTCAAGCTTATCTTTCGATGAAATCCAAGAAATGGGATAGAAAGAGGTTTCTTGGATTTGAGCTGAGAGGGAAAACTGTGGGAATAATAGGACTTGGTAGAGTTGGCTACGAGGTTGCGAAGCGATGCAAAGCGCTTGAAATGAACGTTATCGCATACGACCCCTATATCTCAGTCGAAAGAGCGCAAAAGATTGGTGTAAAACTTGTAAATCTCCAGACACTTTTGAAGGAGTCAGACATAATAACGATTCACGTTCCGAAAACAAAAGAAACTGTTGGCTTAATTGGTAAAAAAGAGATCGAGCTTATGAAAAAGGATGTGATAATCATAAATACTGCAAGGGGCGGGATAATAGATGAAAAAGCGCTCGTTGAAGGGCTTGAAAGTGGAAAAATCTGGGGAGTAGGGATTGATGTTTATGAAAAAGAGCCTCCAGATTTCGAAAGTCCAATTTTCAAGTTTGAAAACGTTGTTACAACCCCACACATTGCAGCCTCAACGAGGGAGGCGCAGCTCATCGTTGGTAAAATAATTGCCGAAGACATCATAAACCTTGCAAAAGGTTTACCTGTGAAGAATGCAGTGAATTTCCCACCCATAGAGCCTGCAGAGTTCGATTTCATAATGCCATACGCAACACTTGCCGAGAAAATGGGTAAGATAGCGAATTCGAGGCTTGGTGGGGCTGTAAAGAGGGTAAAACTTACTTTTAGCGGAAAAATTGCAGAAAAGAACAAGGATTTCATAGTTAGGGCTATGCTGAAGGGGTTGCTTGAGAAAACACTTGGAATGGGTATAAATCTTGTCTCAGCGAAGAGCATAGCTGAGGAGAGGGGAATAAAAGTCGAGATTGCTGTGATTGAAAGGAGCGAACATTATGAAAGCTTGCTCGAGGCAGAAGTTGAAGGGGAGAATGGTAGAATTTACTTTGCCGGAACAAGTTTTGGGAAAGAATACAGGCTGCTGAAGATCGATGTTTATCATGTAAACTTTGTTCCAAAGGGACATTACATAATTTCGCTTCACGAGGATAAGCCAGGTGTTATAGGCAGAGTTGGAACACTTTTTGGTAGGAACAACATAAATATCGCCGGAATGATCGTTGGTAGAAGTGGTGATAAACCGGGAGGAGTGCAGCTAATGCTCTTGCTCGTCGACGATCCGCCGAGTGATGAAGTGCTCAGAGAGATGACAAAACTCGACGGAATAATAGATGCAACTTATGTAGAGCTGTAAATTTTTTAATAATAGTAATAATACTCTCCAACAGCCTTTTGCTCCCTGTCGAGTCTTGAATCAAGCTTGTTCACTCTCGGTCTTTTTGTTTCCTCATCTCTCCTGAAAGTTATCCCGAGCTTTGAAAGAAACAAGTTCATCCCATCCCTCATATTTCTCGCCCCCCTTGCAAATCCCATTTTTCCGGGTTCACCTTCAAAAATCATCACTCTGTCGCTTACCATGTCAATGAAGTATATGTCGTGATCAACAACGAGAACACTCTTTGAATTGTTGAGAGCAAATCTCCTTATAAGCCTTGCCGCCTCGCTTCGCTGTTCAACATCGAGATGAGCAGTGGGCTCATCAAGCAAGTATAGATCGGCATCTCTAAG
>JAWBZL010000011.1:0-32350 GCA_038866255.1 Archaeoglobaceae archaeon
TTCCGAAGTATTCAATTGCAGCTTTTTTAACTTCTTCAACAAACTCCTTTTTTGTATAAACACCAAATCTCCAGTTGTCAAGCCAGGAAGTTTTTAGCACTCTAACGAGCGAGGAGACTTCTTCCAGTTTCTTAAGATTGCCGTTAATTTCAACCTTTACTCTAAACTCCCTCACCTCTTCAGTCGGGGGCACGTCTACGATTACGTATTTTTCATCAATCCCCACCATTTCAGCGATCTTCTTTTCTACTCTTCTTTCATTAATCCGCAGCAATTCCTTTAAATTCACACTTTCTCTGCCAACGTAGATAGCTCTTTTAAATAGTCTCCTATTCCTCAACATCTGGTAAAATTCCGGTTCATTTTGCTTCAAAAGCATCATCGCCTCGCAGTCGTCGGATTCAAAAAGCTTTTCTGGCTCCAAGGATTTCTCTATAATTCTTTCCATCGCCCTCTCAAACATTTTACTCGCAATCCTGCAAACGTGGTGATAGTAAACTGCAGGATACATGAGAAAACGGGAGAGTAGCATTGATTCAACCGCTTTTATACCATTTTCCTCGATTACAACACAGTCAAGAAACTTTATTTTATCTACGAGCCTCGAGATATCGAAAATCCCATAAGCAACACCAGTGTAATGTGCATCTCTCATAAGGTAATCCATTCTATCAACGTCCACATCTCCACTCACTATAGAATCCTTTTTACCGCTCACAATTTCCACAATTTCTTTTATACTAAATCCGAGCTCGTTGAGAACTTCTTTCAGCTCACCTCTTACTGCAAATTTTATGTTCTCATGTGCTGATAAATAGTTCCTTAGCAGAGTTTCGCTGCTGTGCGAAAATGGTGGATGCGCTATGTCGTGCAAAAGGGCTGAAACAACGACTTCTTCACCAAGTTTAAGCTTTTCTGCAAGTTTTTTTGCCAAGTGCATGGCTCCGATGCAATGCTCAAACCTCGTATGGTTTGCCCCGGGGTAAACGAGATTTGCAAAGCCAAGTTGTTTCACTCCACGCAATCTCTGAAACTGTGGTGTGTCGATGATTTTAATCATACTCTCTTCGAGCTTTATAAGACCATGAACTGGATCTTGAATTGTTTTTTCCACGAAAATAGTGGGAGAAAGTTTTAAAAAAGCTTCCGTGTTGAAAGTGTGGACATCGGAATTAAGGGATTTATAACAAAAACCCCCGGAATGGGGGGTGAGATAAAAAGAGACCCTGAGGATTTTTACGTTGAAGAAATAATGGAATTAAAATTTGGAGAGGGCGAGTATGGAATTATAAAAGTTAAAAAGAAGAACTGGGATACGCTAAAGTTCGTAAAGCAACTCGCAAAAATTCTTGGGATAAGTCAAAAAAGGATTTCTTTTGCAGGAACAAAGGATAAAAGGGCTGTAACTGTTCAGTATTTCTCAATAAAAGGTGTAAAGCCTGAAAACATAACAAAAATTAGCATTAAAGAAGCGAAGATAAGCTTTTTAGGTTTTTCACCAAAAGAGATAAAGCTCGGAGACTTGCTTGGAAACTTTTTTGTTATTCGCGTTCACAATGCAAAAAATGGGGAGATTTTTAGTAAAACAAAGGAAGAACTTGAGGAACTTGGTGTTCCAAACTTCTTTGGTAGCCAGAGATTTGGCACGAGAGCAATAACACACGAAGTTGGAAAGCTAATTTTGCAGAGGAACTTCGAGGAGGCTTTCTGGACTTACGTTGCGAAACCATCTGAAATTGAGGAAGAGAACGTGAACAAGATAAGAAGAGAGCTATGGGAGAAAAGAGATGCAATTTTTGGGCTAAAAGAGCTTCCAAAGCACTTGAATTATGAGAGAACTCTGCTTCAAAAACTGAGAGAGGGAAAAAGCGAAAAAGAGGCGCTGCAATCTTTGCCAAAAACGCTAAAAATGATGTTCACTCATGCCTATCAATCCTATCTCTTCAACAGACTTCTATCACAGAGAATTAGCGATTTTGGGACTCTTAAAGAGACTATAAACGATGATTACGTTTGCTTTTTGACCTTTAAAACAAAAAAGCCGAGCTTCGCTGGTTTTGGTAAAGTTGGCGAGAACAAAGCAAGAGTTGAATTCTTGCTCAAAAAGGGTTTTGCAACACTTGCTCTACCATTGATTGGTTACGATACGAAGCTCGAAGGTTGGAACAAAATTGCTGAAGAGTTTCTCTCAGAAGATGGTCTGTGCATTTCGAGTTTTAAAACTGAGGAAAAAGATTTCGCATCAAGCGGTTCGTGGAGAAGTGCAGAGATTCCAATTCATATAACTTCACTCATTTTCAAAGGTGGAACTTTTGAATTTTATCTCCCCGCTGGCTCCTATGGCACTGTTTTTCTACGGGAATTTCTGAAAACTCAAGAAAAAACCTTATAATACGCGAATAAATTCGATTATGCGGTATTTATATGTCCTTCTGCTCATCTTTGGAATTGCTTTGCTCCTCATCTTCTCCCAGAGTGATGAACTTAGCTGGGTAAGTTATGATAAAGCTGTTGAGGAATCAAAAAATAGTGGGAAAAAGATTTTTCTGTTCATAAGCTCCCCCACATGCCCAAAGTGCGCAGAGTTCAAAGATTTTTTCCTAAAAAACAAAGAAGCTTATAAATGGATCTCAACAAATTTTATTCCCGTGCACATACCCGACCCAGCAAGAGCCCCAGTAAGCGTTGAAATTGTGCCAAGATTCTGTATTGGGTATCCTGGAAACTTTAGCTGTTTTTACGCAACCTCTGGGAAAGAGTTGCTCACGATTCTTGAAAATTACAGGTGAGAGAATGGAAGTTACCATACCCTCGTTTGTTTACATCCAGAAAGGGGCTTTTGGGAGACTTGCGAGAGTGCTCGAGAAAATTGGATCACAGAATGCGGTTATACTAACAGATAGCATTGTAAACGAGCTTTTAAAGGAGAAAATAGAGAAAATACCTTCATATGGTATCTTCTTCGTAGAGGAGGCAAGTATGCTTGAAGCGAGAAAGATCTTAATAAAACTCGGTTACAGCGATGTCGATGCAATCGTTGGCATTGGTGGGGGAAAAGTGCTCGATGTTGCAAAGGTTGTCGCTACCGAGCTGAGTGCACATTTTATAAGTGTGCCAACAACAGCCTCACACGACGGCATTGCTTCGCCAGTTGCGAGTTTCAAAGAAGGGGGAAAACCAGTATCCATAACAACCAACGCACCTGCTGCTGTTGTTGCTGATATTGAAATAATCAAAAACTGTCCAAAAAGGCTGATCCACTCAGGTTTTGGTGACCTTCTTTCAAACATAACCGCCGTAAAAGACTGGAAGCTTTCGAGAGATGTAACGGGAGAGAGCTACAATGAAGTTGCTGCATCCATAGCTGTAATTCCTGCATATCTGATGCTAAACAAAGCAAAAGAGGATTTCAAACTGCTTGATGAGATTGAGACATTGTTAAGAGGTTTAATCATGAGCGGTGTAGCAATTGCGATGGTCAAAAGTTCTCGCCCGGCAAGTGGGGCTGAGCACAAGTTTAGTCATGCAATAGATTACCTCGGCTATGGTCACGGAACCCATGGGGAACAAGTGGGAATAGGAACAATAATCTTCGAATATCTTTACGAGAAAAACTATGGCGATGGAAACTGGGAAGTATTAAAAAATGCTCTTGAAAAGGCTGGAGCGCCCACAAAAGCTAAAGATATCGGCTTGAATAGAGAAAAGATGATAGAGGCTTTGCTTTATGCAAAAAAAATTAGAAAAAGGAGGTTCACGATTCTTGAAGCACTCGACCCAACACGGGAGGAATTTGAAAAAGTCCTCGATGAAACTGGAATTGCATAAGTATGAACAAAAACACAAAGCTTAGAGAGGTCGTGGAGAAATACATGAATGCTGTTTCTGAAATAAAAATTCACTGCGATCGCTGTCTTAGGACTGAAAGATACGGTGGAAATGTCGTTTTAATGCTTATAGATGCGGCTTTCACTTCAATAGGATTAAACTACTTTAAAACTGTCGTCCCGGCTGTTCTGAGGTTTAGAGATTCTTTTGGGATAAAAAACCTCAGAGATTTAAAAAATGCGAATATGGATGAGCTGAGAAGTGTATGGAAGAATTCAAGATCTTGGAACGTCGCGATTGAAGCTGCAAAGTATATTTCCACTTTAAGCAGCAACGACAGAGAGGCGTTGAGAAAATGGGCTAAAAGCTCAACTCTTGAAAAATGGAAAAATGACCCCATAGGTAAAATCAGAGGTGTCGGGCTCATAACGTATCAGTATCTCAGAATGATGGGTGGAATCGACACTGTTATGCCAGACAAAATAGTAAAGAGGGTTATAAACGAAATACTGAGCGAAGCGGGATTTGAAAATGTTAAAAATGATATGGAATTTATAAAAACTGTTGAAAAAATTGCAAATCTAACAAACTACAGACCAATCGAGCTCTGCTGGATGACTTGGCTAATACAATACGGAGAGGAGGAGAGGAAGAAGTATCTTCTATTGTTGCAAGAGCTTTAATTCAAATTATTTTTGCAGATATGAACTCGAATAGAATTTTTGCCGCGAGAGTCTGAGTTATTTTTCCCGCGTCAGGCACGAGTTCAACTATATCCATCGCAATAATTTTTTCCGCGATTTCTGAAAAAAGCGGCAGGATTATATTTGGATTCAATCCAAATGGCTCAGGAGTTGAAACTCCTGGAGCGAAGCTTGGATCAAAGGCATCCATATCAATTGAGAGGTATATGTGCCTTTGATCTTCAACAAGCTCAAGAATGTCACGAACACCCTTTATCTCCCAAGAAAAAACATATTCAATCCCGTTTCTATCTGCAAATTCTCGCTCCTCTCTACAGCCACTTCTAACACCAACAATAACAACTTCAAAGCCGGAGTCGAAAATTCTGCGCATCGTGCAGGCGTGATTGAATTTATTACCGTCAAACTCATCCCTCAAATCGAAATGCGCATCAAAAACGAGAAAACAGGATTTTTTAAACTTTTTTGAAGCTAAAATACTCACGGTATGCTCCCCGCCAAGTGCAATTGGAATTCCGGAGATTTTGTTAAGGAGATCGTCAACTCTTTTGCCTATATCTTCAAAACTGCCATCACATAGAACATTACCAGCATCACAAATCCTTACAGATGACAAATCACAGGAGAAAAACTGTGAAAAGGATTCAAGATTCCAGCTTGCCTCCCTTATCGCATTTGGAGCAAATCTCGAGCCGGGTTTAAATGACTGCGTTGCATCGTATGGAATGCCATAAACAGCGAATTCCGCATCCTCAAGTTTGGAATTTGAAATTGATAGATAAGAGTCTATGTGCATTAAGCAAGCCTCTCTATCTTTCTCTTCCCAAGAGATTCAAGATATATGACTTCTTTCCCAGATTCGATCTTACCTTTGAGTTCTTCAGGAATCTGAAGCTCAAATGTCTCAAAAGTGCTCAAGTCCATGAGTTGCACGTTATCTTTTGAAACACTCAACACTTGCGCTCTTTTTCTTTCAACAATCGGCACATAAATTTTTGCTGTTACAGGTTCAACTATGCTTCTTTTCTGGGAATCAAAGATTCCTATCGCATCTATTCTCGCCTTTGCAGCCCCATGCTTTCCGGGTTTGCTTACAGAGATGCTTAAAATTTCACATGGCTCATCATCGATAACAACGTAGCCCCCTTCTCTGAGTTGTCGAACCTCAACCTGTTCTTTCATGCTACTCGCAGAAACGAGAGACAATTTAAAACTTTTGTTATCTGAAAAAAGATTGCCAAGAGTAATGAAAAACTTCTGAGGATGCAGTAGATCCATTGGAAAAATTTCCCAAGCCTTTTAAAGCTTTCAGACTACAATGGTTATGGATAGATTACACTCAATTGTAAACGAGATCTACGAAATGTTTAAGGATTATGGGATCTCAAGAAAGGAGATAGAAGACCGAATGAAGCTTCTCGTTTTTGAGTTTAGGGTTCCAGAGGAAGAAGCAAGAAAAACTATTATAAATGGGCTTAGAAAGACATACAATATTTCGAGAGAGTCGCTGAGATATCCACTTACAAAAATTGCAGAAATTGAGCCAAACAAATGGGTTACAGTTAAAGCCAAGGTTCTCCAGCTCTGGGAGACGACGAGCCCAGCAATAGCCCAGTGGGGAATAATTGGAGACGACACAGGCATTGCAAGGTTTGTAATCTGGGCAAAGGCAAACAAAAAAGGCGTTGAGGAAGGAAAATGCTACCTTTTTGAACGCGTGGTAATCGATGATTTCAATGGAGTGAAGAGCGTTAAGGTTACAAGCATGAGTGAAATAAAAGAACTGGAAGAGGATTTAGATGTTCCTGAAACTGGAGAAATTGAAATGGTTGGAGCTTTGATTGCGATTCAGCAGAACAGCGGTCTCGTGCAGGTATGCAAAAAATGCGGTAAATTTGTGAAGACGGGAATTTGCAAGGAACATGGAAGAGTCGAAACCACTGACATTCTGCGCCTTCGGGGTGTTCTTGATGATGGTGAAAAAACAGTAGAAGTTGTCATGGATGAAGAGTGCATAAAAGCCCTTACAGGAATTGATTTGGAGACTGCAAAAAAACTCGCAGCTGAACAACTGGATCGCGAAGTTGTTCTAATGGAGCTTAAGAATAAACTTCTCGGAAAATACCTGCGAATTCAGGGAGAGATGGGATTCAGGGGTTTGCAGGCAAGGAAAGTGGAGTTTTATAAACCCAAGATTTGGGAGGAGGTTGAAAAGCTTCTTCAGGAGGTGAAAACTTGAAGTTCAGGCGCGAAGCGGCAAAAAGGGTTTTTGCAAAAGAGTTTAATGCATCTAAGTATAAAATAGGCGGCGAAGGCGAGAAAGAGGCTGTTTACGTGCTTACACCTCTTGGTTTAAAGTGCAACAGACTCTTCATAATTGGAGCGCTGATCGAGAAAGAGGAGATAAAACCAGATTCCGAGATGTGGCGAATAAGAGTTGCAGATCCAACTGGATCTTTTCTTGGTTTTATTGGAAAGTTTCAACCGGAGGCGCTTGATTCAATAACCGAGATTTCTGTGCCTTCAACAGTTGCAATTACTGCAAAAGCAAAGCTCTTTGAAAGGGGAGAGAGAGCTATTCCGCTTCTGAGACCCGAAACGATAAATGTCTCAGATTTTGATGCGAGAGACTACTGGATAGTAGAAACAGCAAAGGCGACGCTTAGAAGAATAAAAATGATGGAAAGTGGTGAAAACGAGTTTAGAATTGCAAGAGAGAAATACAATCCAGATCTCCAAGAATACAAAAAAATGGTGGCTGAGGTTATTTTAAAACTCAAAGGAGAGATCGAAGTTCTTGAATCCGAAAAAGAAGAAGTGAGTGAAGATGTTGAGAGATTTGAGGAAATACTCGAAAACCACAGTATAGAAGAGGAAATTCTCGAACTAAAGGATTTAGATTGAAACAGCTTTTTCGTAATCCAACTCAGTGATTACCCCATTTTTGTTCAAAATCCTATTGGCCTCGCCTATACTGCTGGCATCCTTCACGAGTTTTGCGCATTCGTTTATCTCAAAAACTCCCCGGGCTTTGAAGTAAAAAACAAGTGCAGATAGCGGTGTTATAAGCACAGTTCTTCCCTTTCTTATTTTTTTCAATCCGAACTCTCCTCTGTAAGCCATTACCGGAATTCTGCTCGCTTCTGTTACTACTTCCTCACAGATTTCGCTCATCAACCTGCAATCTTTCTCACTAAGCGCTGAGCAACCCAAAAAACTTCCGAGTTTATAGAGTTCCGAAATGTTTAGAAGAAGTTCTTCAAACTTAAGTTCACCATCGCTTCCGAATCCAGTAACCGCAACAATACCGTCCAATTCACTAAGGATAGCAACGCTTATCGCATCTGCCAATGGACTCCTAACACCGGATTCGTAGCCAACTGAAATAGAATCTCCGCCAGCATCAACGCCAATGAGGAGCTCTATACCTTGGTTTTCAGAGAAACTAAGCAAATCTTCCCCCAACTTCCTAACTCCTTTTGTTATGTCCAAACCAATAACCTTTCCAAGGTATTTCGCAGCCCTCGCCAAATTTGGTCTTATTCCATCTGATGTCTTCGTTTCCTCTGTAATAAAAGCAATTGTGTCGCAGATCTTTTCTGCACCTACAAGTTCTTCAACACTCCTCGGACCAGGTTTTGGATCGATTATAACTCTATCCCATAAAACGCTGCCATGCAGAGTATGAAAATCAAATAGCTTGAGAAAGTTTGCAATAGGAATCGTGCTAACAATGTCTCCTCCACCACCCATACCAAATACGAGAGCTTTTTTCCTTTTGCAATCTTTCAGAATTCTAATGAACTCCATAGAACGAGAGGTTTGGGTTAGATATATCTTTTGCTAAAATTTTGCCCCAAATTTTTGCAAATTTCTCAAAGACTTTAAATACTAAGAGTCATTTTCTACATGGAGTGGAACGAGAAAGGGAGGAAAATCGTGGAAATTCTTAAACTGCGAACTCCGCCAATTGGTATTGGATTTTTCGAAGAGAGAAAAGAAATCGAGAACGCTTTCAAGCCATCAAATTACGGGATTAAAATGGCCATCTGCCAAGCCATGGCGTTTGCAAGATACAGTGGAAGAACAGTTGTGATGAGCTATGAAGACTTCGCTTGCCCACCTTCAATGCTCCTCTATGGCGTTGCTGAGTATGAAAGTCTGAAAGAAATCCTTGTAGAGGCGAAATGGCTAAAATCAAAAGAATTTGAGTTCAATGAAAAAAGATTGCCTACTGGGAAATACAAAACCTTTGTTTTTGGGGATTTAACGAGAATGAAGGAGAAACCAAACATAGTTGCAATTTTTGGCAATCCAGAGCAAATAGGGAGATTGATTCAAGCAAAAACTTTCTTTGGTGGTAGTGTTAAGGCTCAGCTCACATCCAAGATGGCTTCCTGTGCCGAGGCGATTTTTCCCGCTTTAGATGGAGAAGTTGCAATCGCGGTGCCTGGTGCGGGAGATAGAGTTTTTTCAGCGCTCAGCGAAAATGAAATGATCTTCGCAATGCCCTATGAATGGACTGAGAAAATTATTGAAGGACTCGAAAACGCTGGAAAGGGGGCAAATGTTGGTTATCCTGTTCAGCCATATCTTTTCTTCACACCAAGATACCCAAGGAGCTACAGGGAGATTGCAGAGAAGTTTAAACCTGTTTGAGATTTCTTATTTTTTCCACAAATCCATTAAGATCTCTCGCAAGAGCTTCTCCTTCGCCTGAAGAGTGCCAGAAATACTCAATTCTCTCCGGATTTACACCAAAAGCCTTTAATGCAACTTTAAGCATGTCAATTCTCTCCTTTGCCTTAAAATTCCCATACCGGAAATGGCATTCTCGAAGTCTACAACCCGCAACTACGATACCATCAATTCCCTTTCGCAATGCACGTAGAATCCATCCAGGATCAACTCTTCCCGAACAGGGAACTCTTATAACCCTAACATTTGGCTCATATTGAACCTTAAACGTTCCAGCGAGATCTAAAGCCCCATAAGCGCAGAACCAGCAGGCAAATACTAAAATTAATGGATCTGCATTCCTCTCCTCAGCAAGTGCATCGATCATGGCTTCGATACCTTCGTTGCTGTAAAATCCCATGTCTATTGCATCAACTGGGCAAGCGGAGACACAAATGCCACACATAACACAGGATTTTGGATCTATCTCGGCTTTTTTGTTAACTCCAATAGCTTTGAAATTGCAAACGCCTTCGCAGATTCTGCAGGCTATGCATTTTTCTTTTTCAACAAAAGCAAAAAATGGCTCAATCTCAACTTCTCTGCCCAAAATAAGCTTTCCAGCTTTTGCACTCGCCAAACCAGCTGTTGCTATACTGTCCTGAATATCTTTTGGTCCGCTCGCACAGCCCGCAACGAAAATTCCTTTTACATTTGTTTCAACTGGGCGCAACTTTGGGTGAGCAACTTCAAAGAATTTATCCTCTCCAACTGCAATGCCCAGCTTTGTTGCAAGCTCGTTGTTAGCTTCAATTCCAACTGCCAAGACAACGAGATCGAATTCTTCAGCATTTACTTCACCCTCAAGCGTATCTTCATAGCTCAAAATGAGCCCCTTATCCTCTTTTTCCAATATCTCCCCAACTTTTCCACGGATGAATCTGATACCAGAAGATTGAACTTTTTTATAAAATTCTTCAAACATTCTTCCAGATGCCCTGATGTCAATATAAAAGATTGTTACTTCAACCTCTCGATACCTTTCCTTTATGGCGAGAGCACTCTTCATGCTTGCCATACAGCATACTCTACTGCAGTATTTGTTCGTTTTTTCATCCCTGCTACCAACACAAAGTATGAAAGCAACTTTCTTTGGAATTGTGGAATCGGATGGGCGCAAAAGCTTCCCTCTCGTTGGGCCACTTGCAGATAAAAGTCTTTCCAGCTCCATCGTTGTTATAACATTCTTAAATCTTCCGTACCCGTATTCCGGTTTTTTTCTTGCATCAAAAACCTTAAAACCCGTAGCAAGAACTATTGCTCCTACATCGATTTCAATTCTCTCGCTTTGTTGATTGAAATCTACCGCCTTTGGTTTGCACGCTTTTTCGCACAATCTGCAGCCAATGCAGTTATCCCAGTCAACAACAGCGTAAAGTGGCGTTGACTGCGGAAAGGGAATGTAAATCGCTTTTCTCACTCCAACTCCAAAATCGTATTCACTCACAACTTCCACAGGGCAAACGCTGCTACAGTCATCAATGCAACCTTTGCACTTTGAAACATCAACAAATCTTGGATGTTTTACAACTTTAATCCTAAAGTTACCCGCACTGCCCTCGATTTCCTCAACCTCAGCATTTGTTATTATCTCAATGTTCTCGTTGTTCCATGCTTCGCTCATTTTTGGTGCCAAAATGCAAACTGAACAATCGTTTGTTGGAAAAACCTCGTTGAGAAGGGCCATATGCCCGCCGAGTGTCGGATTTTTTTCGATCAGGTATACTTTTATCCCCATGTCTGCAAGGTTTAAAGCGGCTTCAATCCCAGCAATTCCACCTCCAATCACAGCAACACTTTTTTTAACTTCAATCTTCTTTTTTTCAAGTGGCTTTGCTTTTCTAAGCTTTGCAACATGCATCCTTATCAGATCCCGGACTTTCAGCGTTGCAGAGTTCGGTTTTTGCTGATGAACCCAAGAACACTGCTCTCTTATGTTTGCAATCTCAACCAAATAAGGGTTGATTCCCGATTTCTGCGCAACTCTGCGAAACGTTACTTCATGCAACTTTGGAGTACATGCTGCAACAACAATTGCTTCGAGCTTTTTATCCTTAATTGCGTTTGAAATTATTTCCTGACCATAATCAGAACAGGCATAATCGATATCTTCAGCATGAGCTACATCCTGAAGCTTCTTTGAGTAGGCTACGAGTTCCTTAACGTTGACAACCCGGGCAATGTTAAGTCCGCAATGACATATGAAAACGCCTATTCTCATCGCTTCAAATTATTCGCTTTTATTTTAAACTTTCTCAAACTCAATATGGTGTTGCAAGACTTTCATCATCCTTATACACGTGTTCATCTATCACCATTTCACCATCAACGAGCGGTGAAGGATCCCTTATAGCTTCTATCCTAAAAAGGCTTGAGGTATACCAGTTGTAGTCACTTTTAATCTGAAGCTTTCGGAATATTGGCAGTTTTTCCTCAAAACGTGAATGGCTTTTCTCATCTGCTGGATAAACGTTAAACTTCCTCTTTATATCTGTTATCACAAAACCCATTTCGAGAATCATTTTCTGTATTTCAAACCATTTCCTTCTCGAAGCCTCGAGCGCTGTGAGTCCAAAATATCCCGAGCTACCAACTCCTTTCAGTGTTGAAACTCCACGAGAAAGAAATAGCTTTATTCCTGGAAGAGTTTCCACGGGGTCTGTAACGAAAACATCAAATCTCTTTTTAAAAGCAATCGGAAACTCCTTCTGAACATCGTAAACAAAGGCTTCAACATCAAGTGCAAGTTTTTTTGCAACGGTGTTTATGAAGTTAACGAGTCTTTCGTCGATATCAACAACAACGACCTTCTCAGGCAAACCTGTTAGGGAGATTGCCAAACTAAAAAGATCATCATCTCCAACCACGAAAAAACTTCCATAGATGTCGCCTCTTTCGTGTATGAACTCAACCCGCCTTATAACACCCTCTTCGCTTATAAAACCCTGATCAAATTTCTCAACTGCAGGGGGGCGATCTCTACAGATTTCCTTGAATTTTGAGAGAATTTTGGCGTAAAAATCGCTAATCCTGTATCCAGTCCTTTCACAGCTTTCACACTGAAAGCTTGCACCAATCAATTTCTGCGCCAATTGAGTACCTTTTTCCGTTAAACTAAGCTTACCATTCGTGTATCTAACAAAACCATTCTTTTCAAGTTCTTCAAGAATGTTGAAGAATTCTGGAAGAGATGAATCTTGCTCATCTATAGCCCTGTATACACTAATCTCACCCTTTCTCAGGCTCTGAAGTATCTGGATTGCAATTCGGTTCATTTTTACCCTCTGTCAAGCATGTAATGACGATATGACCTTGGTTTAAACTTTTCGAGAAAGAGTTTAAAAGCCTTTTCGGCCTTTGTTGGATCCCCACACGTAAAAATGTCGAGATTTACAAGCTCGTATTCAGGCCAAGTGTGAATCGAAACATGGCTTTCAGAAATTAAAACAATCCCAGTAACACCATGTGGATTAAATTGCTTGTATATACTTCCAACCTTGTTCAGCCCTACTTCATCCACCACCTCCTCCACAATACGCCGAACATTCTCTTCTCTGGCAATAAGGTCTGGACTCACCCCGTAGAGCTCTGCGATGATATGCCTGCCGACTATCATATTCATCACCCTCCATCGAGGCTCACCTCCTTTCAGGCTAAATTTCAAGGCAGATTATGCCTTACCTTCTGATTTGGATTTGTTTTATCGATACATGGCAGATTTAAACAATTTCTTGCTGAGAAAAATCTAACTTCACTTGATTTTTAAATTTTTCGATAAATTCAAACTGCAATTTAATCCTCAAATTTGACAAACAGACCTTTGGAAATGCTTTTTAAATAGATTTCAAATACATTTTTATAACTTTTAGCTAAACCCGCAACTCTTTCCCTTTTTCTGGTTCAAAAGCGAAAAAATTATTATTTTTGATTTTCAATTTAATAACTTCTCGCGCTGATCGCTAAGTAACCTTCACCGCCACAAACTAAGCACTTGCCCTGAATTTCAGCATTTATAAAGTCCAGTTTTTCTTCGATCCAGCCAAGAAGTTTTCCGCCCTTTTTTTCAACCTCTTCTCCGCAATCCCTGTTTTTGCAAAGATGCATGAGAACTGCAAACTCCTTAACGTAGTTTTCAAGTTCCTCAAATTTTTCCACAAATCTCAAATGTTGCAGGATTAACTCTACTGCCTTTCTCCTAAGCCTTTTTCTCATTTCTTCCCCCCAGGCAGTTATTTTTTTATCGTTTATTTCCTCAAAGGGAACACTGAACTTTTTTCTTTCATCTCTGAACGATACAACTACCTCTCTTTTCTCAACTTCTTTTGGCCCAACCTCGATTCGAATTGGAACGCCTTTAAGTTCCCATTTGTAATATTTCGCTCCAGGCCTATCTTCGCTGAGATCGAAAAGCACTCTAAAGTTTTTCAGTCTTTCAAGAACCTTGTTGCAAAACTCAATCACTTCCTTTTCCTTTTCTTTGTAGAGAATCGGGATCACTACAATCTGAATTGGAGCTACTTCAAAGGGTAAAACGAGTCCAAGCTCGTCACCGTGAATGCTGATCAGTGATGCTATACAGCGCTCGGAAATCCCATAACAGGTTTGGTGAACGAAGTAGTGATTGCCATCAATTGCTTCATATGTTATACCAAATGTTTTTGCGAAGTTATTCCCGAGGTGATGCACTGTGCCGATTTGTAAAGTTCTGCCATCGGGCATAATTGTGTCGAAAGCAATTGTGTAAACAGCTCCGGGAAACTTGTCCCAATCAGGCCTGCGAACTACCATGTAAGGTATTGCGAGGAAATCGTAGAATTCCTTGTAGTAAGCTATAGCTCTTCTAATCTGATCTTCTGCTTCTTCGTAATTTCTGTGCGCAGTATGGGCTTCTTTGAAAGAAGTTATCTCTCTGAGTCTTATAAGCGGTCTTGTATGCTTCGTTTCGTATCTGAATGTGTTAACAATCTGATAAACCTTCAATGGCAAATCAGAATGGTTTCTGATCCATAACTTGAACATTGGATACATAGCAGTTTCACTCGTTGGACGTAAAGCGAGTTTAACATCTAAAGGCATTTCTCCGCCGTGAGTTATCCAGTAAACCTCATTTTCAAAGCCCTTAATGTGTTCACTTTCCCTTCTAAGCTCTGTCTCGGGGATTAAGGCTGGAAAGTAAACTTCGCTATGATCTCTATCCATTATTTCTCTTAACTTTGCATAAACAAGCTGTCTGAGCTTAAATCCAAAGGGAAACCATACATATAACCCCTTTACTGGATACCTAACATCCATTATCTCCGCAGCCTGAAGTAACTCGTGAAACCACTCGGAGAAATTCTCTTTACTGGGCAAACTCATCGCAGTAAGTTGGGAAACAATATTTATTTTTTACCCTTTGTTGTGAGAGCAAATTCAAAGAGTTAGGAAAAGAATTGGAAATGTGAACATTCGAAAGATATTTATTTCTACACACTAAATTTTTTAAAATGCGACAGCGCTTTGTGCTTGACACAACAGCAATTACAGACGCTGGTTTGCGGGAGAAGGAACAGTATTCTTCGATATGTGAATCCGCAAATGAAATTCTCGACCTCATAGCTCTCGCAAGGTTAAAGCTGGAGATAAGCTGTTATATCCCCTATCCTTCAGTTTATTCAGAACTTACAAGCTTTTTGCGAAGAAATGAATGCAACGAAAACACATTTGTGAAACTCGACACATGGCTTGTCAAAAAAACTCCGAACAGATACGAAGTAAAAATACCAGCAGCTATATTTTATGAATATATAATATCAGTGCGTCAAAAAATGAACCGCGGAAGGAGAATGGCGGAAGATTATATTCTCGAAGCCTCTGCAATTGCTAAGGCATCAGAAAAGCTCGAAGAAGACACTGCCAATCTTATTTCGAAATTCAGAGATAAGTTTCGCACTGTTATGCGACAGGGTTTGCTCGACAGCGCTCCAGATCTCGATGTTTTGCTCCTCGCCAAAGAACTTGAAGCAGGGGTCGTTAGCAGTGACATAGGTATAAAGAAGTGGAGTGAAAAGCTTGGATTAAGATTTGTAGAGGCTTCAAAGTTCCCGAGGATGTTGAAAGAATATCTAATCCTCCTCGGTGTAAAGGATAAACCAGAAGGGCAATTGACCACAAAGCCTGAAAGTGAGTTGGAGTAGATAAAAAAGAAAAAAATAAAAACCTCTAACCTTTGGTTATCTTGGGTGATAAAATGCTGAGTGTGAACGAGATTGCCCTCGAAATTGTTGAAACGATGCTTGATTATGAAGAAGAGCTCAGGATTCAATCAAAGAGACTTGAGAATGATGCAACAGTGATTGATTGTGGAGTAAATGTTCCTGGGAGCTATGAGGCGGGAATTCTGTATACACAGGTATGCATGGGAGGACTTGCAGACGTTAACATTGTAGTTGATACAATAAGGGATGTTCCGTTTGCGTTCATAACAGAATACACAGACCATCCCACAATCGCCTGCTTGGGCAGCCAAAAAGCTGGTTGGGCTGTAAAGGTTGAAAAATACTTCGCAATGGGTAGTGGACCAGCAAGAGCCTTGGCTTTGAAACCCAAAAAAACCTACGAGAAAATAAGCTACGAAGACGATGCAGACGTTGCAATTATTGCGCTTGAAGCAAACAAACTACCAGATGAGAAAGTTATGGAGTTCATCGCAAAAGAGTGCGATGTCGATACAGAAGATGTTTACGCTCTTGTTGCACCCACAGCATCCTTAGTTGGTAGTGTGCAGATTTCGGGCAGAATTGTTGAGACCGCGATCTTCAAGATGACTGAAATTGGCTATGATCCAAAACTCATAGTTAGTGGAGCCGGCAGATGTCCAATTGCGCCAATTCTTGAGAACGATCTCAAAGCAATGGGTGCAACAAATGACAGCATGATGTATTACGGCAGCGTATTCCTGACTGTCAAAAAGTATGACGAAATTCTGAAGAATGTGCCGAGTTGCACAAGCAAAGATTATGGAAAACCTTTCTATGAGATCTTTAAAGCTGCAAACTACGATTTCTACAAGATTGACCCCAATCTCTTTGCTCCCGCACAAATTGCTGTCAACGACCTTTCAACGGGTAAAACGTACGTTCACGGAAAACTCAACGCAGACGTTCTTTTCCAGTCCTACCAACTTGTTCTCTGATTTTTATAAATTTTAATTTTGAGTTTTCATCTCTTAGCTTTCTAAAAGCAAAAGGTTTTAAAATCACTTTTCGTAGCGAGTTGTGTGGCTCCGACTTGCAGTGGGTGACCGGGAAGAAGTAATAGAAATGGCTGGAAAGCTTAGGAGAGTTGGGGCAAGAATTGAGATCAAAGATTGGATAGACTGGGATCTTGAAGAGAAGTTTATCTTAAGGGGCAGGCTTAGTGAATTAAAAAACAAAGGTATAGAACTGCGAGAGTGGGAAAGGAGGATAGAGATAATAAAAGATATCATAAAGGAAAGAAAAAGCTATGAGGAGTTCAAAACGGAGTTTCTAAGAAAAGCATATCCAGAGCTTTTGATATTTGCTGAAAGAGCTGAAACTGAGCCTTTAGCTGTAATTGAGAACGCCAAGAGTATAATAAAGCTTAACACAGTTCTTTACGAACTTGAGACATTTGTAAAAGTGAACGGTTTGAAAACAAATGGAGTTGTGGAGGGAATCCTACCCGAAGATCCCGAAATCGTAATAGAAACTCTTAAAGAGGTTGAAGGGGGAAAAAGCGTAATAAATCTCAACTTTTATCCCGTTACAGAGCTTTACGTTGACGTTATGAGCCTGATAGATGTGGATTTCGACTCTTTTGAAGGAGAGCATTACGAGTTCATACTCATCGCGCTACTCGAGGTAATCTCAAACATACTTTCTGCAACCGAGAGAGCAGAAAACGTAGATGAGATCAAGCACTATTGCTGTGGAAATCTAAGGGAAGAGAAATGGGAGCTCTTAGTTGACTGCAAGGATGTTTTTGATCATATATTAAAATCACTGGAAAAAGCCGGTCTCGTTCGAATTTCCGGTAAAAAAATAAAACTCAGGAGAAAGTGATTGAATGGAAGACGTGAGATTTTGTCCTGATCATGGATTTTATCGCGGAGAGGTTTGCAGCTGCGGGAAAAAAGGGGAAATAGTTTTGCGAAAGGAGAGGGTTGAGAGACTTGGCAAATTTATTTCAGGATTACTCAGGCATTTTCCAGACAAATTTGGGCTAAAAATTGATGATAATGGTTGGGTGAGCTTTGAGGATGTTGTGAAGATTGTTGAGAAAAAATTCCGGTGGGCAAATAGATGGGTAATCAAAGCCCTGATTTACAGCGATGTGAAAAAGAGATACGAGTTGAAGGATGATAAGATAAGGGCAAGATATGGTCACAGCATCAAAGTTGAACTTTCTGATATGCCGGAAGCAACAGAAGATTTGCTATACTATGGAACAAGTGAGGAGGAGGCAAGTAGAATGCTTGAAATTGGAATTAAGCCTGTAAATCAGAGTTTTGTTCATCTATCAACAACAGTCGAGAAGAGCTTCGAGGTTGCGAGTTTGAGAACGAAGAAACCAATAGTTTTTGAGATTGATGCCAAAAAAGCAAGAATGGATGGGATAAGGATTTTCAAAGCAAACGACTTTATCGCACTTGCTAAGGAAGTGCCGGCAAAATACATCAAAAAAATTATTCAGTAATCCTCCTCATAGTAGTAATATTCTTCTTCCTCCTCTTCTTCCTCCTCTTTCTCCTCTTCCTCACAACTCTCAAGATCGTCTATATCAAACTCCTCATTTGTGTCCAGCAGCAGAATTTTACCCTCCTGGTAAATCATCAGACATCCGCAAAGTTTGCAGCTGATCTCCACACCTTCGTAAAGATCAGTGATCTCCACCTCCTCCCCACAAGAAGGACAAAGAATGATCTTCACTGCCATAGAATAAATTTTGTGCAAACTCCAATTTAAATTTTACGCCCTTAAGCCTTCGTTATCAGATTCTCGTCTATTCTCGCAGTAACGAGTTCCGGAATATTCCCGGCGAAAACAACTAAATCATCTTTTACAACTATTATACCCCTCAAGAAGGATTTATATTTAGAGTAAAATCCACTTACAACTTTTTCGAGCTCTTCTTTTTTAAAATCCCCAACATTATTGCCAAGCGCAGTTGCAAGAGCATCTGCAAGGCATGCGTCATCTGCAATGACCGTCGCTGCATCCGCATAACCAAAGCTAACAGAGGGGCCTATTTTACCGCTTGAAGTGCATACAGCAATCTTTTCCCCGGGAGGGATTAGAAGTGCTATGTTTGTTGGAAAAATACCCACTTTTAATTCCCTATCCGTAAAAATTGCAATGTCTCCACCGTTATCAACAACAGCAATTTTTGCTCCAGCTTCAATCATTTTATCGACTGCAAACTGCGCTATAGCCCCCGCAACCGATGCCATTGGGCCAACTCCAGCAATTTTCGCTGAGTCGCACATCTTTTTAACGATTCCTTCTGCATTGCACTCAATGGGCTCATAGCTGATAAGAAAATAGGGGTTAAGAATGGCGTACTTCTCTATTTCGCTTCTCGCTTCAAGAATTGCCTTCACAGCTACCTCGTAGTAATCCTCATTTTCTGCAAGAATTGTTGTTATTGTCTCCTTGTATAAAAATCGAAACCTTTTCATATAAAAACCCGCAAAAAGTCGAGGATTGAGTGCTCCACAAGTCTTTTTCTTTCAAAAGAAACTATCTTCGGCAAAAGGTGAAAAGCTGGAAAACCTTTAAGAATGCTATCGAGAAATTTCTGCTCCCTCTCAATCCATTCGAGCTCTTTTAGTATCCTTTCCTCATAAATTTCCAAGTTCTCAATGCATTCGAAAAGTATTTTCGCAGATTTCAGCGCCGGAACATTGCCCTCTCCCGAGCCACTAACACAACCAATCGCCTCCCCAACACCAACAACACCATTGCAAATGAAGGGTCTACATTTTGATGGTGGAAGCATCCTAATCTTTCCCCTACAGCTGCATAAAGCCTCTTTCTCGGGAATACCATACTTTTTCCGCAGTCTATTGATCATCCCCGGTATTTCTTTCTCTAAAATACTACCCGCGCCAATGTGCCATTCTCCCCCAAGTGGAAATGCCCAAGCGTAGCCATGTCTTTCAAAGTGGATGAGGATTTCCTCCTCCCTTTCATGTTTCTCGAGAAATTGCAAGCTCGGAACTTGCCGATCACGCTCAATCTTCGGTAAAAAAGCCCTTTTAACTCCTGTTGCATCCACTGTCAGATCGCATTTGGACTTTTGAAATTCTATGTCCTCCCATAAATCCGAAAGTAGCTGGAGTTTATCAAAAGTTGCAATTCCCTTATTTTTAAAGCTTATGCCATTTACAACAACTCTATCTGGTTTTGATAAAACGTAATCCTCAAAGTTTAGATCTATCTCCGAGTAAAGCTCCTTTGCCTCTCTGTAAGCTATTCCCCAGCCGCAAGTGCAATCGGGAGTTTTTCGAACATCAAAAATTGAAGTTTTAAAGCTATTTTTTATAAGCAGATTATAAAGAAAAGTTCCTGCAACTCCTGCACCATAAATTTGAATCATAATGAGTTTAAATTCTCGATCACAGCATCAGCGAACTCTTTTGTTCCAACGAGTTTTCCGCCAATCTGACGATGCAAGTCGTAGGTAACAATGCCCTGCTGAATTGTCATTGCCACGGCTTTTTTTATCATTTCACTTGCCTCCTTCCAGCCAAGATATTCGAGCATCAAAGCACCGGTTAAGATTTCTGCAGTCGGATTAACTTTGTTTTGACCCGCATATTTGGGGGCTGAACCATGGATTGGCTCAAAAACTGCTATACCATCACCTATATTGCTCCCAGGAGCTATTCCCAAACCCCCAACTAATGCTGCTGCCGCATCGCTGAGATAGTCGCCATTTAAGTTCGGCAAAGCTATTACGTCGTATTCATCACTCCTTGTAATTATCTGCTGGAACATGTTGTCCGCAATTCTATCTTTTACGAGTATTTTTCCTTCTGGCTTTTTACCGTTGTACTTGTTGTATAATTCATCCTCAGTTATGCAGAACTCTGCAAATTCTTCCTTTGCAACCTCGTATCCCCAATCCCGAAAAGCTCCTTCTGTGAACTTCATTATATTCCCCTTGTGAACCAGCGTTACGCTCTCTCTCCTGTTCTCTACTGCATACCTTATTGCCATCCTAACAAGTCTTTTTGTTGCAAACTCGCTAATCGGCTTCACACCGATTCCTGAATCCTCCCTTATTCTAACTCCAAATTCCTTGGACAGAATTTCGATCAACTTTAACGCCTCCTTACTCCCCTTCTGCCATTCTATGCCCGCATATACGTCTTCTGTGTTCTCCCTAAATATTACGAAGTTCACCTTCTCAGGATGTTTTATTGGGCTCGGAATTCCCTTCAAATAGTAAACAGGGCGAACGTTTGCGTACAAATCAAGAACCTGCCTTATTGTAACATTCAGACTCCTATAGCCTCCGCTAACAGGAGTCGTGAGAGGACCTTTAAGTGCAACCCTGTAGTATTTTATCGCGTTCAGCGTATCTTCGGGCAAGTAATTGCCGTAGATCTTGAAAGCCTCTTCTCCAGCATAAACCTTGAACCAAACGATTTCTTTTCCAATTTTCTCAACACAAGCATCAAGCACTCTAATCGCAGCCGGAACGACATCAATGCCTATTCCGTCACCCTCGAAGTATGGTATTATTGGATTCTCTGGAACGATCAGCCTGCCGTTCTTATACTCGATCTTCTCCCCTTCCCTCGGTGGTTTCAACTTTTCAAACATAAAAAAAGTTTAAGAGCTATTAAAAAAGCTTGTCTTTTGTAAATTTTTAACAATTTTTTCTAATATAGGAGCAAAATTTTCTGAGCTGGCAGAAGAAGAAAAAATGTTAATATAAGAAGTTGACGGGAAAATATGATCGTCACTCTGTTAACAGATTTTGGAGATTTCTATCCTGGAGTAATGAAGGGAGTAATCTTGAGTTTAGCTCCAGAAGCAAAAATAGTCGACATAACGCATTCCGTTGAACCTCAAAACGTTCTTCAGGGTGCTTTTCTACTTTACAACTCTTATCGTTACTTTAAGAACGCAATACATGTCGCTGTCATCGATCCAGAAGTTGGGGGAGAAAGAAGGGCAATAGCCGTTAAAACGAGAAACCACTTTTTTGTTTCCCCCGATAACGGCATAACTTATCCCTCTGCAGTTGAAGATGGGATAATCAAGGTCTTTGAGGTGGATAGAAGAATTTCAGAACTCGTTGGAGAGCTTTCAGAAACTTTTCATGGAAGAGACATTTTCGCCCCTGCTGCTGCAATGCTAATAAAAAAAGAATTTCGATACTTTAGAGAAATCAAGGAGATCAAGCCACTTAACTTGTTCAATTATAGCCTTGAAGGGAAAATTTTAAGATGCAGAGTTATTCACGTGGATAGATTTGGAAATCTCATTACAAATGTTCCTGGAAACGTTGTAAGAGATGCAAAAGGTTTTTATCTTCTTGGCGTTAAGTTTCCTATGGTGAGGATTTACCAAGATGTGAATATTGGAGACCCATTGGCTTTGATAGGGAGTTTTGGAACACTTGAATTCAGCATTAGGGAAGGAAATGCCTCAAAATCACTTGGTATTGGCTTTGGGTTAATTGAAGTAGAGGTGTTGAGATGAATGAAAGGATAATTGCCAAAATGATTGAATCTGTAAATCGCCACATGCCCGCGGTTACGAAAACTCTTGAGGAGCTTTTAAAAGAAAAAGACCCTGCGATTCTTGCAAAAGACGGAAATGAATACTACATTGAAACCGAGGAGCTCAAATTCATAGCAAACCATGTTGAGGAGGATGAAAGGAGGAGATTTAGAATTCCAATAATTCTTGAGATGTGTGAAATCGGTGGTGCAAGATTTGTTTTCGTGCGAGATAAGCTTCACATAGAGTTCATAAAAAGGGCTTTTGGATTCAATCGCATGGTTAACGACAATCTCATGCTCTATCCATACGAGCTGCCGACAATTAGAAAAAAGCTCAGAACTGCAACCCAAGTTATGTTCCGGGTGGAATTATGAGCCTTTTTGGCACTAACGGTGTTAGAGGGGTAGCGAACGAAGAGCTAACTGCAGAAATGGCCTTAGACCTTGGGAGAGTTATAGCAACCCTAAAACCTGGAAAAATTGCTGTTGCTTGTGACACAAGGATTTCAAGCGAAATGCTCAAATCAGCTGTTCTTGCCGGAATTATGTCCTCAGGAAGCACTGCAATTGATTTGGGCGTAGCTCCAACACCCGCATTGCAATTTTATGCCAAAAAGAATAGAATTGCAGGAGTAATTGTGACTGCAAGCCATAATCCGAGAGAATACAATGGAATAAAGTTTGTTCAAGAAAACGGGGCAGAGTTTTTCAGAGAAATGGATGAGGAAAGTGAAAGAATTTACATGAGCAAAACTTTCAAGTGGGCGAAATGGTATGAAGTTGGCTCTCTCTTGCGGGATGACTGCATTGAACTTTACGTTGATGCAATCGTTAAAAGTGTAAGTCTCGACAGAAAATATCGGGTAGTTGTCGATTGCGGAAACGGAGCTGGGTGTTTCACAACTCCGGAGATTTTAAAAAGGCTTGGATGTGAAGTTTATGGAATTAATTGCAACCCGGATGGCAGATTTCCAGCGAGAAATCCGGAACCTGTGGAGAGATCACTTGATCTTCTGAAAAATGCTGTTTTGGATTTTAAAGCAGACATTGGCGTTGCCCATGATGGCGATGCGGACAGAGCTGTTTTTGTCAACGAAAAAGGCGAGTTTGTTTCTGAGGATGCGATGCTCGCACTGATGGCCAAGTACTATGTTGAGAAAAATGGTGGAGGAATTGTGGTAACTCCTGTTTCATCTTCAAAATGCGTTGAAGATGCAGTTAAAAGTGTTGGGGGAGAAGTTGTTTACACCGCAGTGGGCTCGCCTGTAGTTGCGAAGGTCATGATGGAGACAAACGCTGTGTTCGGTGGCGAGGGAAATGGTGGACTGATTTTTCCAGAACACTTGCTTGCAAGAGATGGCGGTATGAGCGTTGCAAAGGTTCTTCAGCTACTCGATGAGACCGGAAAAAGATTGAGTGAGCTTATAAATGAGGTTCCAAGGTATTACACAATAAAGGGAAAGGTGGAGTGCAGAAATAAGGAGAAAGTAGTTAAAGAGCTCCGAAATATGTTTCCCGAGGCAAATCACGTTGATGGAGCAAGAATTGATTTCGAAGATGGCTGGATTCTCATCCGCCCCTCGGGCACTGAACCAATTGCAAGAATCTATGCGGAGGGCAAAACCAAAGAAAGAGCTGAAGAACTTTACGCTGAAGGATTGAGAGTTTTGAAGAAAATTCTTGGCTGAGTCATTTATGCGCAATACCGATAAGATCCTTGATTGCACATTTTTCAGCTCTTAGAAATGAGATTAGACTTTCTTTAAGACTATAAAATATTTTTTTACTATAAAAAACTGCTGAGCCTATTTCAACCGCACTTGCTCCAGCCATGATGAATTCAAGAACGTCTTCAAAACTCGTAATACCTCCACAACCAACAATTGGAACTTCAACGTTTTTGTAAAGATCGTAAACACACTTCAGAGCTATTGGCTTTATTGCTTGTCCACTCACACCACCAAAAATGTTGCTCAAAACGGGTTTTTTTGAAACTATATCTATTTTCATCCCCGGAATTGTGTTTGAAATAACTATTCCATCAATTCCAGCTTTTTCAAGCTCTTTTGCGAGTTTTATATAGTCATGCATTGCAGAGAGCTTGGCAAAAACCGGTTTATCGGTGGACTCTTTCATTTTTCTCGCAATCTCGTATGAAAGTGCTATGTCTCGCCCAATTTCAACTCCTGCCCCCTTAACATGGGGACAGCTGAGATTTAGCTCAAAAGCATCTGCAAAATTGATGATTTCAGCAATTTTTGCAAATTCCTCTGGTTTTTTGCCATAGAGGCTTACGATTAGCAGAGAAGACTTGTTAAACTTCCTTAGCTCCTCTGCAAACTCAACCGCGCTTGGAGATGGGAGACCGACTGCATTTAGCAATCCACATCTCCAGTTTATGGCCGTGGGGTTTCTGTAACCTTCTCTTCTTTCAAGACCCACGGATTTTGTAACAACAGCCCCCACTTCTCTTGCTATATCGTTTAGTGATGATGAAAAGCTACCAAGAATACCGCTTGCAAGTATAAGCGGATTTTTTAGCTTCAAATCGCTAAGCTGAACTTCAAGCATAAAACAAAAAAGCAGGAGGAATTATAAGTCTGTCGATAGGTTTTCAAACTTGTATGTTCCGCTGTAGCTGTGGGTTCTTGAACATAGCCTTATAAAAATTAGCTGGATTACTCTTGAGTTCTTTTTCAACCAAATTCCATGCTCCGTGTGCACAACAGCCAGAACTTCACTTCTCCCCTCATAACCAGCATCCCATACCGCGGTTTCAATACTAACCCCGCAGCGTAAAAGACTCGATCTTGGCTTTCCAATTGCCATTATATCATTTCCAAGCTTAACAACCTCATTAAGAACGATCCTGTATACCCCTTGTGGAAGGAAAATCCATTCATCAAACTCAATTTCATCGGTTTCCGATATTACCCTTTCAGCATTGCTGAAATCAATTTTTCCTGCAGATTTAAGTTTTTTTACCCCTCTCAAAGTGCAGTCAAATCCATTGGGCTGTAGTTGAGTTTCAAGATCTATGAACTCTCTTATCAGTCCCTCTCCTATTCTCTCTCTTATCTCCTCAGCTGAGAGAACGCACATGAACATAGTAAATCCGCAGCTTATATCTAATTCGAAGTGAGGCAAAAAATTCCGGCTAAAAATCCATGAAAAAATGCAATCAGGTCACAAAATATTTAAATATCGCCAAGAAACTTTGCCTTATATCGGTGATCGCATGTTCAGACACATAGTAAGAATTGCGGACACAGACCTTGATGGGAATCGAAACGTAGTTCACGCTCTCACAGGAATTCCTGGTATTGGGATAAGAATGGCAAGAAGTATCGTCAACTTGGCGGATATTGATGGGAACAAAAAGCTCGGAAATCTCAGTGACGACGAAATAGAGAGTCTTAGAAAGCTAATTGAAGAGAACATTGAAAAAATGCCCTCTTGGATGCTAAACAGACGTTTTGATCCAGTTACTGGGCAGAATTTGCATTTGCTATCCAAGGATGTAGAATTTGCAAAAATGCTCGATGTTGAGAGAATGATCAGGATGAAATGCTATCGCGGCGTGAGACATGCAAAGGGTAAAAAGGTTCGAGGCCAGAGAACGAGATCAACAGGCAGGAAGGGGAGGACTGTTGGAGTTATAAGAAAGAAGAAGTGAAGGTGATTTTATGGGGGACCCAAAGAGAAACAAAAAATGCTACGTATCTCCTGTCCGTCCGTGGGACAGAAGTAGACTTGAAAAAGAGACGCAGCTTGTTATAAAATACGGGCTGAGAAATAAAAAAGAGTTGTGGCGATTTCAGAACTTGTTAAGAAAATATCGAAGAGTTGCAAGGGATCTGCTTGGCAAGATCAACCTTCCTGGAAAAGAGGGTGAATTTGCCAGAGCAAAGGCTCAGAGCGTAATAAGAAAACTTCAGAATTTTGGAATTCTAAAGGAGAATGCCACTTTGGATGATGTCCTTGATCTATCTGTTGAAAACTTTCTTGAGCGAAGATTGCAAACCATCGTCTACCGCCAAGGACTTGCAAAAACGATAAAGCAAGCAAGGCAGATGATAGTCCATGGGCACGTTGAAGTCGATGGTAGAAAGGTTACTTGTCCAAGTTTTATCGTTTTAAGAGATCTTGAAAGCAAAATTGGGTTGAAGGTGAAGGAGAATGCCTGAAAAGATAAGATGGGGAATTGCGCACATATACTCGAGCTTCAACAACACGATAATCACGATTACCGATATCACCGGGGCGGAGATAATTGCGAGAGTAAGTGGCGGGATGATTGTGAAGGCTGCGAGGGATGAGGGGAACCCATACACTGCAATGCAGGGTGCTTTAAAGGCTGCAAGCATTGCAATGGAAAAAGGGATTAACGCTGTGCACATAAAAGTCAGAGCTCCTGGAGGAAACAGATCAAAAATCCCAGGACCAGGAGCGCAGGCAGCGATAAGGGCTCTGGCAAGGGCTGGACTAAGAATTGGTAGAATCGAAGATGTTACTCCAATACCTCATGACACCTGCCGTCCACCTGGAGGAAAGAGGGGTAGGAGAGTCTAATGCCGGAGATTGAATTTTTAAGCGAAGAAGAAAGTAAAATCGTTTTTATTCTCCGCAATGCTTCACCGGCATTGGCAAATTCTATAAGAAGGGCGATGAAGGCACTTGTCCCAGTGCTGGCAGTTGATTACGTGGATTTCTACGTGAACTCCAGCTATTTCTACGACGAAGTGATTGCACACAGACTTGCAATGCTCCCAATAAAAACCTTGGAGAAGTTTAACATGCAAAAGGATTGCACTTGCGGCGGTGTTGGGTGTCCAAACTGTCAGGTTTCCTTTAGGTTGAACGTTGAAGGGCCAAAGGTTGTATACTCAGGGGACTTTGTAAGTGACGACCCTGAAATACACTTTGCTTACTCCGATATTCCTGTACTGGAGCTTTTTACTGGACAACAGTTGATGATTGAAGCAGTAGCAAGACTTGGGACAGGAAGAGAACACTCCAAGTTCCAGCCAGTGTCTGCATGCTTTTACAGAATAATTCCAAAAATAGAAATTATGGAAAACTGCAATGTGTGCAAAGAGTGCATAAAAGCTTGTCCGAGAGAAGTTTTCAAATTAAAAGGTAAAATTGTTGCAAATCCCCTTGAATGCTCGCTTTGCATGGAATGTGTAAAGGTCTGTGAGCCGAAAGCTTTGCGAGTGATTGAGACAAACGATTTTCTGTTCATAGCAGAATCAACTGGTGCCATGCCTGCAAAGAAAATTCTCATTAAAGCGCTTGAGATTTTGAAAAGTAAGGCGGAGAGCTTTAATAAACTCCTCGCAGAAATAAATGTTTAGGGTTATCCCCGCGGTTGATTTGAAGAACGGAAAAGTTGTGAGGCTTAGACAGGGAAAGGAGAATGAAGTGTTATTTGTTGCAGAGAGACCTTTGAAAATTGCGAAGCAATGGGTTGAGAAAGGTGCGAAAGTTTTGCATGTAATTGACTTGGATGGAGCTTTTGGAGGTAAGCTTAAACACGAAAAAATAATTTCCGAGATAATTTCCCTTGGAGTTGAGGTTCAGGTTGGTGGGGGAATTAGGGATTTTGAAACTGCGGAAAGATTGCTAAATCTCGGAGCAGAGAGAGTAATTTTTGGAACACTTGCAGTTGAAAGGGTCAAAGATGTTAGGGATTTTGCAAAAAAATGGGAAAATCGAGTAATGATTGCAATAGATGCTAAAGAAGGAAAAGTAGCTGTTAGAGGTTGGAAAGAGAGAACTGCACTCGAGCCATTAGAATTCGCAAGACTATATGAGGATTGCGAGGTATTCTTTCTATACACAAACATCGATGTCGAGGGACTTGCGAAAGGGATAGAGAGGGAAAAAATAGAGTTTCTCAGGGAATTAAAACGTCCATTTCATGTTGCTGGTGGAATTACTTCTTTACAGGACATCGAGTTCGTTAAAAACCTCGGAGCAAGAGGGGCAATCCTCGGCTCTGCATTATACATGGGAAAGATTAAATTAGAGTCCGCGCTTAAACTTGAGTCATGAAAAAAGTCAGTAGAAAGACCCAAGAAACAGAAGTTTTCGCGGCCTTTGGTGCGGAGAGAACTGAGATAAACACGGGAATAGATTTTTTCGACCACATGCTTGAAACAATTGCAAAGATCTCTGGCTACGAGCTTGAAGTAAGGGCAAAGGGCAAAGATTTGCATCACATCGTTGAGGATGTTGCGATTTGCCTTGGAAAAAGCCTTGGAGAGATTGAAAAGAAAGGGATAGAGAGATTTGGCTATGCAATCGTCCCAATGGATGAATCTGTTGCAATTTGTGCACTTGATTTCAGTGGACGTGGATTCTTTGTTTTCGAGGGGATTCTTAAAGATACCGCTATTAAAGCGGAGGATTTTTTGCATTTTTTCGACACCCTATGCAGAAACTCGGGGCTAAACGTTTATCTTGCAGTTAAAGGTAAAAACTCGCATCACATGATGGAATCCTGCTGTAAAGCCTTTGCATTAGCTCTAAAACAGGCTTTAAAGAGAACTGGCAGCGATTACAGGAGTGCAAAAGGTGTTCTCGATTGATAATCTGTGAAAAAATTAGCAAAAGATTTGGAGAGAAATTTGCTTTACGAAACGTCACCCTTGAATTTAATAAAAGTCTTGCAGTCCTCGGATTCAATGGTGCTGGTAAGAGTACGCTTGCAAAGATAATTGCAGGAATTCTGAAACCAAATTCAGGTAGGATTACGGTTTTTGGCAGAGATCCATCCAAATTCGTTGAGATAAGAAGAAAAATAGGGATTGTCACGCATAATCCAATGCTCTACAGAGAACTAACGGTTAAAGAAAACTTGAAGTTTTTTGCAAAAGTATATGGGGTAAAAAACTGGGATTGGGTTATAGATGCACTTGGAATTGAAGATAAATTGAATTCAATGGTTTCAGAACTTTCTCGAGGTTATTTGCAAAGAATCGCTATTGCAAGAGCGTTTATGATTAAACCGAAGCTGTTGATCCTCGATGAACCCTTTTCCGCGCTTGATGTTGAAGGTAAAGAGATTGTGTGGAAATTGCTCAAAAATTTCGATGGGCTGATTTTCTTCTCAACCCATAACTTTGCAGACGTGAGTTTTTGCGAGAAATTTGCAGTTCTCGAGAAAGGGGAATTGATTTACTTCGGCGAGAATTACGATGAGGCGACGAGCTTCTTTGACACTGGAACTCGTGAAAAAGGATCTTAAAGTCGAGAAAAGAAGTAAGGCAAGCTTAAATCAAATGCTCATATTCGCCTTAACTACTGCGTTTCTTTTCAGCCTATCGATTGATGCGGAGAAATTCTTTGCTCAAATTCTCATTCTCGTAACTCTTTTCTCTTCGATCCTTGCGTGCTCAGTTACTGTAATTAGGGAATTTGACTTCGAAACAATTGAAGCGTTAAAAGCTTCACTCAGCGCGCAGGAAATAATAGTTGCAAAGATTTTCTCAAATTTCTTGATTGTTCTCTCACTTCTCTCCATAATTACGCCAGCTTGTTATGCACTGTTCAATTTACACGGGAATTTTTCTCTAATCTTTCTCTCTCTTTTAATCGCTTCTTTCCCAATATCAACTGCAATAACTCTTCTATCCCCAATTTCTGTTTTTGCAAGAGGAAGAGAGATGCTTTTGCCAGCGATTTTATTCCCCATTGTTTTTCCAGTTATTCTACCAGCAATAAAACTCCTGAGCCTATCTTACAATGGGCTATTTGACTTTTTCAGCTCTCTTTTTCTTTTATCCTATACTGGCATAATCTTTACTATCGCTTTGCTGCTCTCCGATTATTTGTTCTGAGATTTTTGGAAATCTGAGCAAAAAAGTAGCTTTTTTCGGATCAATAAGTTCAATGCTACCATCGTAGCTCTCCATTAACTTCTTCACAATGTAAAGCCCAAGTCCAGTGCCTTTTGTTGAGAAGCCTTTCGTGAAGATCTTGTTAGCGAATTCTTCTGGAATGCCTTTACCGTTGTCGGTGAAAAGAACCTCAACTTTGTCGTTGCTTGTAATTTTAACCTTTATCTCACTTGCCTCGCCATGCTTCAGTGAATTGCTGATTAGATTTTCAAAAACACTATAGATTCCGGAATTTGCCATTACTTTTGAATTGCCTTCTATCACCACTTTTACTCCGTATCCCTTGGAAACTTCAAGAATGACTTTTCTTAGATCATAGCTCTCTCTAACAAGTTCAAGCGATGACTCGAGTTCTCTCATTTTGTTCACAAGTTCAACACCTTTGCTAATTGCATCCTTTATTCTTTGCAGAATTTTCAAATCAAATCTCTCTTCAAGAAGTTCTGCAAGAGGGTATATTCTGGTGAAAATATTGAGTATATCATGCCGAAGCATGCTGTTGAGAAAACGAAGATATTCGTTCAACTCCTCAACTTTTTTCTGCAACGCAACTCTTTCCGACACATCAGTGTAGGCGAGAAGACAGTAAGGCTTTCCATCGATTTCTGCATATCTTGTTCTTGCTTCCAGCCATGAGACCCTTTTCCACCTATCAAATGCTCGAACAAGCAACGCGGGATCTGGATTTTTTCTTTTCTCCAAGAAAGTTCTCACAACAAGATCTACAAGTTTTGGATAGTCTTCCTCGTGAAAATAATTGTGAGGAGCTGTTATCATCTCTTCATAACTCAATCCGCTCCTTTCTGCAAGAATCTTATTCAAATAAACAATTCTGCCTCTGGCATTTATTACCACTATCGCAGCCGGAAACTCATCCACTACTGCTTTCCAGTCCATACTAAAGATAAAAAAATCTCAAATTTAAGGCTTTTGTCTAAAAGATATTGAATTGACAGAGATGCGCAAAGAATACTTCGGAAAAGTTATAAATTCAAACATTAAAATTTTGCATGCAAAAAAAGAAAGTTCTTGTTGCGGAAGATGACTTAGCTTTGCTCGAAGCGCTTGAGATGATGTTAAAAGATAAATACGAAGTTCTTACAGCTACAAATGGTAAAGAACTCGTCGAGATTTTTAAGAAAGTGAAGCCAGACATCGTTGTGACCGACATTTTGATGCCAGTGATGGATGGTATTGAATCGACAAAGGAGATCCTTAAAATCGACCCAAATACGCCTGTAATAGGCATTACTGCCTACTACCTAAGCAAGAGCAAAGGTTTACTTGAAGCTGGAGCTAAAGAAGTGCTTGAGAAACCTTTTACAAGAAAAAAGCTGATAGAGACAATAGAGAAATATGTTGGAGAAAGAGTATAGAAATTTTTATATGTCGCCATAAGATTGATACACTATGTTACAGGAAATATCAAAATTTTTAACGCCCCACATCGCAGTGGTTGTTCTGGTTGCAATAGGTTTACTGCTATGCTTTGCAGGATACAGAATTTTCAAGTTCTACACTGCCTTTATAGGCTTCATCATAGGTTTCATCCTCAGCCACTACTTTTCTCCATACATTGAAGTCCCGTTTCTACCCTTTATCATGGGAGTGATTTTTGCTATCGTTTTCTGGAAAATATATAGAGCTGGTCTATTTATCACAGGTGCTTTGGCTGGATACATGCTTTCAGACTCCTTGTTGCCCGGGAAGTTTATTTACGCATATTCATTAGCTGGTTTTTTCGGGATTTTGATACTTTTTCTTGAGAAGTTTCTTGTTATACTTATAACCGCCTTTCTCGGTTCAACCGCGATTGTTCTCGCCACTTATCTCGTAATAACAGGAGATCTTTACATTTTATTTGCAGTAGATCCCAAAATTCTACTCTCAGTTGCCTTTTCTTCACCCCTTCTCTTCCTTTTATGGCTTGTTCTCGGAGTAATAGGCATAGCATCGCAGTTAGTTCTTGCTAAAGAGGAAGAGGAGTAGTAACATAAAGTAATATTAATTCATATTTTTTTAATATAGAAAAAGCGAGCGGGTTTTATTAGGTTCTACGTCGATTTTTAATAGGTGGAAGTATGTTCGAGATAAAGAAGGGGATTTTTGTTGACGAGCTAAAAAATGTAAGCATAAAAATAGGTGAAATAGCGGAAGAAGAAGAGGAATGGGAAACTTTAGGACCAACACCTAAACCGGGGATTATAGAGCTTAGAAAATGGGATCACAAGTTGCTTGAACGCTACGAACCATTTTATGCACCAATGCAAGATTTCTGCAATCTTTGCACCATGGGTCCATGCGATCTTTCCCATAACAAGAAGGGCGCTTGCGGAATTGATTTAAGAACTGCAAAAGCGAGGCTTGTAACGATCGCCTGTTGTATTGGCGCCTCTGCGCACACAGCACATGCAAGGCATCTTGTTGACCATCTCATC